>DATBOO010000123.1:0-55203 GCA_036553725.1 Acidimicrobiales bacterium | reverse complement strand
CCCAGACGCCGGTGATGTTCTGGACGTTGAACGTTGCCGGCGTGTCCAATTCCTCGACAGTGGGTCGCTTGATCCAGTCCGCGTGCCAGTCGCCGTCGTCCAAGCCAGTGTCGAATGTCTCGGCGCGCGCCAGCGGCCCGCGAACTCCCGAGCCGTCCCAGGTCTGAACCGTCCACCGGTAGGTGGTGTCCGGCGCCAGGGCACGTCCCCCATACGGCACGAACGCCTGCACCGCGGACACGATCTTGCCGCTGTCCCAGACCACCGGTGCCGCACCGCGTCCCGGGCCGCCGAGAGCGGGGCGGGAGACCACGATGCGGTACGCGCTCTGGACCGCGTCACGCCGACTGTCGCCGACGTGCCATCCGAAGTACACGTCGGTTAGCCGAATGCCTACTGGCGCCGCCAGGTCGTCCACGGTCAACGTCAGCGGAGCCCCGGGGCCGCCGGACGTAGCTCCCGCCACGCCGCACCACGCGAGCGGCGCCAACATCGACATGGCCACGACGACCACAACCAGGGCAGCGCGACCTTGCCACCCCACCCGCATGGGCCGAGTATCGCATAGCAACACTCACGCGGGTCCGACCACGTCAGTCTGGTGCCGAAGAACTCGTGGGCGCAGCTCAGGTCGGAAGCCCGACTTCTGACACCGCGAGGGGGGCGGTCTGCCGGAGGGGTTCGAACGCAGTCCCATGACCTTCGGCAGTGGTCGTTGCACCGAGTGCCTCGCCGCCGATATTCGCGCCAGCTCAGCTTCCCGCGCCGCATTGCTCCTGGTCAGCGAGCCAGAAGGGGTTCGAACATAGCCCATCACCTCCGCAAGGCCGGAGCATATGTGGCTACATGTGCTACGATAGGCCCATGGGTGATTCCGTATCCGTCCGCGACCTTCGGAACACAGTCAGCGAGGTGCTCCGTCGGGTCGAAGGTGGTGAGCGGTTGACCGTCACGGTCGACCGGCGCCCCGTAGCTGAGATCGTGCCGCTCCGCCGCCGCCGAACCGTGCCGACGGCCGAAGCGCTCGCCATGGTGTCCCGTCACGCGGCTGACCGGGGGCTTCTCGATGAGGTGCGGGGCCTGCTATCCGACACGACCGATGATCTATGAGGGCGATACTCGACACCTCGTTCTTCGTCGCCACGGAGTCAGGGCGACCCCTTGGCGAGATGAAGGGCGTGACCGAGACTGAGGTCTCGGTGGTTACGTTGGCGGAACTGACCGTCGGCGTGCTCATGGCCAACGACGACGATCGGCCGACGCGAGTGGCAACGCTCTCTGCCGTGGAGTCGACGTGGGACCCGTTGCCAGTGGACACCGAGGTGGCACGCCAGTTCGCCCAGATCGCCGGCGCCCTGCGTGCCGGTGGCCGCCGCGTCCCGATCCTCGACGCGCTTGTGGCTGCTACCGCGATTGTCGAGCAGATCCCGGTCGTCACCCAGGACAATGACTATGAGGCCATTCCCGGGGTCGAGGTGATCCGGGTCTGATCACCGCCCGGGCCTAGATGGACCGAGCGCACTGATCCGTTCCCGCAGCTCAGGGAAGTCTGAATAGGAGTTCATCTTCTCCACCACATTCCACGCCGCGCGTTTGCATGTTTCACAATTGCAGGCAGCGCGCACTGATCGAGTCGGGTCCGCGGAGTCCTCAACGCGGCCAGGACCGTTTACCGGCCATCCCCTCCAGACTGAGATGATAGGTGAATGACCGGGTGCATCGTGATGGACTTCGACGGCACAGTCGTTGACACGGAAGAGCCCCTGTTCCGGTCGTGGGTCGAACTCTGGGATCATCAGGGCGCGCAGTTGACGGCAGCGGAGTGGCAGGGGACCATCGGCACCGACGACGGCCGCGATCCATGGATTGACCTTCAGGAGAGACTGGGCCGCACCCTGGATCCGAATCTCCAGGCGGCCCGGCGGGCGCGGCGGGATGAGCTTCTTGAGAGTCAAGGACCTCGTCCAGGCGTGGTCGCCTGGCTGAATGAAGCCCACGCCCTCGGGATATCGGTGGGAATTGCTTCCTCGTCCCCGTCGGACTGGGTGAATCGTCATCTGATGCGACTTGGACTCCGCAATCTATTCTCGTGCGTTGTCTGCGCCGGCGGATCTATCCCAGTCAAACCCGATCCCATGTCGTACCGCGAAGCATGTGATGTGCTTGACGCCGATCCCTGCCACTCAGTTGCCGTTGAGGACTCGCCACACGGACTCGCCGCCGCCGTGTCGGCCGGTCTCTTCACCATCGCCGTCCCGCACGGACTCACGGCCAACCTCGATCTTGCGGCAGCAGACCTGCGATTGGACACACTCGAGGTGCTCACCGCATCGGACGCGCTGCGCATGGCTCGCCACCGACCGGCCGAGTGAATCCCGCCCTGACGAAGCACACATTGCCGATCAGCTGAGAGGCTGTTCCATCCACACCCCCACTCCTGCGACCGTCCACCTGGCCGACCGAGATCCGGACTCGCACCGCCGGCCGGACCGCGTCGGTCGCGCCGCCTGCAGGTGATCGCCTCGCTAGCGCCGGTGATCTGAGCGGCGTCCCCCACCCCGGGCCGGGAGCGAAGTCCGCCCCCCGGCCCGCGGAGTCAGGATGCCGGTGCGAAGAAGGCGAGTCCGGCCGCCCAGTACATCGACGCCGAGGAGGTCCCCCCGAAGGTCTCGGTCGCCGGGGCGCCGAGGAGCTGGTATCCGCTGACCAGGGTGGCCGAGTTGCCGCTGGCCACCTGGGGCGCCGTCGTGTAGCCCGGAGTCGCGGTGATGGCCTGGGAACTGCCGTGCCCGGCCACGAAGCCCACGGCGAGCTCGCCGGGGGCGGCCGGGACGATCGAGCCGGTGGCCGCCGTGGTCCCCGTCCCCGAGGTCACCGACGACGACGGATCGAGGGGAGCGGTGGCCGCCACGCCCGAGAACTCCTGGACCTCGAGGGCCACCGAGGCGGTCTTGGTGGTCACCGTCACGCTCGTCACCGGTGCAGCGCCCGCCGAATACCACAGCTCACCCTCGGAGTTGTGGCCCGTCTGGTACGAGGAGCCGATGAGCTTCCAGGTGTTGCCGGCCGAGTCGGTCACCGAGGTGATGTGGTTGCCGCTCCCCGTCCCGAGGCTGGCGGACAGCACCAGCAGGTCACCGGAGGCCGACGGGGTCTGGAGGGTCACCGTGGCCGAGCCCGACCCCGCGCTCTGGATGAGCGTGGGGGTGGTGGGCGGAGCCGGTGTGGTCACCGGGGCCGGGGGCGAGCTCTGCTGGGAGATGTTGCCCGATCCGTCGAAGGCGTCCACCGTGTACTGGTAGGTGGTCGACGGTGTGACCGGCGTGTCGGCGTAGGTCGTGGTCGAGCCGTTGACCGTGGTCAGGTAGGTCCCGTTGCGGTAGATGTCGTAGCCGATCACGCTGACGTTGTCGGACGACGGCGACCAGCTCACCTGGACGGCGTTCGGCGCCGTGGCGCTGGCCGTGACGCCGCCCGGAACGCTCGGCGGCGTGATGTCTGCCGATTGCTGGGCGACGGCCGGTGCGAAGAAGGCGAGTCCGGCCGCCCAGTACATCGACGCCGCGGAGGTCCCCCCGAAGGTCTCGCTCGTCGGGGCGCCGAGGATCTGGTATCCGTTGACCAGGGTGACCGAGTTGCCGCTGGCCACCTGGGGTGCCGTCGCGTAGCCCGGAGTCGGGGTGACGGTCTGGAGGCTCCCGTGCCCGGCCACGAAGCCCACGGCGAGCTCGCCGGAGGCGGCCGGGACGATCGAGCCCGTCATCGCCGCGGTCCCCGAACCCGAGGTCACCGACGCCCGGTCGAGGGGAGCGGTGGCCGCCACTCCGGAGAATTCCTGCAGCTCGAGGGCCACCGACGTGGTCTTGGTCGTGACCGTCACGCTCGTCACCGGGGCGGCGCCGGCCGAGTACCACAACTCACCCTCGGAGTTGTGGCCCGACTGGTAGGAGGAGCCGATGAGCTTCCAGGTGTTGCCGGCCGAGTCGGTCACCGAGGTGATGTGGTTGCCGCTCCCCGTCCCGAGGCTCGCCGACAAGGTGAGCAGGTCAGCGGCGGCCGACGGTGTCTGGAGGGTCACCGTGGCCGAGCCCGACCCCGCGGTCTGGATGAGCGTGGGGGTGGTGGGCGGGGCCGGCGTGGTCACCGGTGCCGGGGGCGAACTCTGCTGGGAGATGTTGCCCGAGCCGTCGAAGGCGTCCACGGTGTACTGGTAGGCGGTCGACGGTGTCACCGGCGTGTCGGTGTAGGTCGTGGTCGAGCTATCGACCGTGGCCAGGTAGGTCCCGCTGCGGTAGATGTCGTAGCCGATGACGCCGACGTTGTCGGACGACGGCGACCAGCTCACCTGGACGGCGTTCGGCGCCGTGGCGGCGGCCGTGACGCCGCCCGGAACGCTCGGCGGTGTGGTGTCGGGCTGCGACGGGAACGAGTAGGTCTGGACGTCGAACGACTGCCCGGCCGCGTTCTTGGGCGTCACCGTGATCGATGTGCCCGAGACACTCACCTCGAGGAAGCTGTAGACCTGGGACTCGGAGGTCGGGGTGCAACTCGAAGCGCCGCCGAAGCCGCCGCCGAAGCCGCCGAACCCGCCGTCTGTGCAACTGCTGCCAGATCCGCCTCCACCGAAGCCCCCGCGACCACCGAAGCCGCCCCCGAAGCCGCTCACTGCTCCGCAGTAGGTTCCGGTGTTCGAGGTCGGGCTCCATCCGATGGCGTAGACCGACGCCTCCTGCTGGAGCGGCTGGCAGATCGGCCCGCCGTTGGGGTCGACGGGCTCGAGAATGCCACCGCCGGTGCCCACGTCGTAGCTGACGATCTGGCCGCGCTGCTTGGGAATGAAACGCTGGTAGGCGTGGGCATGACCCGAGAAGGTCATGTCGACCCGGTACTTGGACAGCAGGGCCTCCAGGCTGGTCGAAGCGTTCGGGTTGGCCGAGCTGTTCTGGGTGTAGGGATCAGAGGGCTGCGGGTTGACGTCGGATCGCATCGGGAACTGGAACACGGAGAACTTGATCCCGCCCGGGTGGGCGGCGAGATCGTTGGCCAGCCACTGGTACTCGGGCGACGAGGTTTGCCAGTGCTCGTCGGCGTCGGCCTGGTAGGGCTGGCAGTTGGCGGCGTTCGATCCGCAGAGCGCACCCGTGGTGTTCCCGAGGCGTCCCGTGCTCCCCTCGGGCCAGGCTCCCTCGATCACGTAGACGCGGACGTTTCCTGTGGAGAAGGCGTACCAGGCGTCGGGGACCGACCCGCTGATGTTGTCGACCGACCCCGTGTAGCTGTTGAAGTCGTAAGCGCCGCCCGAGTTGGCCGCGGTGGTTGGCGTGGGCCACACCTTCAGCGACGTGTTGTTCTGGTTGTGGTCGCCCATGGTTGCGAAGATCGGGATCCCGCCGGTCTGCGGGTAGTAGGACGGGCCGAAGATGTTGCTCACCTCGGGCAGGGTTCCCGTGTGCTGGAGGTCGCCGAAGTTCGACTGGGTCCCCGAGTTGTAGGCGGTGTCCCCGGCGTCGACGAGGAACTGGGCGCCGGACGTGCCGATCTGGTGGTACAGAGAGGCCTGGTCGGGATTGACACCGTTGGGGAACGGAGTGTCGGCGCCGCCGGCGGTGACGGTCGAGTAGTAGTTCTCCCCGGTGTCATCGATGACGTCGAATTTGACCGGGGCGGTCGACGAGTTGTTGGGCGGGTACAGCGTGGTGAAGGTCTGGTCGGGTTGCGAGGCCGGAAGCAGGTTGACGGCGCCGGCGGCATCGGTCGAGAAGACGGAGTAGCAGTAACTGGTCCCGGGGGTGAGCCCGGTCACGTCGACCGACGCCTGGAACTCGGGCGTGGTGACCCCTGCCCCGTCGGTCACCAGGAACCGCCACGATGTCGTGGTCGACGTCGAGCCTGCCACCTGGTACGGGGTGACCTTCGGGACGGCGACGGGGGCCGCGGCGGCGGACCAGGTCAACACCGACGAGGGGCAGCCTCCGGCTCCCATGGGGGCCACCTGCACCGAACCGGGCGTGCTCGAGGTGGTGGCCCAGTTGATGTACGCGCTGGTCTGGGTCAGGTCGGTGACATAGGGCGCTCGGGTCAGCAACGCGTTGAATCCGCTGTAGGGCGTCACCGCCAGGGGCCCGGTGGGCGCCGCACCGGCCGCCTCGGCTGGGCCGAGAAGACTCACGGGCACCAGGGCGATCGTTCCCAAGACCAACGATGACAGCAGACGACGTCGATGATTCGATAGTGAACGCATTTAGCCCCTCGTTTCGGCCTACTTGTCGCAGGCGATGACCCTGAGTTCACCACGCGTTCACGCGAATGCGCACGCGTGAACTGAAGAATCCCACGGACTTCACACGGGCCGTGGTCGCCGTGTCACTCTCCGCCCCGCCGGCCCGGCCCATGCCGCGAGCGCATCACCACTGTCGATTCTCACCGGAAATGTCGGTCTGCGAGGTGACCCGGAGCCCACATCCCTGGGCGCACGCCGATCGTTGAGCGGATGATTCGGCGCAGTCTCGTGCCTTGCACGGAGGCATCCGAGGAGACGATCCTCTGCGATGGCGTCGAGGCTCAGGCGGTGCGAGGCTGCTCCTTCGGACTCGAATAGGGGATTGGACCAGGATCTCGCCAGTGAGACAAACGGCAAACAGGTATCCGAGCGGATCGAAGGCGATGTGGTCGCCTCCAGACCGCTCCCCCTCGAGCGGCCCGGCGATGGCGGTGCCGGCCGATCGGTTCTGCGGGGTCCCTCCGACTCTGCACGGCGACCCGCGTTTTGTCCGGGCCCGAGACAGGAGCACAAAATGAAGACATCTGAGGCACTCTTCGACCTCAGCGGCAAGGTTGCCCTGGTCACCGGGGGCAGCCGCGGCATCGGGCGGGCGGTGGCCGAAGGTCTTGCGGTGGCCGGGGCTGACATCGTGGTCGCCAGCCGCAAACTGGACAACTGCGAGGCGGCGGCGCGTGAGATCGAGGCGGCCACGGGTCGGCGCGCGCTCCCCGTAGGCTGCCATGTCGGTCGATGGGAGGATTGCGACCGGCTCGTCGACGCTGTGTATGAGCAGTTCGGGCGCTGTGACGTGCTGGTGAACAACGCCGGCATGTCGCCCGCCTATGACGGCCTGACCACCGTGAGCGAGGATCTGTACGACAAGGTCCACGCCATCAACGCCAGGGGGCCGTTCCGCCTGAGCGCCCTGATTGGAACGCGGATGGCGCACGATGACGGCGGCTCGATCATCAATGTCTCGACCGTCGGATCGCTGCGCCCCACCGCCGACGACCTGCCCTACGCCATGGCGAAGGCCGCCCTCAACGCGCTGACCCTAGGCCTCGCCGGCGCGTGGGCACCGAGGGTGCGGGCCAACCTGGTGTTGCCCAGTGCCTGCGACACCGACCTGACCAGGGCCTGGCCGCCCGAAATGAAGGCGCGCATCGCCGAGACGAATCCGATGAAGCGCCTCGGGCGGCCCGAGGACATGGTCGGCGTCTGCATCTTCTTGGCCAGCGACGCCGCCAGCTACGTCAACGGTGCCCAGGTGCCCGTCGACGGCGGGTTGTACCGCACGCTCTGAGCAGCCCTACCCGTTCCGGCGGCCCCTACGGGTCGATGATCCCCGTCCCGAGTCCGATCTCCAGCGCCGTGAACTCCAACTCGTTCCATCACTCCCGCGTCAGGTATCGATCGATCACTCGGTGCATGTGCAAGATGTTTGCCTCCTGGCGACGGTTGAGCCGCAAGCCGGGCCCTCCGCGCGACCTCATCCCGATCTGCACGTGTTCCATGTTGGCGTAGTCCTGGTTGGTGATCTCCCCCCAGTCGCGTTCGCTCCAGTCAGGGAAGAAGCGTCGCTTGGCTCGCTTCGGAGGGTCTCCCTCTCGCGGCCATTCCAGGAACCACGTGTCCTTGATACAGCTGTCCGGATCGACGCCGTTGGGCCGAACGCGGAAGATGATGGCGATTCCCGGGTAGATCGGCCCGACCATGTTGGGGAAGAAGTAGACGTCGTCGGCACTGGTCAGCTGGTCATCGGCAAACTCCTCCACCGCCACGCCCCGGGCGGCCAGCAGGGCGCGCCGACCCTTTTGATAGCGGCTGAGCATGGTCGCCCCATCCAGGGGCATGGCACGGATCTCCTCCACCAGGGTGCGTTCATCCTCGTAGAAGAGGCCGCCCAAGCCCCGGATGAAGGCCTCCAGGATCTCTCCCTCGTCGTACTGGCCCTCGGAGAGTCCTAAGCGTGGACTGGGGCGCAGTTGGCGGCGCGAGTCCTGCAACCGGCCGTAGTGGGAGTGGATGCCCAGTGGTTGATAGTCGAGGCTGACGTCATCGGTCCATGGCAGGAGTTGTGGGTGTGTGCCTTGCACGTGGTAACCCTCGTTGAAGGCGTCGACGGCGACCTTCCAGTTGGCCGGGAGAACGGTCGACAGGTAGGTGCGAATGCGGAGCCGTTGAAGGTGGTACGGGGCCAGAAGCGACGGCAGGGGGTCGAGGTATTCGAGCAGGGGTGGTACGTCGGGATCGAGACAGACCCAGACGAAGCCGCCCCACCGGTCGACCTGCACCGCCCCAAGTCCCACATCTGCCGGCATTGGATCGAACTCGTCCGGGTCGACGACCTCGACCAACCTCCCGTCGAGGTCGTAGCGCCAGGCATGATACCGACACCGGATGCAGCCGTCGTGGAAGCGACCGGTCCCCTCAGCGAGACGAGTGCCTCGGTGCAGGCACGTGTTGTGGAAGGCTCGGACGGTTTCCGGACCGGATCGGACGACAAGCAACGACTGGTCGCCGATCAGGTACTCGCAGAACTCACCCACCTCGGCGATGTCTTCCTCTCGGCAGGCCACCTGCCAGACGCGAGACCACAGGCGGTCGAATTCCAGCGCAGCGAACTCGGCACTCGTGTACCGAGCCCGCGGGATGACATCGTCCTCGCCGATCAAAACGCTGTCTAGGTCCATGTCGTTGATAGGGCTGCCCGGAGAGCGCCTCCGGCTTGTCGGCGCTCCCCTGCCGCCTTCGATGTACCGCAATGCCCGCGATGCGACTCACAAGCCCGGTTCCGCCATGCTACGGCGTGAGGGCAACCGACGGAGCTCTTCCGACGGAGCTCTTCCGAGGGAGCGCACAAGACCAGCGCCGATCGCTCGATGGTCGGGTCGGGTCGCCGGGCAACTGAAGGGATCAGACCCGTCCGGGTCGGCGCTCGACGGTGGCTGGGAAGGGTACGGACCCACCAGCGGTTCGCCACCCAGGGCGTGATCTGACGCAGGGTTCTATACTTCGGACTCCTGCTCGGGGAAGCAGACGCTGAAGGGTGGGAACGTGACGCAGCCGGTGGTCGTCGAGGCAGTACGGACCCCACTCGGGAAACGCAACGGGACGCTGGCTGGTCTGCACGCCGCCCAGTTGCTCGGAGCCGCTCAAGTCGAGTTGATCAAGCGGACCGGCTTCGATCCCTCGGAGGTCGAGCAGATCTTCGGGGGGTGTGTCACGCAGACGGGGGAGCAGGCCTTCAACATCACGCGCACGGCCTGGCTCAACCAGGGTCTGCCCTACGAGGTCGCAGCCACCACCATCGACTGCCAGTGCGGTTCGTCCCAACAGGCCAATCATCTCGCCACCAACGCCATCTCCTCCGGTGCCGTGGATGTCGCCATCGCTTGCGGTGTCGAAGCGATGAGTCGGGTGGGTCTCGGAGCGAACGTGGTCAACGGCCCGGGCCGCCCGTTTCCGCCCGACTTCCCGTGCGACATGCCCGACCAGTTCAAGGCAGCCGAGCGCATCGCCGAGAAGTACTCGATCTCGCGGTCCGACGCCGATGCCCTCGGGCTGGCGTCGCAGCGCAAGGCGGCCCAAGCCTGGGCCGAGGGTCGCTTCGATCGAGAGGTGTTCGCGGTGGAAGCACCGGTCCTGGGCCCCGACGGCGCCACCGGGGAGGTCCAGGTGGTCGACCGGGACCAGGGCCTCCGGGAGACGACGGCGGAAGGGCTGGCCGCACTGCAACCGGTGCTGACCGACGGCATCCACACCGCCGCCACCTCCTCACAGATCTCCGACGGTGCCGCCGCCGTCCTCTGGATGTCAGCCGCCAAGGCGAAGGCGTCCGGCCTCCGGCCACGAGCTCGCCTCGTCGCCCAGGTCTTGGTGGGCTCGGACCCGTACTACCAGCTCGACGGACCCATAGCGGCCACGGCCAAGGTCCTGGCCAAGGCGGGCATGACCATCGGGGACATCGACATCTTCGAGGTCAACGAGGCATTCGCCTCCGTCGTGTGCTCGTGGCAGAGGATTCACGGCGTCGACTGGGACAGGGTGAACGTCAACGGCGGGGCCATGGCGTTGGGACACCCTGTCGGGGCAAGCGGTAGTCGGCTCATCACTACGGCATTGCACGAGCTCGAGCTCCGGGACGCCAACCTGTCCCTCGTATCGATGTGCTGCGGTGGCGGACTCGCCACTGGCACGATTCTGGAGAGATTGTGAAGGGTCTTTGCTGGTCGTCATGGTGATAGGTGGCTGGGCCGGGACCGGATAGGCAGGGTGGAACGAAGCACCGATGCCTTGGCCATGTCCGGCGAAACGCCCGCAGCCTTCGCTCCGCCCCTGGTCGAGGTGCCTCTCCCCGCGGCGAATGCGGCATCCCTCCTCAGGCGCAACGGCGTCGACGAGCGCTACGCCGATCGTCCGGCCCTCCGCTTCGGAGACCAAATCTGGACTCACCGGGGCCTCCTCGCCGAAGCGGAGCGATTCGCCGCCCTGTACCGCGGCCGGCTCGATCCCCGTCGTCCGCCCCACGTCGGCCTCCTGCTGGACAACACGCCCGACTATGTCTTCGCCTTGTGTGGCGCCGGGTTGGCAGGGGTGGCCGTGGCCGGGCTCAACCACACCAGGCGCGGCCAGAGCCTCGCCCGCGACATCTCGCACACCGATCTGCAGCTGGTCATCACCGAGCCCCGCCACCAGGCGAAGCTCGACGCGGCCGTCGCGGAGGTTGACCTGCCGGGTGGCATCCTCGTCTCTGACCGCTTCGCCGACCGTGACGATCCGCCGGCCGGTGGCGAGAGGCTCGATCCGGCACTGGAGACGGCCTGGGCCGAGCACGGCGCCGGGACATCGGATCATGCCACTACGACGGAAGGAGATGTCGACGCCCTGTGGGCGCTTCTGTTCACGTCCGGGACATCGGCCGCACCCAAGGCCGTGCGCTGTACGCAACGCCGGCTGCTCACTACCGGCAAACGGATGGCCCTGATGCTCGACCTCGGCCCCGAGGACGTGGGGTATGCGGCGATGCCCTTGTTCCACGCCAATTCCATGATGTCCGGCCTCGCTCCGGCGCTGGTTGCCGGCGCCTCCCTTTCCCTGGCCCGCCGCTTCAGCGCTTCTGGGTTTCTCACCGATGTGCGGCACTACGGTGCCACTTGGTTCAACTACACCGGCAAGGTGCTCGCCTACATATTGGCCACGCCCGAGTGCGCCGACGACGCCGACAACCCCTTGCGAATCGCCTTCGGGAACGAGGGATCACCGCACGTCGTGGAAGCCGCCGCCACTCGCTTCGGTCTGAGGATCATCGATGTCTTCGGGTCGACGGAAGGTGCCATCGCCCTGGACCGAACAGGTGTCCGTCCCCGCAGCTCGATCGGGCGCCTACGCCAGGGGATCCTGGTCGTCGACGAAGACGGTCGCGAGGTCCCGCGCGCGCGATTCGACCGCGAGGGCGGGCTGGTCAATGCCGACCAATGCGTGGGCGAGATGGTCAACACCCTCGGCGTGGGCCCGTTCGAGGGCTACTACCGCAACGAGGAGGCCATGCACCGCACCACGCGACGCGGCTGGTACTGGAGCGGCGACCTGGGCTATGTCGACGACGACGGTTGGGTCTACTTCGCCGGGCGAACGTCCGACTGGCTGCGCGTCGACGGCGAGAACTTCCCGGCAGGGCCTATCGAGGCAATCATCTGTCGCCATCCGGATGTCATCTTGGCGTCGGTCTTCGGTGTGCCCGACCCCGACGCGGGCGACCAGGTCATGGTCGCCCTGGTCCTGAGGGAAGGTCTCGCCTTGGACGGCCCGTCATTCGCGTCGTGGCTGGACAGCCAGCCAGGTCTCAGCCCGAAGTGGCAACCCCGGTTCCTCCGCCTCTGCGAGACGCTACCCAGCACGCTGACCAACAAGGTTCTGACCCGCACGCTGGTCCATGAGAAGTTCCGTTCGGATCTCGTAGGCGGCGATCCGGTGTATGTGCGGGACCGTGGCGCCGACACGTTTCGTCGATTCAGCCAGCAGGACGAATCCGCATTGCGGGCCTCGTTCGAGTTCAACGGCCGGGGCGGGGCTTGGGACCTGTGAGCCGTTGACCGACTGGACGGCAGAACAGCAATGGCCGGGTCCGCCGGTCCCTCGGAATGGGCATGGCCACCCTCCCCGACCGCGGCCCGGCCCCGAGGCTGGCATCATCTTCATCGTGTGCGAGTGAGAGGGAGGTAGCGATGTTGTCCGAGGCCGAGGAGCAGAAGGCCATCGTGGCCCACCTGGTCAAGGAGCCTGGCGTGACCACGAGTGTGAGTCAGACCGGCGCCACCGGATGGACCTCCTCGACTGTCGCCGGTGGTGGTCCCGGTGCCGATCCCTCGACGATCGTCTTCGAACGGACCCGGGTGCTGCCGACCTGTCATATGCACAGCGTGAGCTTCACCAGCCACAGAGGTCTCGCCGAGGTCCTGGTCATTCGGACCTGGCAAGAGCCCGACGGGTCTTGGACCATTGCACCGCTCGGCGGAGGGGGACGGGGAGGAGGACCTTCCCGCCGACCGAAGCCCTGGGTCAACTTCACCGCAGGATCCGGCCCCCACGGCTTTGCCGCAGGCGGGGATGTCGAGGGGATGGGGTCGGATCAGGTCCGGACGGTCCGCCTGACCTTCGCCGATGGCCTGGTCATGGAGGACGCCGTGGAGAACGGGATCGTCCTCTTCTTCGAGCCCCGAGGCGTCACCTTCCCAGCTGACGCCGAGATCCTCGATACCCAGGGAGGACGCCTGGCTCGCTACAAGGCGTTCGACGGGTTTCCATTCGAGGCCTGACTGCGTCGGCAGGCACTCCGAGCTCCCGGTGTCCTCCCACCCTCAAGAGCTGAGGCCGTTCAGCTCGGTCACATCGGCCTCGGAGAGCCTCAGCACCGCAGCGGCGACGTTGTCGCGCAAATGCTCGACCGACGATGTGCCGGGGATGAGCAGAACATTCGGTGAACGCTGTAGCAGCCAGGCCAGCGCGACGGCCATCGGTTTGGCATCCAGACGGGTGGCGACCGAGTCGAGTGTGTCGGACTGCAGAGGGGAGAACCCACCGAGCGGGAAGTAAGGCACGTGGGCGATGTTCCGTTCGGCCAGGGAGTCGATCAAGTCATCGTCAACCCGGTCGGCGACGTTGTAGAAGTTCTGTACGCACACGATCGGAGCGATGGACTGCGCCTCGGCTATCTGCTCGGCGGAGACGGTGCTGAGACCGAGGTGTTTGATCAACCCCTCCTGTTGCAGCTGTGCGAGGACGGTGAACGGTTCGGCGATCGAGCCAGGGGCCGGGCGGACGAACTCCCCAACCCGCAGGTTGACGACATCGAGAACGTCGAGGCCGAGATTGTCCAGGTTCTCGTGCACTGCTTGGCGCAGCTCGTCCGCTGAGCGCGCCTCGGGCCAGCCGCCTTCGGCATCGCGACGGGCGCCGACCTTGGTAACGATGTGGAGGGAGTCGGGGTAGGGGTGTAGTGCCTCCTTGATGATCTGGTTGGTGACGTGTGGGCCGTAGAAGTCGCTGGTGTCGATATGGGTGATTCCCAGCTCTATCGCCTCGCGAAGCACGGCGATCGCCGCATCTCGGTCCCGGGGCGGCCCGAAGACGCCGGGCCCGGCCAACTGCATGGCGCCGTAGCCCATGCGGGTGACGGTTACATCGTCGGCCATGGCGAACGTCCCGCCCGGAAGATTCTTCGGTGCCATGGATCATCCCTCTCCGGTTCGTCAGAAGCCTGCTGTGCTGCGGCCGCAGGCCTAGGGCCCGGTCCTATCGGCCTCCTGGGTCCCGAAGCGGACGCCATCGGTTTCCACGGGACCATCGGTGTCGGTCACGGACCGGCCTTCGGTCTCTGCCCGCCTGTCGAGGGCGGCCTGATGATCGCGTTGGACCGCCTCGGCCGCCGCCAGCCAGAGGCTCTCGGGGCGGGGGCCGTCCCAGTCGAGATACCAGTGGCGGCTCAGGGCCGCCAGCCATGAGTCGCTGGCGGGGGTCAGGCCGAACCGGGAGATCGTCCGCTGGCGGCCGACCTGGTCGGAATAGAGCAGCTCCACCGTGATCGGTTCACCCCTCTCGAGTGCGTCGACGACCCCCACCCGCACCGGATCGTCCGGGTTGCGGAGCGCTCCCTGCCACATGCCGATGTCACCGGCCGGGACGTACAGGTCCCGCGACTGGAGGTGGAACTCCTCCAGCGGGGCGTGGGAGGGGAAGGCCGGAGAGGACCCTGGTCTGACGACCCAGCCCTGACAGACTGCGATTCCGCTGCCGACGTTTCTCAGGCTGATGGCCAGGTACACGATTCCGTCGGCGTGCTCGACCACGCCACGCCCACCTGAGGCGTTCACCCAATTCCCCTCGAGGAACATGATCTTCTGCTCGGGATCCTCCAGGCGGGACGAAGCCAGGAGAGGTCGTCGTTGTTCCTGCAGCGCCACCTCCGCTATCCGTGCCGACCGGTTGGACGATCGCACCGCGGAGAACGTGGCGACAGCCAGCACGAGCGTGCCGGCCGCCGTGGCCAACGAAGAGATCGTCACCCAGTTGAGGGAGGTCGACGCCCAGTGAACCGCGAGGAAGGCCATCGGCCGCCAGTCTGGCAGCGCCCTCCCCTCTTTGCCATCGAGATGACCAGCCCGGCGAATTCGGCCATGGCGGAGGTCAGAGCCGACTACATCCAGCCACGACCGGCGGGCCCTGAGTGGCTCTTCAGGGTCAGGATGCTCCGGGCAGCAGGTCGAACGGGGTTCCCGCCGCGGTACGGACCACTCGGAAGTGCCGATGATCCAGGGTCAGGATTCGATCCGTCCGGTAACGGTCGGCCAGGAGCACCAACGATGCATCCGCCAGGCCGATCTCCTGATCCTGGTACCGCTCGATGACCGCGGACGCGTCTCGAAGGTCGGAAGGATCGATGGAGGGTAGCTCCCAGGCACCGCCGGACAGCTCGGTCAGGACTGCCAGTTCGGCGTGCACCCCTCGACGAGTCGCCAGCAGGTAGTCGAGCTCGGCGACAACGTATGGCGACACCACGAAGGGGCCCGGATCGGCGTCGATGACCGCGCTCACACGGGCGCAATGTGCGTCGCTCGAATCGAAGTAGGCGAGGAGGCCGCTCGTATCGCAGACGAGCACGGTTCAGCGATCGCCGAATCCGTCGAGCGCCTCATCGACCTGCTCGGCCAACGAGGGATCTCCACTCCGGAAGAGCCGACCCTCGGGCCGCGGTCGACCGGATGAGCTGACCCGGGCGGCGACAGCCTCGCGGATGAGGTCGGCCTCCGAGCGCCCGGATGTGGCAGCCAGCCGTCGGAGGGACTGCTTGAGCTCATCCGGCAGGTACACGGTCGTCTTGTTCACAGGAGTATGGTACCACCTATGGTACCTGCAATGCCAGGGACCCACCGACATCCCCGCCTGAGCCTTGCAATAGGGCAACGAGCCCACGCCGGCCACGTGGGGCAGGCTGTTGGCTGTGGACCGCTGTGACCAGTGTGGGTTCGGCTACGAAGCACTCGCCACCGGCGAGGTTCCGGGCACCCTGCGGGCGCACGCCGAGCGTTACGGTGAACTGCTTCTGCGGGCGCAGCCGGCCGACCTCGTCAGGACCAGGCCGACTCCTGAGGTCTGGTCGGCCCTCGAGTACACCTGTCACGTACGGGATGTCCTCCTCATCCAGAGGGACCGGGTGGTGCTGGCCCTGGTGGAGGACACCCCCTCCTACCCGCCGATGTACCGGGACGAGCGGGTCTCGCTGGTCGGGTACCAGCGGGAGTCCGTCGCCGAGTTGGTGGATGAGCTGGCCATGGCAGCCAACCTGATGGCGAAGGTCTTCGGAGGTCTTTCCCCCGAGCAGCTCGGGCGGCGGTGCATCTACAGCTTTCCCCGCGCCACCGAACGCGATGTCGCCTGGCTGGGGCGACACACGGTCCACGAGACCGCCCACCACCTCGGTGATGTGCAAGCGGTGCTCACCCAGGTCGGCGGCCGCGCCGGCTAGATGGAGTGGACGCTGGCGCAGGCCGTCAGGCGTCTCGCCGGGCCATGAGCACTCCGCCGACGACCAGAGCGCCGATGGCGTAGGCGCAGACAACCGCGAATCCGACCCATGGGCTGAGCGCCGGCGACTGGTCGACGGCATGCCGCACCGAGGTCATCGTGTTGCTGATGTCGAGTGGCAGGAACTTGCCGATGGGATTGCTGATCGATGAGGGCAACGCCTGAACCACGAGGGGGAGCACCAGCAGGGTGCCGACGAAGGCGGTGATGGCGCCGGCGGTGTGGCGGATGATCGTGGCCAGGCCCAGGGCGAAGAGTCCGAGGACGGCGATCATGAGGCCCCCGCCCACTACGGCTCGAAGGACACCGGGTTGCGAGAGGGTTGCGTGGGGAGCCGGGCTCCGGAGCAGCGCCTGGCCGACCAGGAAGGCGATGAACGAGAGCACCTCCCCCACCACCAGGGCGATGGCCGCGAAGACGGCCGATTTCGTGGCCAGGACCAGGGGACGATTGGGGACGGCCGCCAAGGTGGACCTGATGGTCCCGGTGCCGTATTCCGCACTCATCACCAACACGCCCAGCACCCCGATCACCAGTTGGCTGAAGAGCAGCCCCGTGAGGCTGAGGCTGGTGGGATCGAACGCCAGCCGATCCCCGAGGGACATCGTGGGCCAGTGGCCGGAGATGGTGACCGTGGCCAGGACGGCCACGCCAATGGTGATGACCGCCGTGGCCACGAGGGTCCACATGGTGGATCGAACCGTCCGCATCTTGATCCATTCGGACCTGAGCACGCTGGGGAGCCGAAGATGTCGGTCGACGGGAGTGGCTGGGGAGGGAACGGCCGCAGTGGGAATCGCAACAGTCATGAGCCTTCTACTTTCCTGAGTTGAGGGTCTGGGGAACGGGGCTGACTCGATCGGGATCGCTCACCCCGCGGTACTCGACGCTGTCCCGGGTGAGCTCCATGAAGGCATCCTCGAGCGAGGCCATCTGCGGGGAGAGCTCGTGCAGGTAGATGCCGGATGATCCGGCCAGTTCGCCGATGTCGACGGCGGACATCCCGCTGACGGAGAGGGCCCCGTCGTCCTCGCTGGTGACCAGGACCTCTTCGGCCATGAGCAGGCGGGCCAGCTCGCCGGATCGAGGAGACCGGACCCGGACGAACTGCGAAGTGCTCTGGGCGATGAACTCGGGGACGGTGGAGGTGGAGATCAGGTGTCCGCGTCCGATGACCACCAGATGATCGGCTGTGAGTGCCATCTCGCTCATCAGGTGGCTCGATACGAAGACGGTCCGCCCCTCCGCAGCCAGGCCCTTGAGTAGATTGCGGACCCAGAGGATGCCTTCGGGGTCGAGGCCATTGATCGGCTCATCGAAGAGGAGCACCTCCGGATCACCGAGCAAGGCGGCGGCGATGCCCAACCGCTGCCCCATGCCCAGGGAGAACTTGCCGACGCGCTTGTTGGCGACGTCGCTGAGCCCCACCATCTCGAGCACTGCGTCGATGCGGGAGCGGGGGATGTCGTTGGACTGGGCCAGATACCACAGGTGGTTGAAGGCACTTCGACCGGGGTGGATGGCTTTGGCCTCGAGGAGGGCCCCGACCTCCCGGAGGGGGATCGGGAGATTGCCGTAGGTTCGTCCGTTCACCGTGGCCGACCCCGCATCCGGCGCATCCAGGCCCATGATCATTCGCATGGTGGTGGACTTGCCCGACCCGTTGGGCCCGAGGAATCCGGTGACCTGCCCCGGCTTCACCTCGAAGGACAGGTCATCGACGGCCACCGTGTCCTTGTACCGCTTCGTGACACCTTTGACTTCGATCACAATCTGGTCTCCTTGTCGTCGTGCACCCGTCGGCGGGCTCACCGGCCTGCGCATCTCGGTAGGTCCATGATGAAGGGGGAACACAACAGAAGCATCGGGCCAGCGGCTATTTCGCGGTCGGTCGCAAGGTGTAGGGGCCGAGCTCCCTGAGCCCGGCTCCTCCATCGCAGGATGTAGCCGGAAATGGTCTGAGGAGGGACGCAACCGGACCCCGACATCGCTAGCGTCGCAAATATGGATGGAGCGACGGATGTGGGCGATCTGCCCCGGCCGCCGTTCCTCGAGCGGATCTCGGCCCGGCAGTGGGTGACGGTGGATGTGGTGCTGGCCGGGCTCTCCTTCTCCGGCGCCACCGTGGCGCTGCTCTTGAGCCCGGACGCCGCCAACTCGATGGTGGTGTCGAGATGGATCCTGTGGCCTCTCGTGGCCACGGCTACGATCCCGATCGCCTTCCGACGGCGGTGGCCCGAGCTGGCCCTGGTCTGCGTCGGGGGAGCGCTGATGGTGACGGCGATGCTCGGCCAATCGTTCGCCCCGACACCCGTCCTGGCGCTCCCCCTCTACTCGGTGATCCTCAAGTACAGCCGGCGGCAGTCCCTGATGGTGCTGGCTGTCGTGGAGGGGCTCTTCCTGACCGGCTTCATCGTGGCCGCATTGCTTCGGCCGCTCCACGGTGATTTCACCTTCGACATCATCCTGGCCGGAGCCACCTGGTTCGTCGGGGACAGCGTCCGCACCCGACGGGCCTATCAGAGAGGCCTGGCCACACAGGAGAGGGAGCGCCAGCGACAGGAGCTCGACCGGGCCGAGCGCGCCGTCGTCGAAGAGCGGATGGAGATCGCCCGCGAACTCCACGACGTGATCGCCCACAGCCTCAGTGTCATCGCTATCCAGTCAGGCGTGGGACGACATGTCATCGACAACCAACCCGACGACGCCCGCGCCGCCCTCGCCGCCATCGAGGAGACCAGCCGATCCGCGCTGCACGAACTGCGCCGGGTGCTCGGCGTCCTTCGCCGGGGCGATCAGGGGGGGCCCGAGCTCGACCCGGCACCCACCCTTTCCGACCTCGACGACCTGGTGGACAGGGTGCGCGGGGCAGGGGTGCCCATCGAGCTGCGGTTCACCGGTGGCCTGCCCTCTCTTCCACAGGGCCTCGAGCTCTCCGTCTACCGCATCGTCCAGGAGGCACTGACCAACGTGGTGAAGCACGCCCGCTCGGCTCACACCTGGGTGTGCCTCGAGTACGGACCGGACCAGTTGGTGGTGAGCGTGACCAACGCGGCTCTCGGAGCCGGGGCCAATCTGCCCGACGTGAATGGCAGTGGACTCCCCACCGACCACCGGGACCGCCACGGCATCATCGGCATGAAGGAGCGGGCCGCCACCTTCGGTGGGACGCTGACGGCGGGATCCCTCCCCGATGGTGGTTTCGAGGTACGGGCCCTCCTCCCCCTACGAGAACCGGCGTGACCATCACGGTGGTCGTGGCCGACGACCAGGCGCTCGTGCGCGCCGGGTTCCGGGTCCTCGTCAACTCGGCCCCCGACCTCGAGGTGGTCGGTGAGGCCTCTGACGGGGTCGAAGCAGTGGAAGTGGTCGCAACCACTCGCCCTGACGTGGTGCTCATGGACGTCCGCATGCCGAAGATGAACGGGCTCGAGGCGACCAGGCAGATCGTGAGCTCCCCGGGGTCCGCCCGCAGCCGGATCCTCATGGTGACCACCTTCGATCTCGACGAGTACATCTTCGACGCGCTCCGCTTCGGAGCCAGCGGCTTCCTGCTCAAGGACACGCCGCCCGATGACCTGCTCGCCGCCATCCGGGTCATCGCCCAGGGGGACTCGCTCCTGGCTCCGAGCGTGACGAAGCGGCTCATCGCCGAGTTCGCCAGTCGTCCGGTTGATCTCGCGCCGGTGAGCGGACGTCTCGAATCCCTCACCGAGCGGGAACGCCAGGTGCTCACGGCCATCGGCAAGGGGAGATCGAACGCGGAAATCGCAGACGACCTCCATATGAGCGTGGCCACCGCCAAGACCCATGTGAGCCGGATCCTCACCAAGCTCGAAGCCAGGGACCGCACACAGCTTGTCGTCATCGCCTTCCAGACAGGGATCGTCACCGTCGAGGGATAGCGACCGGAAGTCGGGATCGGCTCGGCTCTCGACCTCCAACCGGCCACCGGGCATTACCGCGCGTACCTACGCGCGGTAATCCGCGTCCCTGTCGTACCCCCCGGATAGGGTGAATTCCATGGCGAGGCCCCGGACCTACGAAGAACGACGGATCGCGACGGCGGTGAGACTACCCGAGTCGGTCCACCGGCGACTGCACGAGGCGGCGGCCAACCGCGACATATCGGCCAACCTGCTCGTCACCCGCGCCGTGACCGAGTTCCTCGATCGCCTGCCGACCGCCGAATCGTCCCTCGGAGGCCGGGCCCGGCGAACTCGGTCCCTCCGGTTGGAGGCGAAGCCATGAGCATCGCTCCGCTCCGGACGGCGAGGAACGGGAAGCGTGCGTCGACGGCCACCGCCAACTTCGGCTCGGGCCGCCGCGAGAGTCACAACGCATCGGCCTTCTACGAGCGCTTCGTGCCCCCTGAGATCTTGGACGATTCGACCGTCGCACCACCCGCCGAGGTCGACGTCCTCTACGCCCGGGACGCCCGCCGGATGGAAGGCGTGGCCACCAACTCGGTAGCGCTCGTCGTCACCTCTCCCCCGTACTTCGCCGGCAAGCAGTACGAGGAGAGCCTGGGGGTCAACGGCGTGCCGGCGACCTACTTCGAATACCTCCAACTCCTTCGCGATGTGTTTGGGCAATGCAAGCGGGTCCTGGAGCCGGGCGGCCGCATTGCCGTGAACATCGCCAACCTGGGTCGGCGCCCCTATCGGTCGCTGTCAGGCGACGTGACCGAGATACTGCAGGAGCTGGGCCTGCTCCTCCGGGGCGAGGTGATCTGGTGGAAGGGCAGGGCCGCCGGGGGCTCCTGTGCCTGGGGATCGTTCCAGCGACCGGCCAACCCGGTCCTCCGGGACATCACCGAGCGGGTGGTCATCGCCAGCAAGGGAAGGTTCGACCGGGCGCTCTCCCCCTCCCAGCGGCTCGAGCTGGGGCTTCCATCGACAGCCACCATCTCCCGCGACGAGTTCATGGAGGCCACCACCGATCTGTGGGAGATCTCCCCCGAGAGGGCCACCAAGGTCGGGCACCCCGCCCCGTTCCCGGTGGAGCTACCCCGGCGGCTGATCGAGCTCTACACCTACGAGGGCGACGTCGTACTCGATCCTTTCATCGGCTCCGGCAGCGCCGCCATCGCCGCCCTCCAGACCCGGAGGCACTTCGTCGGATTCGACACCGATCGGGAGTACGTGGTGGCCGCCGAGCAGCGGATCGCCGAGGAGCGCCAGCGCTTGGAAGCGGCGGACGACCACGCCAGCATCCCGTTTCGGGTCGAGCTCCCCGCCGTCCGCCCGGCCGTCGACTCCGAGGACCTCTATGCCCAGGCGGTTCGGGAGGGCAGACAGTCGAAGGAGCTGGCCGGAGCGCTGTTGGAATGGTGCGGGTTCACCGACATCCGCGCCGACGTGAGGCAGCGGGGGCTGGGCCTCACGCTCAGCTTCGTGGCCACCGACCAGACCGGCGCCGACTGGGCCTTCGACGTGTCGGGTGCCTTCACCTCCAACAGGACCGGCCTTCGGCGGGCGGATGCTCTGTGGAAGTCGCTCGGCCGGGCCGCCGTGCTGCGAGGAGGCGGGGCGGGCCTCCCACTCGTCCTCCTGACCACCGATGCGCCGGCCAGGGGGACGCCCGGGCACCAGGCCCTGGCCGTCATGCGCGGGCCCGGACACCCGGTGTTCGACCTGGTCGAGCTGTTGAACACCGATGACCGCTCGAGGCTGCAACGTTACGCCCGACAGGGGCGGGCCGCATTCGACGACCCGGCGTGACCCCTGGTTCCAGCACGGCGCCCGTCAGTTCCGAGCCCGGCGGCCTGCGGGTGGCGGTATCCGTCGTCCGCACCCGGTCAGGGTGGCGTGCGCCCGGTGTCGGCGGTCGGTCAGCGCACCCGCTGGAGCGCGGCGTTGGTGGCGGCCACGCTGAACTCCTCGGGGTCGAACGGACGCCCGAGCCACTGCCGGTAGTCGACCGCCTCCGAGGAGTCGGGGTTCCGGAGGGCCTCGACCAGCCGCTCGAAGCCGCCGACCCCACCGCAGTCCTCGGGAGGGCACGCCCGCTGGCCGTCCACGCAGGTGGCGAACTTCAGAATGAGGGGGACCGGCTCGACCGACTCCACCACCACCTCGTGCAGCCAGTCGTCGCCGAAGTCGTAGCTGTAGCTGAAGCGCATCGGTGCCTCGACCAGCTCGGAGAAGACCACGGAGTCCTCGTCGAGCTCCTCTCCGTCGGATTCGTCGTCGGGCGGTCCGTACGTGCGGTCGCCGATCTCGAGCAGGTGCAGGTGGTAGTCCTCCCACCCCATGGCGGCCTGAAAGATCGAGTGGAGCTTGGACAGCTTGATCTCGCCGGGGACCAGCAGCCGCCGCCAGATGGCCGGCATGTGCTCCTTCAGCGAGATCCGGAGTCGGATGGCGGTCTTGGGCGACGAGCGTCGGGTCTGCGGAGCCATGCCCGAAGAGTACGCGGCGGACGTGCCGCGTTCCACGGCTTCACCGTTCAGCGGCGGCCCCACCGCCGGACCCGGTGAAGCGCTCGAGGTAGGGGGCGAAGCGGCCCCGCACCTCGGCGGCCTCGAGCCCGAAGTCGGCGAGGGCGAAGTCGTGGGCCCCGTGCTCACTCGGTGGATGGGCCCGCGCCCAGTCCTCCACCCGTCTCCGCCCGGTGCCGCCGAGCTCGATCCCGAGCTGACCGTAGGCCGCGGCCACCGCCGCCACCGGGTCGGACTGCAACGAGTCGAACCCCACGTCGGCGAAGAACCTCTCACCGAGCCGGTGGCGGAACGCCATCGCCCGTCGGATGGCCTCGGCCCACAGGGCCAATTGCGCTCGGCCCAGCTCGTCGGCGTCCCGGCGGTCGCTGGCCCAGCTGCGGGTGTAGGCGATCAGGCTGCAGACCGAGCCGAGCACGGCGGCCGGGTCGCGGTGGGTCCAGATGAATCGCGACCCCGGATAGACGGTGCGGAGGTCGTCGAGGGCCAGCATGTGCACCGGCGTCTTCAAATGCCACAAGCGGGGAGGACAGTGCCACTGGAGGAGCTGGAGGACCCGTCGGTGGAATGCGTAGGCACCCGACATGTCGCAGTCGAGGGCCCACTCCGAGTAGCTCGGGACCCGCGCCATGCCGCCGAAGTGCTCGGTGCGGAAGCCCATCCCCAACAGGTCCTGGCACTCGGTGGGACCGGTGGCCGTCTGGAAGTGCAGCGATCGCATCTTCGGGAAGGCCTCGTACATCAGGTCGAGCCCGCGGCGGGCCTCGTCGATCCTCGGATCGGTGCCTTCGCTGAGGCTCTCGGGGGGAGGGACCGGGGCGGAGGACTCCCACAGCCGGACCGAGCGGATCTGGGGATCGGCGGCCAACAGGTTGCTGAGGGCGGTGGTGCCGGTGCGGGGCAGGCCGATGATGAACAACGGCCCCTCGACCTCCTGGTCGTCGATCTCCGGGTTGGTGTCGAGCACGTCGAGGACCCGGAGGCGATTGGCCAGCAGCATGGCCAGCCGACCCCCCAGGATCTGCTCGCCGAGCGGCGTCAGGCCCGCCTCCCCGTTGAGGGATGCAACCAGGCGTTCCAACCCCTCCCTCCATCCCGGGTCGCCGAAGTCGTCGAGCCCGGTCTCCTCGACGGCCGCCGCGATCAGCCTCCCGGCATCGGGTATCACACGAAGTCCGAACCGCCATCGACGTTGATGTCGGCTCCGGTCACGTACCCGTTGGTCCGGGAGGCCAGATAGGCGGTGATCGACGCCACCTCCTCCGGGAGGCCGGCCCGCCCCAGATCAGCCGGCTGGTGGAAGTGCTCCTCGATCCATTTCATGACGTCATAGGGGTCGGTGGCGTCGAGCCCCTCCTGCTCGAAGACGTCGCGGAGGCCCTCGCTGAAGCTGGCGGTCACGATCGAGCCCGGGCTGACCGTGTTGACCAGGATCCCCTCGGGGGCCAGGGACTTGGACAGGTTCTTCGACACGCTGGTGAGGGCGGCCTTGGCCGCCGTGTAGGCCACGATCATCGGGCTCTGCCGTTGGGTGGAATGGGCCGACACATTGACGATCCTCGCCCACGGGGCCTGCCGCAACAGGGGCAGTCCCGCCCGGACGCAGCGCACCGCGGCCATCACGCCCAGGTCGAAGGTGGCGTCCCAGTCGCCGTCCTCCAGTTGTTCGAAGCGCCCGGCGCCCGGCCCGAGGGTGTTGACGAGCACGTTGAGCGAGCCCCATCGCCGGCCCAGCTCGGAGAAGGCCTCTTCGACCTGCGCCCGGTCGGTCACGTCGACCGCCATCCCCAGCGCGCCGGCGCTCCCGGCGCCGCGCAGGGCGTCCACCGTGGCGTCGAGCGCCTCCCGGCCCCGGGCCAGGACGGCCACCTCCGCTCCCTCGGCCGCCAGTCGCTCGGCGATGGCCCGCCCCATCCCCTTCGAGCCTCCGGTGACAACCGCGGTTGCGTCCTGCATTCCGAGATCCATCGTCGCCCCCTCAGCGCGGGAATCGCCGGTGCACGGCCGCCCGGCGGGCTTCCAGCACCCTGTGTCGTTCTTCGGCGTCGATGGCGCGGACCCCGGGGGGCAGGGCCGACCGCAGCTCGGCGGTGGGGACCACCCGGACCTCGGGGACCGGTGCGTGGTCGGCCCGCAACCACCGGAAGATCATCGCCCCGTGATGGTTGCCTCCGGTGTCGAGCCAGTTGGCGATCCCCGGATCCGAGTGGGCCACGACGGCCCGGAAGACCCCGTCGGGGTCGAGGACCGCCTGGTGCCCGTTGAGGCTCGACTGTCGCCCGGCGTAGTCGATCGTCTCCCACCAGAAGTTGCCCAGGGAGACGCTCCAGTACAGGGCTTCGGGCAGCACGACTTCGATGACCAGCGACTGGTCGTCCTCCAGGCTCCACGATCCCCAGGTGCTCACGTTCTCCGCCGCCGCCCCCATCCCGGTGAGGGCGGCCGGCTCCCGGAAGCAGTTCACACCCTGGGCCCGGCCCGCCTCTTCCACCCCCAGCCAGAATTCGAGGCTGGCCTCGATGAACTCGCCCAGCGCTTCGAGCTGGCCGCCCACCCCGACCGCGTTGAGCGGCGCCCGCAACTGGTCCCCGACCCCAGGAGGCGGGCGGCCCGTGCACTCGATGGACAGCTCGGCCGGCGTCTCACCGCTCCAGTCGTAGAAGAACTGGCGCACCACCAGCGACGAGCTGCCGTCGGCCAGTGGCAGCCAGTTGCCCGGGTGCTCGGTGGCCGAGAGCACCAGCTCGAAGCCCCCGTCGTCGTCGAGCTCGAGGTCGTCGGCCACGACGTTGCCGGTGGAGGCCATGCCCCCCATGACCTGGAAGCCCAGATAGCGGACCGTGTTGCGCCGGCCGCGCACCTTGTAGGTGGCATCGCCGCGGATGGCCGCCCCGCTGTAGGCGGCGTCGGGGCAGTCCATCCCCCATTTGAGGACGTTGTCGACGTTGGCCGGGGCGAACCGGGGCCGGTACGGATCCGAGCCGCGCAGTCCTTCGTCGATGCCGAGCGCCAGCATGACGAGCAGGTGGCGGTAGCCCGCCGCCTGGTCGGTCTCCTCCTGGGGCGCCCGTCCGGAGCGGAGCACCGACCCCGCCCGGGCCAGGGAGGCGAGGAGCCGCTCCCATGACCGGCCCGAGACCAGCTCGCCGGCACCGGTGGGCCGGTGCCGGTAGGCCGATCCCACCGAGGCCGGCGCCCACGCCGGTGTCTGCACTGCCACCGCCTCTCCCCCGGCACCAGCCTTGCCGTCAGCCGCCATTGGCGGCGGCCACGTAGCTGCGGCACGGCTGCCCGCGCAGGGACGGACAGGCCGGCTGCGGGTCAGGCGGGACGATCTTGGGGACGACCGAGAGCACCAGGGCCGAGGGGGACTCCCCGCCCAGACGCACCGTGTCGGTGACCGTCCCACCGGTCGGGAAGGTGTCGAACTGCCACACCGGCCGGTCCCCTCCGGGGGCGGTGATCGCCACCCGGATCCGCGACCCGGCCCGGAAGGCGTACCCGAACGGGAGCACGGGGATCCGCACCTCGGTGAAGCGACCCTGGGGCAGGGGCTTGGCCGTGGCCGCCGCGTAGGTGGGCACCGGGTGGGTGTCGGTGGAGGCGGCGGGGTCCAGCGCCCGGTCGCTGGCCCGGAGCTCCCCGGTCTGCACGAAGAGCTCCTTCCCGTCCGGCCGGACCTCGGACACCGTGGCCTGGAGGTCGGTGTCGGCCGCCGCGCTCTTCACCCACAGATCCACGCTGGCCGGCCCGATCACCGTCACGTCGTGGGCCAGAGGCGGCGAGGTGAAGCCCAGGCCGTCCGAGCCGGTGACCGGCGCCCAGTCGTAGGGCGGGAGAGCGGCCCACGGGTTCCCCTGGGGGGAAAGGTCGGTGGCCGGGCGGGCGGACGGGTCGGGCCGGAACGCGACCGAAGATTCCGGCACCGGGGACGCAGTCAGCGTGCCCCCGGGGCCGAGGCGCCAGGCGGCGGCCTTGGCCGACGGAGGCGGCCAGGAGGCGAAGTCCGCGCTCCACACCGGTTGCAGGGCCCCCGGTCCGGCGCTCCCGCCCCCGTTGTCGAGCAACACCCGGACCCGGGGCTGGTGTTCGAAGGCGGCCCGGGCGGCGGAGACCGACGGCGCATGGGTGTACTGGAGGACGGGGACCGGGCCCGAGGGGGCGCCCGCCAGGCCCTGGTAGAGCTGGGTGGTCAGTGTCTGCAGGATGGGAGGGGCGGTGGGCAGCTGATCGGCGACGAACAGGTCGAGGAATTCGATCCAGCGGGAGATGGTGCCCGGCCCGAGCGAGTCGACGTGGGTTCCGTTGACCACGGTCGCCCACACGTGCGGGTCATGGGCCAGTGCGCCGATGATGGCCGGCCACTGCCCCCCGGTCTGCTCGTCCTGGAAGGCGCCGGAGACGAACACGGGGACGTCGGTCCGCTTGGCCCATGTCGAGGGGGACCGCTGGTCGTAGAGCGAGGGCACCCGATGGCTGGCCTGCTGCAGCAGGGCCTGCAGGTTCTGGACCTGGAGGTGCAGAGCCTGGTCGGTCAGGCACTGCCGGTCGCCCTGTTGGACCAGTATCCGGGCGTACTCCTGGCCTCCCTGCGGGGCGGCCCCGGCGTCCGCTATGCGCTGGGCGAGCCAGCTCCCGGCGAAACCGCTGTTGAACATGCCGCCGGGGAAGCCGGTGGAGTACAGGTCGTCGGTGAGGCTCATGGGGGCGATGGCGGCCAATCCGGGCGGCCGGGTGCCGGCCACGAACATCTGCGAGATGCCGGAGAACGAGATCCCCACCATGCCGACCTTGTGGTGGGCCACCCAGGGCTGGGCGGCCACGGTCTGGACGGCGTCGTAGCCGTCGTAGGTGGTGGGCAGGCCGAACAGGTCGAAGGCCCCGCCCGAGCAGCCGGTCCCCCGCATCTGCAGGCTGACGGTGGCAAAGCCCAGTAGGGGGGCGACCAGGGACCCGACCGCGGTGGCCGTGTCCGGGAGCAGCGGGTCCGAGGTCGTCTCGCCGTTGAGGTGGAGCTCGGCATCGACGAGGCTGTGGGGAGCGGCGATGGCGTAGCCCGACTCCTCGATCACCGTGGGGAACGGCCCGTCCGCCAGCGTCTTGCCCGGCGGCAGCCGCACGGTGGCCGCCAGCTCCACCCCGTCCCGCATAGTGATGTAGTTGAGGCCGGCCACCATCTGCTGGCCGGAGTACAGGGACCCGGGCGGGGTGTCGGAGGTCGACAGGACCCGGAAGCCGGTGGTGGCGGTCGGATGCGGACCGGTGGACCGGAACCGGTAGCCCGGCCCGGCGGTCACGTTGCGGACGACGAGGCTGCCCAGGCGATCGGCCGTTCCTCCACCCACCCGCGCCCCGGCGGCGTCGATCAGTTCGAGGCCCGTCCCCGGAGGCGCACCGAGCACATAGGCCTGATTGATCGAGCCATGCCCGGTGAAGGTGGCCGGCGCCGGGGACGCCGGGACGGCGCCGCCAGCCGAACTCACTTCCGCCGGGCCCATGGTCACCAGGGCGAAGGCGACCGAGAGTCCGATGAGCAGCGTCCTCCATCGTCGACCGGGCACGGAATCCCCCCAGGGCTCTGTTCATTGCCGGATTGACCGCCGGGTCGAGTGGCCCGGCGGGCGGTCATAGTGGCCCGGTAGTCGGGCACCATCTCCCCGAAGTGGCTCTGGCCACTTGACGGTGATGATACTCAGTTCGTGGATGGCGACGCCCCTGGTGGCCGAGGACCGAGGTGCCGTGGCCGAGGCGGAACGCCACTCCGGACACCGCGGGCAGGACGGAGGTGGCTACCGCGGTTCAAAGGCACGCGACAAGACCCCCACCGAAGTGAGGGCCCTGTCAGCGCCAGATTCAGAATCCGGTGGCGTCCAAGCCCCACCAGGATACCAGCGCTTTACGGCGAAGGCGATGGGATTCGAACACATGGGTGCTTGGACACCACACGAACCTGAATCGTGCGCAATCGGCCGCTCCGCCACACCTCCGTCAACCACCAATCTCGCAGGAGGGTGTGACTCTCATACTGGGCGTTGTCCTCGGTTTGGGACTGGGCCTGACTCCAATTTGTGTGACTGGCCTTGTGCCTTGCAGTTGATCTTTCGACCCAGTTCCGGCCGTGGACACGCACCAGCCGCGAGCGAATAGGGAATCAGAGGTGCAGGTCCACCCGCACGGCCTCGGTGCCCGAACAGGTGAACCGGCGGGCATCCCCGGCTGTCTCCACGGCCACCGTCGCCGGGCACCGGCCCGATCGGGGCATGACGTAGAAACCCTCGGCGTCGGAGCGGGCGGCGTTGACAGGTCTTCCGTTGGCGGTCTCGACGACCTCCCGATGGGGCACGGGCCTGCCACCCGGACCGGTGATCCGGCCCCAGGCCACATCGGCATAGTTCCGGATCACGCCGAGGTCCACGCTCCCCTCGCCCCCGTAGGTGTAGCCCTGCGTGTAGTCGCGGCCGGTCGGGGAGTCGTCCTTCGACGTCGTCACTCCGCCCACCGGCTGGATGGCCGTGTCCTCGTTCCACTCGTTCCAGCTGGTGACGAACACCATGGGCAGCGCCGGATCGAGCACCGGGGTGGCGATCTGCTCGAGGTACTGCTGGAGGGTGCTGCCGGAGGACCAGCCCGGCAGCCATTGGCGCGGCTGGGCGTGCTGGTTGACCGAGAGCCGGACGCCGCGGGTGTTCAGACCCGGCGTCACGTCGGGAACGACCGGGACCCGCCCGGTGGTGGCCGCCCGATACCGCCGGTACAGCCCGACCTCGTCGGGCACGATCGTGGTTGCGCCCGGATAGTTCTCGAAGTCGGCCTGCGGGCTCATGGGGTCGGCCGGGCCCCCGGAATAGAGCGAGTAGGCGGTGACCGCGTCGAAGAGGTCGATGCGCGACACCTGCGGGGCGGTGGTCAGGCCCGGGGCCCCGCCCGGGGTGTTCACCGCCGTCACCCGCCACAGCACCTCGTCGCCGATGAGGAAGGGGTCGTACCCGTGGGCCTTCAGAAGATGCCGGGCGCCGGTCATCATGCCGGTGACGTCGCCGGTGAGGGTCCGGGTCAGGTACAGGACCACGACCGGACGCCCGTCGATTCTCAGATAGCGGGGATTGGCGAAGTACTTTCCGGCCAAGGCCAACAGATCCTCATCGAACCGGGCCTCCAACGTAGGGGTCACGGGTGTGGACTCGTTGCCGGCGTCGAACCCGAGGTCCCAGGTCTCGTAGAGGAAGCAGAACTTGATGTCGCTCAGATTGCGGGCCCGCACGAAGGCGTCGGCGGCCTCGTTCTGCTTGGGCTTCGACGGCCACCAGTCAAGGGCGAAGAACCCGATGCCGCTCGCCGCCGCCTGCGCGATGGCCTGTTCGGCCACCCGGGGATCGGCGGAGTCCACCTTCGTCGGATCGGGCCCCTGCCGGGGGACGAGGTGCTGGCGCAGGGTCCCCTGGGCCGAGTTGGTCGGGAACCACTCGGAGTAGTACGCCCCGATCAGGGGCGACCGGACGGAAGGGGGTGAGGGCGTGATCGCCGGGACACCAGCCTCCGTCCTCGTCGTGGGAGGAGAGCCAGCCGCCATGCCGGCGGCGGCCACGGCGACCAGGGCGCCGACCGTGGCGGCCCAGAATGTGACGGTGGCGATCCTGCTCAGGGTGCATCCTCTCGTATCCGGCCGGGGCCGAATGGCGAGGCCATCCTGTCATCCCCCTTCCCGTCGCCGGTGCACCCACACCTGGTGCACCGCACCGGGGGTCGGCGGGAGCCCGATCGGGCTGTCAACCTGACGTGTCCCCCATTCGTACAGGTGGTGATGAAGAGTGATCTCTGAGGCACCCGAAGCGGACGAGGACGACGAGGCAGCCCGAGCCGAGGAGGACAGCGCCGAAGGGTTCGACGATGCCTTCGAGCGTCTGTTCCTGCGCGCCTACAGAGCCAGTTTCCAGATCTTGAGGAGCCGTGAGGATGCCGAGGACGTGGCCATGGACACCATGGCGGTTGCGCTTCAGAAGTGGGACGGGCTGGACCCCCGGCCCGACGGATGGGTGGTCACCGTGGCGGTGCACCGGGCCATCGACCAGTGGCGGCGGGCTCAGCGGCGGCGGCGCCACGACAACACCGCCCGCATCGGGGAGCCGGGCACCCGGGCCGAGGACGAGTTCGCGCTCCGACAAGCCCTCGTCAAACTGCCGAAACGCCAGCGGGAAGTGGTCGCCTTGCGCTACTTCCTGGACCTGAGCGAGCGGGAGATCGCCTCCGCCCTCGGCTGTTCGACCGGATCGGTCAAACAGCACGCATCGCGGGGGTTGGCCGCCTTGCGACGTGCGCTGACGGACGGCGAGCTGCAGGAGATCGCCGATGCGTGACCTCGAGGTGCCCCCGCCGTCGGCGTCCATGGACCACTTCCGGAACGAGGTCGGCCGGCGGGCCGCACGCCATGTGCAGCACCGCCGTCGCCTGCTCGGTGGGCGGATCGGCGTGGTGTTGGTCCTCGCCCTCGGCGTCTCGCTGCTGATCGTGAAGCCGGCGGCCCACACCGGGACCCGGGCGTCGGCGCCGGCCGCACGACCCTCGGAGCCGGCGCCCACCTCCGGCGGCGACCGGGCGGGCCCGGGCAATCCCGGCGCGGGCGCAAGCAGCCCCCGGGCCGTGCCGCATTTCTCTCCCGAGACCGCCACCGGCACCGGATGCCCGTCCGACTCGGTCTGCCTCGACGGCGCCGCCCTCGAGACCGGGCCAGAGAGCCAAGGGGACCTGGGTGCAGCCGCGAACGCCCCGGGCTCACCGGAGACCCGCCCGGCCGGAGCAGCGGCAACCAGCTCGGTGAGCCTGCCCCCCGACGGGGTCCTCCGCCTCACCCTCAGGTCGTCAGCGACCGAGCAGTGGGGCGTCCCGAAGATCGCCTCGGGTACCGCCCTGCGGCACCGTTCCACCGCCTCGGGCGCCGGTCGCACGACGACCACCGAATTCGTCCCAGCGGCACGGTCGGGCTCGGCGGTGGTCTCGATCAGCTGTGCCGGGACGGGCTGTCACCTCCCGGGCTATCGCGTCGAAGTGGTCATCGTCCCCTGACAGTGACCCCACCCCGTCGGCCTGAGGGAATCACATGGTCGGGCCGGGCCGGAGCCCGTCGCAGACGATGTCCACCATCCGCTCGCTGGAACGGTCGTCCAGCTGCGACCGCTCCGCCGCCTGGCAGACGCCGACCAGCAGGCCGAGGACCTCCGGGGTGGTGATGCCGTCGCGCACCGCGCCGGCCTCTTCGGCCCGCCGCAGCATGCGTTCGACACCGGACTCGAGCTCCTCGAAGCGCTCGGAGCAACTCGACTTGATGTCGATACCCTGGGCGCCGAGGGCATCGATGAGGTCGTGCTTGTTGGAGACCTTGCCGGCGAACTTCCGGAGGAACGAGTAGAAGGCCTCGCCGGCATCGTCCGCCGTCCCGCCCGCTTTGGCTTCGGCGACGAGATCCTCGAGCCGGGTCAGGACGATGGCCTCGAAGAGCGCCTCCTTGGTGGGGAAGTGGCGGTAGAGGGTCCCCACCCCGACCCCGGCCCGCTCGGCCACCAGGTCGACCGGCGCCGACACGCCCTGGGCGGCGAACACCTCTTCGGCCGCCTCCAGGATCCGCCGGCGGTTCCGCAGGGCGTCGGCGCGCATCGGTCGCCCGTCACCCTCTGCCCCCGCCGGTGCGTCCCGGTCTCCGACCACGGCCCCGGCCGCAGCGGCGCCCCCGGCCACGCCGGCACCCCTGGTCACAGCGTCCCCCTGCTCATCTTCCCCCTGGTCATCGTCACGGCTCATCCTCACGACCGGTCACGACGGAAACAGCCCGACCGGGTTGACAAACGGAACTATCGTTCCGTATAGTAGTCCTGTAACCGGAACTCCTGTTCCGACTATAGCGATTTCTTTCCCACAAGGCCAGGGCCGGCACCGCCAGGAGCGGACCGGGGACCCGCCGGCCGGCACAAGGAGGCACCGATGACAACCACCGAGATCGCCCCGGCAGAGCGGCATCAGACAGAGGACGCGGGTCCGGACCCCCGGCGGTTCTGGGCCCTGGCGGTCATCGCCGTGGCCCAGTTGATGATCGTGCTCGACGCCTCGGTCGTCATCGTGGCCCTGCCCTCTGCGCAGCGGGCCCTGCACATCTCGGTGGCCAACCGGCAGTGGGTGATGAGCGCCTACACCCTGGCCTTCGGCAGCCTGCTCCTGCTGGGCGGGCGGATCGCCGACTACCTGGGCCGCCGCCGGATGTTCTTCGTCGGTCTGCTCGGGTTCGCGGCCGCCTCCGCCCTCGGCGGGCTGGCCCAGAACGCGGCCATGCTCTTCGGCGCCCGCGCCCTCCAGGGTGCCTTCGCCGCCGTCATGGCCCCCGCCGCCCTGTCACTGCTGACCGTGACCTTCACCGAGCCCCACGAACGGGCCCGGGCCTTCGGCGTCTACGGGGGCATCGCCGGGGGAGGCGCCGCCATCGGCCTGGTCCTCGGAGGGACGCTGACCCAGCTCGCCTCCTGGAGGTGGACGCTGCTCATCAACGTGCCCATTGCGCTGATCGCCGCCTTGGCGGCCAACCGGGTCATCAACGAGAGCCGGTCTGACTCGCGGTCCGGCTACGACCTCCCCGGTGCCGTGACCGTGACCGCCGGGCTGTTCCTCCTGGTCTACGGATTCACCACCGCGGGCACCGACGGATGGGGGTCGTCCCTGACCGTGGCCCTGTTGACGGGGGCCGTGGCCATGCTCGCCGCCTTCGTAGTGGTCGAGATGCGGTCCCCCCACCCGCTGCTGCCCCTGCGGGTGGTGCTCGACCGCAACCGCGGCGGTTCCTACCTGGCCGCCCTGCTGGTGGGGAGCGCCATGTTGGGCACCTTCTTGTTCCTCACCTATTTCTTCCAGGGCACCCTCGGCTACTCGGCGCTCCGGACCGGGTTCGCCTTCCTCCCGTTCTCCGGCGGGATCATCGCCGGCGCGGCCATCTCCAGCCGCCTCCTCCCGAGGTTCGGCCCCCGCCCCCTGATGGTCGTCGGCCTGATCCTCGGCTCGGCCGGTCTCCTGTGGTTCACCCGCCTGGGGGTCGACAGCACCTACGTCGCCCACGTTCTGCTGCCCGAGGTCATCGTCAGCCTGGGCATGGGCACCGCCTTCGTCCCGATGAGCAGCACCGCCCTGATCGGCGTCGATCCGAAGGACGCCGGGGTGGCCAGCGCCCTGGTCAACACCACCCAGCAGGTCGGGAGCTCGCTCGGCACCGCCCTGCTCAACACCATCGCCGCCTCGGCCGCGGCGACCTTCCTGGCCGATCACGCCCACACCCGGGCCGAGGCCCGGACCGCCGTCGTCCATGGCTACACGACCGCATTCACGGTGAGCGCCCTCCTCCTGCTGCTCGCCGCCGGCGCCTCCGCCGGGCTCATCCGGGCCTCGAGGCACGACATGCCGGGCGAGCAGATCGAGCCGGCCCACACACCCGAGCCCGGGCCCGGGGTCGAGGCCGAATTCGAGAGCGCCGACCGCTGGGAGCCAGGGGTGCCGGCGGTGGGCTGAGGGACCGGACCCGGCTACCGGCCGATCTCGGGGGCGGACCGGTGGGCGCGGCGGCCGGAGCGGTACCAGAGGAAGACCCCCACCAGGGCCAGGAGCAGCCACGGCACGTGGACCATGGAGAAGGTGGCGTCGCCGACCACGGCCACCAGGGCGACGATCACCAGGAGGGGGACCAGCCGCCGGCGCCGGGACCGGGGCGGCGGCGGCTCGTCGGCCAACCGGGGGAGGTCGTCGAACAGTCCCTGGAGGTCACCCCGGGTCGTCGCCCCCATGGCCTTGTCGAGACGCACCTTGAACTCGGGCTGGTCGAGCCGGCCTTCGGCAAAATGGCGGGAGAGCCGCTCGGCCACCTCGTTCCGCTCGGCATCGGACGCCCGCAGGCTCGGGTCGACGGCCGGGCCCGTCCAGTGCCGGTGGCTCGGGTAAGGGGGATCCCATCGGTAGTGCATGGTCGGTGTCCTCTCAGGTCGGTCGGGAGTGGCGGGGGCGGCGATGCTCAGCGGACCCGTTCACGGGCCAGCAGCTCCTCGGCCACCGAGACGTCGGCTCCCTCCTCGGGGATCAGCATCCAGCCGGCCAGGTACAGCGGCACGGCCAGCCCACCCAGGAGTGCGAGGGCGACGAACCCGATGCGCACCATCAAGGGGTCGACGTCGAAGTAGTCGGCCAGGCCGGCGGCGACCCCGGCCAGCATCCGCTGCTCCCGGCAGCGATGGAGGCGGGGCTCTCGGGATGTCGGCGCCATGGTCTCGGGGTCGGGCCCGTCGGGGTTGTCTCCCGTGGGTGCTGATCCTGTGCTGTCTGATCCTGTGCTGTGAGGGGCGGAGAGTTCCATGGTCCCAGCCTGAACCGTCGCCGGGCGGAACGAAATCCGGCATGACCCTGGTCGGACCCCGACCCCGGGCGGCCACCGCTCAGGGTCATCCCCGATGGCCGCCGGTACCCGGGTGCGCGATCATCGGTAATCACCGAATTCGCCGATTCTGGCGCCGATGTGCCCGAAGAGCCCGTTCGAGAGGCTGCGGATCCGAGCGCCCGGTACCCCGGGGGCTCGGATTGGCGCCACCCGTCGTGGGGGCCGGCCGAGTGGATGAACTTCCACGGCCAGTGGAAGCACCATCGCCGGGGCGGCCGTCGGAACCACCGGCTCCGGGGCCCGGTCCGCAGGAGCCCGGACGCCCGGGTCCTGGCCGGTGTGTGCGGGGGCCTGTCCCGGGCCACCGGCATCGACGTCACCCTGGTGCGGATCGGGTTCGTGCTCCTGTCGCTCGGGAGCGGCATCGGCGTGCTGGTCTACGCCCTGGCCTGGCTCCTCCTGCCCCTCGGGGACGAGACCACGACGATCTTCTCCCGGGCGGTCACCGATTGGCGGGGCATCCGGCTGGTCGTGGCTCTCATCCCCGTGTTCGTGGTCGTGCAATTGGTGGCGGCGGCGCTCCACATCGGCTATCTGGGCTCGTTCAGCTGGCCGGTACTCCTCGCCGCCGGCCTGGCCATCCTCATCCATCGCAACGCCGGCGCCGCCGAGCGGGTGTGGATCAACGACGACCTCCTTCCCATGCTCCGCACCGGTGCCGATCGCCACAGCCGGTGGTCGCTGGCACTGCGGGCCCTGGTCGGCGTCGTCCTGGGTGTCGGGGGACTCCTGGTCCTGATCCTGGGCCACACCAGCAGCGCCGCCCTTCGACCGGTGGGTGGCGCCCTCCTGGTCATCGCCGCCATCGTGGTCGTCTTCGGCCCCTGGTGGTTGAGCCTGGTGCGCGACCTGATGTCGGAGCGCCAGGCCCGGGCCATGGCCGAGGAGCGGGCCCAGATGGCGGCCCATGTGCACGACTCCGTCCTCCAGACCCTGGCCCTCATCCAACGCTCGGCGGACGATCCCCGCAACGTGGTGCGGCTGGCCCGAGCTCAGGAGCGGGAGCTCCGCTCCTGGCTGTTCGAGGGTCGCCCCCCGGGCACCATCGGCGACGAGGCAGTGACCCTGGCCGACGGCATCGGCCTGCTCCAGCGCCAGATCGAGGCCGATCACGGCATCACCGTCCAGGTGGTGGTGGTCGGTGACTGCGATCTGACCGACCGGCTCCGCGCCCTCCTGGATGCGTCGCGGGAGGCCGCCGTCAACGCGGCCAAGTGGTCCGGGGCGGGCCAGGTGTCCATCTACGCCGAGGTCGACCGGGATGCCGTCATGCTCTTCGTCCGCGATCGGGGCCAGGGCTTCGACCCGGGGGCCGTGCCCGGGGACCGCCAGGGCATCGCCCGGTCGATCCGGGCCCGCATGACCCGGTTCGGGGGATCGGCAGTCATCCGCTCGGCTCCCGGTGAGGGTGCCGAGGTGGAGCTGTCGATGCCCCGGCGGGAGCTGGTGAAATGAGCGAACCCGGCCGGCCGCGGATCTTCCTGGTCGACGACCATGCCATGTTCCGTTCCGGGGTGCGGACCGAGCTGGGGCATGCCGTCGAGGTCGTCGGGGAGGCCGATGACGCCGATTCTGCCATCGAGCTCATCAACGAGCGGGTCCCCGACGTCGTCCTGCTCGATGTCCACCTCCCCGGAGGGGGAGGGCGTGCCGTGCTCCAAGGTGTCATGCCACACCATCCCGAGGTGCAGTTCCTGGCCCTGTCGGTCTCCGACGCCCCCGAGGATGTGATCGCGGTCATCCGGTCCGGGGCCCGGGGCTACGTCACGAAGACCATCTCGGGCGGTGAGCTCCTGCAGGCGGTCTACCGGGTGGGAGCCGGCGACGCGGTGTTCTCGCCCCGGTTGGCCGGCTTCGTCCTCGATGCCTTCGCCGGCGGCGCCGGTGCCGAGATGGCCGCCGGCATCGATCCGGAGCTGGACCAGCTCTCACCCCGCGAACGCGAGGTGCTGCGGCTGATCGCCCGCGGGTACACCTACAAGGAGGTGGCCCGCGACCTGACCATCTCGGCCAAGACGGTGGAGTCACATGTCTCGTCGGTGCTGCGAAAGCTGCAGCTGTCGACACGGCACGAGCTCACCCGGTGGGCCACCGACCGGCGTCTGGTCTAGCGGGGGGATCCAGCAGCTGGGCCCAGCGGGTACTCCGGGCCGGACCGGCCCCGGGAGTCGCCCCGGTTGTCGCCGGACCCGGCGACCGGCTCCCGCCGGCCGATTTCGTTGAACATTGGGGCCGGCCGGTTCGTAATCCTCTGGCGGCTGGCGAAACGCGCCCGCGGCGAGGCCAGATGCGCCCGCGTACCCGGTGGAGGAGGAGCCGATGAGACATCCACGCAACCCGGGCCCGGCCCGTTCCCCGCGTCGATCCGTCCCCTCCGGCCGGTCCCGGTCGGTGGCGACGGTGGCGACGGCGACGGCAACGGCGCCTTGAGGCTCTGAGGCCCGAAGATTTCGGACGACTGACGCCCGCAACCCCCGGGGCGGCTGATCGCCCGCCAACGTGCAGGAGGGGCGCTCCCAATCGACCTCTCCTGCACGGATGGTCTCCGCCGGCTTCGGAGCTGCGCCCGTCTCGAGCGCCCGCCGAGACCGGTCCCGGCCCGAACGTCGATTGGTAGCGTGACGCAGGTGCGCATCGTGTCCCTCCTCCCGTCGGCCACCGAGATCCTCTTCGCCGTCGGCGCAGGGGATGACGTGGTCGGCGTGACCTTCGAGTGCGACTACCCGGAAGAGGCGAGGCATCGCCGGGTCGTCTCCACCACGGCCCTTCCCGAGGGCCTCTCCCCCTCCGAGATCGATGCGGTGGTGCGGTCCCGGATGGCGGCGGGCGAGGACCTCTACACCCTCGACCGGGGAGCGCTGCGCGGGCTGGACCCCGACCTGGTGGTGACCCAGGACCTGTGCGCGGTGTGCGCCGTCGACATCGACGAGGTGGGCGCCGCCCTCGAACATCTGGGCTGTGACGCCACGGTCCTGACCCTGGACCCGATGACTCTGGGCGAGGTCTGCGCTTCCGTTGAGGAGGTCGGCCGGGTCACCGGCCACGAAGCCGCCGCCGCCCGCCTCACCACCGAGCTGGCCGACCGCCTCGACCGGGTGGCCTCGACCGTGGCCGGACGCGACCGGCCGGCGGTCGCCGTCCTGGAATGGACCGACCCGCCGTTCTCCTCGGGTCACTGGGTGCCGGACATGGTGGCCGCCGCCGGTGGCGAGTCGGTCCTCGGCCGCTCCGGGGAACGGTCGGGGCAGGTGACCTTCGGGGACGTGGAGGCCGCCTCGCCCGACCTCGTCGTGGTGGCGCCCTGCGGGTACCGGCTCGAGGGCGCCCGGGAGCTGGCCGCGGTGCTGGTCGGCTCCGGCTCCCTGCCCCATGGCGTCCCGGTGTGGGCGGTGGACGCCGACGCCGCCTTCGTGAGGCCGGGACCCCGCCTGGTCGACGGCGTCGAGGCCCTGGCCTCCATCATCCACCCCGGCTCGGTGCCTGCTCCACCGGGCGCCGCCGTCTGCGTCCACCCCGGGTCCGGCGGCGACTGAGACCCACACGAGCCCACCCGACCCGGCCCGCGGCCCCGGCCTACGCTCTCCGGCGTGCCGACCGAAGGTCTGCCGACACTGGAGGGGGCCCGGGTCCGGCTCCGCCCGGCCGGGCGGGCCGACGTCGCCGCCCTGTTGCCGATCCGCCGGACGCCGCAGGTCTACGCCCGCTGGCGCGGCGGTGCCGACCTGGCGGCCGCCATCGAATCGGACCTGGAGGAGCCCCACTCGACGCCCTACGTCATCGAGCTCGCCGGCCGGGTGGTCGGGTGGATCCAGTGGTCGGCCGAGGACGAGCCCGACTACCGGCACGCCGACATCGACCTCTACGTCGACCCGGCCGTCCATGGGCGGGGCGTCGGGGAGGACGCGGTCCGGACCCTGGCCCGCCATCTCATCGAGACCCACGGCCATCACCGGCTGGAGATCGATCCGGCCGCCGACAACCTTGCCGCTATCCGGTGCTACTCGAAGGTCGGCTTCCGACCGGTCGGCATCCGACGCCGCGGCGAACGCGGGCCCGACGGCTCGTGGCACGACGCCCTGCTCATGGACCTGCTGGCCGAGGAGCTCCTCGAGTGACCGCGGACCGGTGGGCCAAGGCCCGGGCGGCTCAGGCGTCCCGACGGAGAAGGGCCCAGGCGCCGAGCACCACCACGCCGGCGGTGTAGAGCGCCAGCAGCCCGGTCGCCGCCCACGGCGTGAGCAGCACGCCTGCGAAGTCGGTCTTGCGGGTGGTGACCAAGACCATGGCGAGGCCCAGGTTGGACGGCAGGAACTTCTCGATCGAGCCGCTGATGCTGGATGGGAGGATCTGGATGACCAACGGGATGACCAGGAGCAGCCCGACGTAGAGCGAGATGGCGCCGGCCGTGTGCCGGAGGGCGAACCCGATTCCCACCGCCATGAGGGTCAGCAGGGTCAGGTAGACACCGCACAGGAAGACGGCCCGGAACGCCCCGCTGTCGGTGATGGTCACCACCGGGATCACCGGGCTGCGCACCTGGGTCACGATCGAGCTGCCGGCCGGCAAGGCCTTTGCGCCGTGTGCGGTCAGCACCGCCTGGCTCACGAAGAACGAGATGAAGGCGGTGAGCTCGGTGATCACGAAGACCGCCGCCGCGATCACGATCCCCTTGGCGGCCAGCACCGTCGTCCGTCGGGGCATGCTGGCCAGCGTGGTCCGGATCGATCCGGTCGAGTACTCCGAGGTCACGATCAGCGCGCCGATGACGCCGACGACGAACTGGGAGAGGAACACGCCGGTCTGGGAGAACCGGACCGGGTCGAACTGGGCCCGATCGGCCGGGCCCAGGCCGGCCCAGCGCCCGGCCTCGATGCTGGAGACCAGCGCCGAGAGGCCGATGCCGGCGACAACCACGACGGCCAGGGCGATCCAGGTCGACCGCACCGACCGCAGCTTGGTCCATTCGGAGCGGATGACGTGCCGGATCCCGGCCCGACCGGTCCCGGTCGGCGGAAGGGGCAGGGTGACGGTGGTCATGAGGGCACCTCGTCGATGGTGCGGGGAGCGCCTCCGTGGTAGTCGACCGCGTCCGAGGTGAGGTCCATGAACACCTGCTCGAGGCTGGCCTGCTGCGGCGTCAGCTCGTGCAGGGCGATGCCCGCGGTGTGGGCGGCGTCGCCGATCACCGAGGGGAACGCCTTGGTCACCAGCAGCGCTCCGTTGCCCCGGTGGGCCACGGACGCACCGATCGAGGTGAGCACCCCGGCCAGCCGGTCGACCTCGGGCGACCGGACGAGCACGGTCGCCTCGGTGTTGGAGCTGATGAAGTCGTCGACCGTGGTGTCGGCGATGAGCCGGCCGCGGCCGATCACCACCAGGTCGGTGGCCGTCAGCGCCATCTCACTCATCAGGTGGCTCGAGACGAAGATCGTCCGGCCCTCGCCGGCCAGGGACTGGAGCAGGGTCCGCACCCACAGGATCCCCTCCGGGTCCAGGCCGTTGACCGGCTCGTCGAAGAGCAGCACGCCGGGGTCACCCAGCAGAGCCGATGCGATCCCGAGGCGCTGGCTCATGCCGAGGGAGAACTTCCCCGCCTTGCGCCCGGCCACCGCGTCGAGGCCCACCAGCCCGAGGACCTCGTCGACACGGGCGCCGGGGATGGCGTTGCTCTGGGCCAGGCTCAGCAGGTGGTTGCGGGCGGACCGCCCCGGGTGGATGGCGTTGGCCTCGAGCAGCGCCCCGACCTCGCGCAACGGCCACTTCAGATCGTGGTAGTGGCGGCCGTCGACGGTCACCGTGCCGGCGGTGGGCCGATCGAGCCCCAGCACCATCCGCATGGTCGTCGACTTCCCCGACCCGTTGGGGCCGAGGAATCCGGTCACCACCCCGGAGCGGACCTCGAAGCTGAGATCGTCGACAGCGCGGGTCCGGCCGTAGTTCTTCGAGAGCCCGACCGCCTCGATCATGGGCAGGTGACCCCGGGCATCGCCCGACAGTACCAGCGGCGCCTCAGGATTCTCCCGCAGCGTTAGCCGGCCGCCGCCATCCGCGCACGGGGAGATATCGGCTTGACTACTACGTCACACGTAGTAGAGTGGCGGGCATGACGAAACGACCGTCCCGCCGCCCCGACGGGGGGCTGGGCCGAACCAACGAACCGGCCCTGCTCATCCTCACCAGCCTCGCCTCGGGCATCAAGCACGGCTATGCCCTGGCGGCGGACATCGAAGCATTCGCCGGGGTGAGGCTCGGGCCCGGAACCCTCTACGGCGCCATCACACGCTTGGAGGAGCGGGGGTTGATCGAGGCCACGGCCGGCGACAACCGCCGCCGTCCCTACCGGATCACGGCCGGCGGCCGCGCCGCCCTGGCCGAGGCGGTACAGGAGATGCGGACCATCGCCGACGTGGGGACCGCCCGGCTCGGTCTCCTGGCCCGGGACCGTTCCGGGGGCGGCCGGAGGGTGCGGGGCCTGGGATGGACCGGGTGAGCGGCCGCGGCCGGTTCGATCGGCTCCTGCGCTGGTATCCGGAGGCCTGGCGGCAACGCTACGGCGACGAGCTCATCGCCCTCATGGAGGACACCTATGACGACCGGCCGGTGCGGTGGCGGTGCCGGATGTCGCTGGCCCGGTCCGGGGCCGTCGAGCGGCTCCGCGGATCGGGCCTGGCCCAGGGCGGTGACGGCTCGGGGCAGCGGATTCGATCCGGATCCCTCCTGGTGCTGTGCGCCTGGGCGGTCTTCGTGGTCGCCGGTGCGGGCTTCGCCAAGTTCGCCGAGCACTGGGACGCGGTGACACCCAAGGGGGCCCGGTGGCTCCCCGCCGCCGCCTTCGACGCGGTGCAGTGGGCGGCGCTGACCGGGGGCGTGATCGTGCTCGTCGCCGCGTCCGCCTCGGTTCCGGCCTTCGTCCGGTCGATGGCCCGGGGTGGCTGGGCGCCGATCCGGCTTCCCGTCCTGCGAGCCGTGGCGGTGGCCGCGGCCACCGTGGTGGCCACCGTCGGCATCGTGGTCTGGGCGCACCATCTGGGACCACGCCCGGCCGGTCGGGCCCACCTGCCCGACGCGGGGGTGGCCGCGCTGTGGGCACTGATGGTCGTGGCCACCATCGCCACCGGCACCGCCGCCGCCGTGGCCGTCGCCCGCCGCCTCCGGTTCTCCCCCCGGGTGCTCAGGTTGCAGGGGGTCCTGGCCCTGGCCATGGTGCTCGTGATGGTGGTGGTGGTCGCCGGCACCATCGCGTGGTGGGGCGCGGTGGCCGCCAATGCTCCGTGGTTCTTCGACGACGGCGTCATCGGCTCGACCACTTCCCGGACCCCACCGGCCCTCGTCGGGGCCGGGGTCCTGATGGTCCTGGGACTGGCCGTGGCGTTGCCGGGGGCGATCCGGGTGGCGCGCTCCCTTCCCACCCTGCCGACCGAATGAGCTGCCTGGTGGGAGCCCCGGCCCGGGTGGGCTGACCGGGCTGACCGGGCTGCGGGGCTGCGGTTAGCGTGGGGCGCGGTGACCGAAGACGCGCCAGGGGACCGGCGGCCCGCCGGACTACCCCGGATCTCCCGCCGGACGCTGCTGGCCGGCTCGGTGGCGACGGGACTGGCAGCCGCGGGCGTGGGCGCCGCGGTGGGGAGCGACGCCTATGCGGCCGCCGTGTCCGGCCTCGGGCCCGGCGGCTCCCTGCTCCGGCCCGGGTCGCGGCCGTATCCGTTGCTCCCCGAGGGGACCGATACCCTGCCCCAGATCGAGCACATCGTGGTGCTCATGATGGAGAACCACTCGTTCGACGACCACCTGGGCACCCTCGGGCGGGGCGACGGGCTCACCCCCGGGCCGGACGGCAAGCCGGTCAACTACAACCCGGACCCCGCCGGCGGATTCGTCCGGTCGTTCCACAATCCGAATACCTGCGGTGAGAGCGACTCGGGCATCAGCCAGTCGTGGGACGCATCCCACGTCTGTTGGGACCACGGGACCAACATGGGCTTCGTCAAGGGGTGCAGCGGGGCGGCCATGGGCTACTGGAACAAGGACGACCTCCCCTTCTACCACTCGATGGCCAAGCGGTTCCCCATCGGTGACCGTTACTTCTCGTCGGTGATGGCCCAGACCTATCCCAACCGCCGGTTCCTCATCGCCGGGACCGCACTCGGCGACATCAGCACCGACGCCTCGGGGATCTCCGCCGTCGACGCCCCCAACGGGACCATTTTCGACCGCCTCAACCAGCACGGCATCTCGTGGAAGGACTACTACCCCGACATCCCCACCTGCGCCCTCTTCGAACCGGTCTTCTTCGACAACCCGGGCAAGGCCGTCCACCTCCCGCAGTTCTTCGCCGATGCGGCGTCGGGCAACCTGCCGGCCTTCAGCCTGGTGGACCCCTACGTCAACTTCTCCGAGGAGAGCGGCGACATCTCGGTGGGCGAGGCCTATGCCGCCCTCTTCATCGAAGCGGTGATGAACGGGCCGGCGTGGGAGAAGACGGCGCTGCTCTGGGTCTATGACGAGCACGGCGGATGGTACGACCACGTCCCGCCCCGGCGCGTCGTCAAACCCGACAACGTGCCCCCCGACCTCGCCGCCGGCGACTTCCCGGGGTCCTACGATTTCACCGGGTTCCGGGTGCCCTGCTGTGTGGTGTCCGCCTGGTCCAAGGAGGACTACGTGTCCCACCAGGTCTTCGACCACACGTCGATCCTGAAATTGGTCGAGACCAAGTGGAACCTGGCGGCGCTGACGTTCCGCGACGCCAACGCCCACAACATGTTGGACTTCTTCGACCTGAAGGCCGAGCGGCCACCGTTCGCCGAACCGCCCCGACTGAAGGCGCCCAACAACCCGTTCTCCAGCCCGGCGGCGCTTCCGGCCAGCTCCCTCGCCGCCTCGGACGCCGCCTCGTTCCACACCGTCTGCACGGCGTTGCCGGGAGGCTCCCTGCCCCCCCGTGGCGCCAAGCTGTCCGCCCCCCCACCGGATGCGGACGCGCTGATGGCCGCCCAGCAGCGGTTGATCCGCCGCCAGGCCCGGGCCCAGGGGGACTGACCGCCACCGCGGTGAAGGTGGGCGGCGTCGGGCATCCCACCCCGATCCGGGCACGCCCCGGAACGCCCGACCGCACCCCCGGCAGGTGGACGGTCGATGGAAGAACACCGAGGTCAGAGGCTTAGTCTGCCGGGGACAGACGGTCCTCCCCCGGCTGCGGTCCGGAGTCGTCGCCTTGTCACTCCTCACCCCTGACGGCTAAGTTTGCCAACCGTTGTGTTTTACGCCCGGTTCATTCCGCTGGCGGGACCAAACGCAGGAGGGAAGTGCCGGCGCACCATCCCGGCCCTTCTCCTCTCGACCCTCGTCACTATGACCACCTTCGCGGCGGTCTCTCCTTCCCGACCCGCAGGGGCCGACCAGATCACCGATCTGCAGGCCCAGGCGAGGACGGTTGCTCAGCAGCTGGTGGAGGGGCAGCTCCAGGTCGGCGCCTATCAACAGCAGTACACAGTGGCCTCGGCCAAGGTGGCGTCCGACAGCCAGGCCATCGCGCAGATCGGGCAGCAGATCGATCAGGACCAACAGCTGATCGGCGCCAAGACCGGTCTGGTCAGACAGCAGGCGATCAGGTCCTACATGGACTACGGGGGCGGGTCGTCGAACTCGGAAGCCGGCCTCTTCGCCGGCAGTGGGGAGACGGCGCAGGCGGCCAGCGAGTACTCGACGATCGCCGTCGGGAACATCACGACCGCCATCGACCAGCTGCGCGCCGCCCAGACCGGACTGCAGGCCCACCAGGCCGCCCTCCGCCAGCAGCAGGCCCAGGACCAATCCGACCAGGCGAGCCGGGCGACGGACCTCGGGCAGGCCGACGGCAGCCAGGCCCACCTGGAGTCGCTGCAGTCCCAGGTGACCGGGCAGCTGGCCACCGCGGTGGCCAACCAGGCCGGCGCCCAGGCCGCGTCGGCGGCCGCAGCAGTGGCGGCCGCCCAGCGGGCCTCGGGTCGGAGCGGTCCCCAGCGGGCCGGCGGGGCCGGGGCCGCGGCGCCGGCCGCACCCGTCGGCATCGGAGCGCCGGCCACCTCGGACCCCGCCCTCAACCCCTTCCTCCAGTGCGTGGTCCAGGCCGAGTCGGGGGGCAACTATCAGGCCGTCTCCCCCGACGGCCTCTATATGGGCGCGTTCCAATTCAGCCAACCGACCTGGAACTACGCCGCGCAGGCGGCCGGTCGCCCCGACCTGGTCGGTGTGGCCCCCAACACGGCCTCCAAACCCGACCAGGACACGGTGGCCGTCGCCCTCTATGCCCTCGACGGCCAGCAGCCGTGGCTGGGAGACCGCTGCAGCTGAGCAGGCGGGGGATCAGGCGGACCAGGCGGGATCAGCGCCAACGGCAGCGCCCGGTTCCGGCGCACAGCTCGCATTCGTCGACGGCGCCGGCCGCATGGGCCAGGCAGTGGTCGATGCGTTGCTCGACGATCTCGGCCAACAGGGGGTGCGGACCGAGCGGGGCGGCCACGAGGAACCGGACACCTCGATGGTGGGACGCCGCCTCGGCGGCCAGGGCCGGCAGGTCGTCCTCCCAGTGGCGGCCGGGCCACAGGAAGTAGGGGGCGATGACCACGGTGGTGCATCCGGCCGCCACACAGGCGGCGAAGGCAGTGCCGACCGAGGGCTCGACCAGCTCCATGTGGGCGGGCTCCACCGCACGGTATCCGCCCCGCCCGCGCCACTCCGCCACGAACGCCTGGTGACGCCGGTTGGCCTCGTCGCGTCGGGACCCGTGGTCGACGATCACGACCCCGATCCCGGGACCATCCGGCCCGGCTGCCCGGTCGCCGGTCATGCCGGCCCGGCTCCGGCGGGTGGATGGCGGTCACCGCCCGGAAGGGCGCCATCGCACGCGGTGATCAACACATTCCGAGACTAGCGGTCGCCCGTCCCGGCCCCGATGGACCGCCCGCCTCAACGGGCGGTGATGTACTCCATCAGCTCGTTGCGGTCCTTCTCGAGCTCCTGGATGCGGCTCTTGACCACGTCACCGATGCTGATGATCCCGCAGAGACGGCCCTCCTGCACCACCGGGACATGTCGGATCCGGTGCTCGGTCATCAGGTTCATGATCGACTCCACATCATCGGCCGGCGAACAGACCCGGACCACGGTCGACATGATCGATGCGACCCGCTCCTCGAGGAAGGCCGTGCGGAGCTCGCTCAGGTGCTGCACGATGTCCCGCTCCGACACGATCCCGTCAATCTGGCGGCCGTCCGAGGAGACCACCAGCGCCCCGATGCGGTGCCGGGCCAGATCGGACACGACTTCGCCCACCGTGGCCTCCCCCCTGGTGGTGGCGACCATCGTCCCTTTTCCCTCGAGCAGGTTGGAAACGAGCATGGGCTCCCCTTCTTCAGAGATTCCTCTGAGACACGGTCCCTGGGACGGCCACTGGACCGCCCCTGGCGACATCATCGCGCTCAACCCCCTGGAAGGGAATAGCCGGGAGGAATTTGCAGCCCCGCCAGGCCTGGTCCGGCGACCTTCCGAGGGTAACTGCCCAGCTCAGCGTGCCCGGAGGTGGGACCGGTGGTCAGTGCAACTGGCCGATCAAGGATCGGGAGACCAGCGCGATGCCCTGGCCCCATGAGGTCAGCGTCCCGGCCGGGAGGTAGGCGGCGCCACTACTGGTGTGGTCGTCGGTCGGGTTGCCCAGATAGCGCTCCGTCCCGTCGGGACCGATGAAGAAGGCGAACGAGGAATGGATGATGTCGGCGCTGGGACTGGGCGCCTGGACCACGACGCCGTAGTCGTCCCAGACGGGGTGGAGGTCGCTCACCGGCCCGGTGAGGAAGTGCCAGTTCGGGATGGTGTTCAATTGGTGCTCGTTCGAGAACTGGGCGGCGTCGGCGACGGCGGCGTGGTAGCCGTTCACATTCACCGCCACGAACACCACCTGCGAGGCGTCGGCGCCGAGGTCGTGGTAGGCGTCGACGAACTCCTGGGAGACGAGCGGACAGATGTCGGTGCAGTGGGTGTCCATGAACTCCATCACGACGGCGCGTCCTCTGAAGGCGGACAAGGAGAGGGTGTGGCCGTTCTGGTCGGTGAGGGTGAAGTCGGGTGCGGGCTTGGGCGGGATCGGGGCGAGCCCCATGAGATTGGCCAGCGGGGTGGAGACGGTCGAGGGGATTCCGGAGACCCGGATGAGCTGGCTCTGCTGGTCCCGATGGCGGCTGGCGAGGAAGGCGAAGGCCCCCGCCACGAGGACGGCGACGCCCAGGGCGACCAGGAGCGCCGGGCCGGGGCCGCGCCGGGCCGTTGCCTGCGGACCACTTTCCACCGGTGCGGGTTCAGGGTCCGCATGGGCGACATCGGGGTCCACCGGTGCGGCGTGGTTCCCCGGTGCTTCAGGAGTCGTCACGTTCCTTGCCTTCCGGTCGGAGGGAGATGGATCAGGGGCCGTCGGCCGTAGATCGTCCCCCGATCTTCCCCGATGCTCGGAGGAAATGGCAGTCGGCACCCGATGACCACCGTATTGCTCGGGAAACGCCGGCAGCCGGCCCTCGCCCCCGGGGGTGGTCAGCGGCGGGTGAGGAGGGCGGCGATCCGGTTGTAGCGCGGGTCCTCGTCCCCGACAATGCGTGCCACCCATCGCAGGACCTCGGCGCTGTCGACAACCGCCTGGCCGGCCAGTGCCGAATCGATGTCGACCCAGTCCTTCGGGCGGTTGAAGACGACCTTGCACACGATCAGATGGTCAGCGGCGAGGATCGGAATGGTGGCGTCGGCGAACGGCACCCGATGGCGTGCTCTGGCCGCGGCGTCATGGAAGGGGTCGTAGGAGAAGAAGAGGTCGATCGGGGTTCTGTCCCACATCACCCGGGCTTGTCCGTCACGGCTGACCAGTGCGGCGATGGACGGGGCGTCGGCATTCGCCCCGAGGCCGACGAGCGGTCCGGCGACCTCCGAGAAGCGCTCGGGCGGAACGAACACATTGAGGTCGATGTCGACCGTCGCCCGCGGTTCGGCGTAGTAGGCGAGGGCCAACGCACCGCCGAAAGCATGGGGAGTCCCCGACAGGGCGGCATCGATGGCCAGCACCCGTTGCGCCAGGGTCAGCCCGTTCACCGCGAGATGAGCCGGGGGGCGGTCATCACCGGGGCCCGCCGACGGAGGGGGATGGCGTCAGCCAGCGTCAGCACCTCCAACAAGCGACGGGCGTGCTCCCCGACGTCCCCGGGCGGCGGCTGATCGGGCCCGGGGACAACGGCGTCGATCCGCAGCCGCTCCCCTCCGGCCTCGATCAGTTTTCGCAACGTCTCGTAGGTGGGATCCCGGCGCCCGTGCTCATAGGCGGAGATGACCGGCTGGGAGGTGCCGGCCCGCCGGGCCAGCTCGGCCTGGGTCAGCCCCCGGCGGCGTCGGACGGAGTGGATCAACGTGGCGGCGTTCACCCCCGGGAGTATATCGGATCGTCTATGTTCGCCGGTCGTCTCCCCCTGCCGTGCGCCAGGCACCCGACGGCCGACGGGTGAGGGGCGACGGCCGGCCCCGGGCCCGGAGACCAGGGCGCCGTAGACTGCGCCGGACCGAGTCGAACGACCATGGGGGACGGTGCCCACCATCACGTCGGGCAGGAAGTCGACCATCGCGTGGCGGTGCTCCGTGGCGGCCCTGTCCGTGGCCACGGCGGTGGCGGCATCGCTCCTGGCCCTGCCGGCGCCGGCGCAGGCGGGGGCCCAGCCGGTCGGCATGGCGGCACCCTACGAGTACCTGGGTTGGGGGAGCCCTCCCTCCCCGACCGTGGTCATGGCGGCCAGCGGCGTACGCGACGTCACCCTCGCCTTCGTCCTGTCGCGGGGGAGGTGCAACCCCGAGTGGGACGGATCGCGCCCGTTGGCCGGCGGGGTGGACGCGGCCACCATCGCCTCGATCCGGGCCGCGGGAGGGGACGTGGCCGTCTCCTTCGGGGGGTGGAGCGGAAGGAAACTGGGCACCTCGTGCCGGACCGCCGTCGCCCTGGCCGCGGCCTATCAGCGGGTCATCGACAGCTACGGGCTGAAGGCGATCGACGTGGACATCGAGCACACCGAGGTGTCCAGCGCCACCGTCCGCCGCCGGGTCATCGCCGCGTTGGCGGCTGTGCAACGGGCCGATCCGGGCCTCGAGATCTCCATCACCTTGGGGACCAACCAGAACGGGCCCGACCCCCACGGCCTCAGCCTGATCGCCGACGCCGCCGCCATCGGGTTCCAGCCGACCTCATGGACGATCATGCCCTTCGACTTCGGGGCGACGGCCGGAAACATGGGTGCGGCCTCGGTCGTCGCCGCCGAGGCCCTGGCCGCCGATCTGGCCTCGACGTACCACGAGTCGACCGCCGTCGCCTACGGACACATGGGCATCTCCACCATGAACGGGCGGACCGACGAGGCTGACGAGACCGTCACCACCGCGGACCTCCGGACCATGTTGTCCTTCGCCCAGTCCAACCACCTGGCCCGCCTGACCTTCTGGTCGGTGAACCGCGACCGCCCCTGCGCCGTCGGCTCGCCGGCCTCCGACAGCTGCAGCGGCATCGCCCAGCAGCCCTACGCCTTCACGTCGGTCATCGCCCAGTTCCACGGGTGACCGGCCCGCCCTCCCGACCACTCCCGCCTCCGCGCCCCGAGCCGCGACCGGGTCGTGGGCCCGCCTACGTCCTGGCCGTCCGGTCGTCGACCACCCGCCAGCAGTACCAGGCCACCAGGCTCCGGTAGGGCCGGAACGGCTCGCCCAACGGCATCAGCTCCTTCGGGGTGGGGATCTCGGCCATGCCCCAGGCCCGGCCGAAGCCGGCCCGGACCCCGTAGTCCCCCACCGGCCAGACGTCGAGCCGCCCCAGGGTGCCGAGGAGGAACATGTGGGCCGTCCAGGGCCCGATGCCGCGGACCCGGGTGAGGTGCTCGACCACCGCCTCGTCGGACAGCCGGCCCATGCGGTCGAGCTCGATCTCGCCGCTGGCCACCCGCTCGGCCAGATCCCGGATGGACGCGGCCTTGGTCCCGCTCAGCCCGGACGAGGTCAGCGCCGCGGGCGGGGCGGCGAGCACCGCCTCCGGCGAGACCGTCCCGCCCAGCGCCGATTCGAAACGGCCGTGGATGGCGGCGGCGGCGTTGCCGGCCAGCTGTTGGTAGACGATGATCTCGGCCAGGGACCCGAACCGCCGCCCCACCGGCACCGGCTTGCGTCGCGGCGGTGGGCCGTGCTCTTCGATGAGGACGGCCAGCGCCGGGTCCTTGTTCTTGAGGAGGGCAGCGGCCTCCGCCATGGTCGGTGCGGTCATGGCGCCGATGATGCCATCGGACACACCGGGCGTGTCAATGTGGCCGGAACCCCCCGGTGGCCCCGGCACCCGGTCCGGGCACCGGGCGTAGGCTCTCGTAGGCGGCCCGCTCCGAGCACGGAGGGGGACCGTCGGGGCCGCTGCCGTGCCCTGATATCCGCCCGACCCACAGGAGCGACATGACTCTGCATGGAAAAGTGGCCGTGGTGACCGGCGGCAACAGCGGCATCGGCAGGGCCGTCGTCCTGGCCCTGGCCGGGCAGGGCGCCGACATCGTCATCGACTACATCGCCGACGAGCAGGCCGAGGTCCAACTGGAGGCGGAGGTGCGGGGTCTGGGCGACAAGGTCGTGGGAGTCAAGGCGGACGTCAGCAACGTGGACGACCTGCGCACGCTGATCGGGACGGCGGTCACCACCTTCGGACGGATCGACATCATGGTCAACAACGCCGGCATCGAGACCCGGACCTCGGTGCTCGACACCACCGAGGAGCAGTACGCCAAGGTGATGGACATCAATTTGAAGAGTGCCTTCTTCGGCACCCAGCTGGCAGCCGCCCAGATGATCTCCCAGGGCGGGGGCGGCCGGATCATCAACATGACCTCCGTGCACGAGGACTGGCCGATGCCCGGCAACACCGCCTACTGCCTGTCCAAAGGCGGCATGCGCATGCTGACCCGCACCGCCGGTGTCGAGCTCGCTCCCCACGACATCCTGGTGGTCGGGGTCGGGCCCGGGGCGGTGAACACCCCCATCAACAAGGCCACCGTGGCCGATCCGGAGGCGCTCCGCACCCTGGACGCCGCCATTCCCATGGGCCGGCTGGCCGAGCCCGAGGAGATCGCCGCCCTCGTGGCCTTCCTGGCCGGCGACGGTGCCAGCTACCTCACCGCCACCACCATCTTCGCCGACGGAGGCCTCATGCAGAGCAGCCCCGGGCTCTGAATCCGCGGCCGGCCGGGCTCCATCCCGGCAGGGGCAGGCGCGGTCCGCCGGCCGGATTGCGGTCAGAGCGAGGCGCAGCCGGGCAGGACCTCCTCGCCGAGGAGGTCCAGGTGGTCCAGATCGTGCAGGTCCAGCACCTGCAGGTAGAGGCGGGCCGCCCCCACCTCGGCGAAGGTGGCCGCCTTGGCAATCACCTCCGGGGGCGTGCCGCACAGCCCGTTGGCCCGCAGCTCGTCCACCTCGCGCCCGATGGCCTTGGCCCGGGAGGCGATCTCCGAATCGTTGCGACCGCAGCACACCACCTGGGCGGCCGAGAGGACCAGCGACGAAGGGCTCCGGTCGATGGCCCGACATGCGCCCCGCACCCGTTCGAACTGATCCCCGGTGTCGGCCAGGGAGGAGAACGGCATGTTGAACTCGGACCCGAAGGTGGCGGCCAGCTTCGGCGTCCGATGCAGCCCGCTCCCGCCGACGATCACCGGCGGGCCCGGCCGCTGCTGGGGCTTGGGCAGGGCCGGGCTGTCGGTCAGCCGGTAGTGGGCCCCCTCGAACTCGTACCGCTCCCCGACCGGCGTCGACCAGAGGCCGGTGACGATGGACAGCTGCTCCTCGAGCCGCTCGAACCGCTCGTTGACGGACGGGAACGGGATGCCGTAGGCGGTGTGCTCGGCGTCGTACCACCCGGCGCCGAGGCCCAGCTCGACCCGGCCACCGCTCATGGCGTCGACCTCGGCCACGGCGATGGCCAGCGGGCCCGGCAGCCGGAAGGTGGCCGCCGTCAACAGGGTGCCGAGCCGGATCCGGCTGGTCTCCCGGGCGATGCCGGCCAGGGTCACCCAGGCGTCGGTCGGCCCCGGGAGCCCGTCCCCGCCCATGGTCAGGTAGTGGTCGCTCCGGAAGAAGGCGTCGAATCCCAGGGACTCGGCCCGTTGGGCCACCACCACCAGATCATCGTAGGAGGCCCCCTGCTGGGGCTCGGTGAAGATGCGCAAGAGCATCTCCCCTGTTTAGCCGGGCGGGCGGTCGGGTGGGACCGGGTTGCCGGACACCACCCGGCTGATGGCCACCACTCCGACCACCCGGGCGCCGGCGAGGCGCAGGGCAGCCGCCGCGCTCTGCGCCCGGGCGCCGGTGATGGTGCTGTCCTCGACCACCAGGACCCTCCGGTCCCGGAGCCAGGCCCGGTCGACCCGGCGGTCCAGGGCGAACCCGCGGCGGTCGGCCGCCAGGTGGCCGGTGGGCGCCGGGCCCCGGACCAGCAGCGGCCGGTGGAGGTGGTCCAGCTGCGGGACGAGTGAGACCACGGCGTCGACCGGGGCCCCCGCCGGCCGGCGGGACGACGGCACCGTCGCCACCACATCCCAGGTCGAGCCGAACCGCTGGCGCAGATAGGCGGCGTCGGCACCCAACCACCGGGCGACGAGGGAGGCGAGCTGCGCGGCGCACTGGCGGCGGACCTCGGCCACCGGGGCGTCCTTGTACCCCCGGAGCCGGCGATGCAGGTCGTCGCCCACCCGGCATTCGGTCATGGCCACGGCCGGGACGAGCGGCATCTGCAACTGCCGGACCAGGGCCCGACAGCAGAAGCAGACCGCGAACGGCCACGGGGTGGGCCCTTCGCACACCCGGCAGCCATCGACGACGGTCGGGGCCCGGGCCACGGCGCTGCTCTGTCCAATCCTGCTCTGTCCTGTCCCGCTCTGTCCTGTCCTGATCGGTCCTGTCCTGACCTGGGACCGGCTCGGCCGGTATCGGGTGGCGGCGGCGCCGGACCGATCGGCTGCGCCGCGACGGCGGGTCGATACCGGGCTAGGGCCCGGCGGATCCGGCGGCGTCAGGGTCGGTCGCCGGGTCGGCGTGGCGGTGGAGCAGGAACGTCCCGGTCGACCGGCTGACCCGGCGGTCCTTGGCGTCGCTGACCGTGGCTTCGGCATAGGCGACCTGACGGGCCAGGCGGACGACCTCGCCGCGGAGCCGATAGGACTCCCCGACCAGGGCCGGGCGCATCGTCTCGACCTTCATCTCGAGGGTCGCCCGGGTGCGGTCGCCACCGGCCAGGGCCGCATTGATGGCGAAGTTCATGGCCGCGTCGAGCAGCAGCCCGTGCACCCCGGCCTGCACGATCCCGTGGGGGTTGCAGGCGGCCGGTGACGGCACGAACGTGCCGGCCACCCACCCGAGGTCCTCGCCGTCGACTCCGTAGTCGTCGAAGGAGGCGCCCACGGTGCCGATGAGCTCCATCCCGCCGTCTCCCAGCCAGCGGTCCATGTCCTTAATCCGACCCGTCACCTTCCCGACCGTAGTGCCGGGCAGTCTCAGGGGTCAGCGTCGGGCGGTCTCAGGGGTCCTCCCCGGGGCCGGTCGGCGGCACCGCCGGGCCGGGATGGGCCGGATCCGGGTGTCGTCGGCGCCCTCCGACGGGTACGATCGGTCCGGCAGAGCCCACCACCAGCTGAGATCGGCCGGCAGGCGCAGGCGCCGCCGGACCAGGAGGAGACGAATCATGACCGACGCCGTAATCGTCGATGCAGTGCGCACCCCGGGTGGCAAGCGCAACGGGAAGCTCCGCAACTGGCACGCCGCCGACCTGGCCTCCGAGCCGCTGAAGGCCCTGGTGGAGCGCAACGACCTCGATCCGGTCCTGGTCGACGACGTGATCATGGGCTGTGTGATGCAGGTCGGCGAGCAGTCCCTCAACGTGGGCCGCAACGCCCTGCTGGCGGCCGGCTACCCCGAGTCGGTGCCGGGTACCACCATCGACCGCCAGTGCGGATCGTCCCAGCAGGCCCTCCACTTCGGTGCCCAGGGGGTCATCGCCGGCGCCTACGACGTGGTCATCGGGGCCGGGGTCGAGGTCATGACCCGCACCCCGATGGGCGCCTCGGTCGTGCGTGAGCTCGGCTATCCCTTCGGGCCCCGGATGATGGCCCGCTATGCCGAGCGGGGCGGACTGGTCAGCCAGGGCGAGGGGGCCGAGCTGATCGCCGACCGGTGGGGGATCACCCGGGAGCAGCTCGACGAGTTCGCCGTGCGCTCCCATCACCGGGCCGCCCAGGCCACCGCCGAGGGCCGGTTCGAGCGCGAGCTGATCCCGGTGCCGGTCAAGGACGACGAGAACCGGGCCGACACCGACGAACTGATCACCACCGACGAGGGGATCAGGCCGGACTCATCGGTCGAGGTGCTGGCCAACCTCAAGCCGGCGTTCCGCCCTGAGAACGGCAGGATCACCGCCGGCAACTCGTCGCAGATCACCGACGGCGCCTCCGGCGTGCTGATCATGAGCGAGGAGAAGGCCTCGTCCCTCGGACTCACCCCCCGGGCCCGCTTCCACGCCTTCGCGGTGGTGGGCAGCGACCCGATCACCATGCTGACCGGGCCGATCCCGGCGACCAGGTCGGTGCTGGAGAGAGCCAAGCTCACCCTGGACGACATGGACGTGATCGAGATCAACGAGGCCTTCGCCTCGGTGGTGCTGGCCTGGGAGAAGGAGTTCGGCGCCGACATGGACAAGGTCAACGTCAACGGCGGGGCGATCGCCCTCGGCCACCCCCTCGGGGCCTCCGGGGGCAAGCTCATGGCCACGCTGGTCAACGAGCTCGAGCGGACCCAGGGCCGTTACGGCCTGCTGACCATGTGCGAGGGCGGCGGCATGGCCAACGCCACCATCATCGAGCGCCTGGGGTGAGCCGGCCGGCGGGCCCGGTG
>DATBOO010000119.1:0-8527 GCA_036553725.1 Acidimicrobiales bacterium | reverse complement strand
GACAGGGTGCCGCTCGAGCACCGGGACATGCTTGTGGCCGGCGGCATGGAAGACGACTTCGGGTCGGAACTGGTTGAAGGTGTCGATCACCGCCGACCGGTTGGCGACGTCGACCAGCGCCTGCTCGGTCGGCCCCGGAATCGTGGCCGCCGTGTCGTGGAGGTGGGTCTCATCGTGGTCCAGGAGGACCAGCAGGGCCGGGTCGAGCTCCGCCACCTGCCGGCAGATCTCCGAACCGATGGAGCCGCCGGCTCCGGTGACCAGGACCCGGCGCCCCTCCAGCGAGCGCCTGACCCTGGCCAGATCGATCGGTATCGGCTTGCGGCCCAGGAGGTCCTCGATCCGGGGCTCGCGAGCCCGGCTCAGGGGAACGGCGGGAGCCATGCCGTCGACGAGATGGCTGACCCCGGGTAGGACCTTCATGGTCAGGCCCGCCCGTTCGCAGGCCAGCAGGACCTTCTCGACGAGTTCGGGCGGGGGGTTGGGAATGGTCAGGAGCACCTGCTGCAGGGTGTAGCGGCCGGCCGCCCCGGGGATGTCGTCGATGGAACCGACCACGGGGACCCCGACCATCGAGAGCCCATGGGCCCGCTGGTCGTCGTCGAAGACGGCCACCGGCACCAGCCCCGCCCCGGGGCTGCGCAACATCTCCCGGATGGCCGCCGCACCGGCATCCCGGCTTCCGACCACCGCCACCCGCAGCCCGACCCGGCGGGCCCCCCGCTGCCAGGCGAAGAGCCTCGAGTGGAAACGCAGGATCCCCATGCCCATGGTGGCGAACATGCAGCCGACGACGATCACCGTCATCGGCACGCGCTCGAACCCGGCCCGCTTCCCGAGCGGGTAGATGATGATCAGCACGCTGACGGTGACCGCGGCCGAGAGGATGAGTTGGCGGGCCTCTTCGACGCCGGCGTGACGCCACATGCGGCCGTACAGCCCGAACACGTGGTTGGCCACGAGCGTGACGACGAGGGCGGCGACGAGGAAGGTCGTCAGGTGCTGCCAGTAGAGGCCTGGTGCCTTGTCGCGGAAGTAGGTGATCTGGGCGAGGCTGTAGCCGGCCACGACGCAGATGGCGTCGATCAAGGTGAACACCAGTCGGGAGCGAACCCGGCTGGCCCGTACGGCGACATTGGCCCGGTGCTGGTCGGCCGACGACGGAGCCCCGATCGACCGGGCCTGCCGCTGTGACGCTTCCTCAGCCTCAGTGTCACCCATGCACATCGCCCCCTTGGTCAAAAGTTCCGACCGCTTCCGCCCAAGCGAACTTCTCCCCGCATGCCACGACGAGGCACGGCTGTGCCCGGCGCTCCCTTCGGGCCATCACGTCCTTCGCCCACGGTTGCCACCCGACGACGAAATACTCATCCAAAGTTCACGCCGTGACGAACACCATACTGCCATCCCTCCGGTGGGCTGCGTCAAGCCTTCTCCACCGATGGGCGAATTGCCTGCTTGGTGGGCCAAGCCCTGATGAGAGTACAGATGGATCCCGCGCGGAACCATCCCCAAAATTGGGTATTGCGCCTGACGACGACGGCGGCGGCCGGCCCGGTCTTCCGGCCTGCGGCTGCCGCGGTCCGATGTGTCCCCAGAGACCCGACGGGCCGACCGGATCCAACCGGCCGCGGCCCGACGTGTGGCCTCCGGCGCGACGGGCATCGCCCAGCCCTGGAGCGACGCCTCCGGCGCGACATCTCCGGCGACCGACTTTCCGGGCACCCGACCGTGTCGGTGATGTTCAAAGTCACAAGGGGCGGTATAGGATCGTTGGCCTACCTTGGGCAGGAGTTGGAGAAGAATGGAGCCAATCGACTATGGGGGGGCGCTCCGGCGTAGCTGGCGGCTGTTGGTAGGCCTCGCCATCGTCGGGGCCATCATCGCCGCCTTCGTTCCCGTGGCCCACGCCAAGCGGGTCAAGGCACCGCTGCCGTATGAGGCCGTTGCCGTCGTGGGCACCCCGCCCCAGGGCGGGGGCAGTCCGCTCAACGGGTCGGTGACCAACGCGCAGATCCTGTTCGAGGCCAACGCCTCGACCACCCTGCAGCAAGTGGCGGACGACGCGGGCATAAGCATCCCCGCCTATGCCCTGCCCGCCTACATGGTGGCCAGCGCCGTCGCGGCCAAGGGAACGGGTCTGGGCGGGCCGATCAGGCGGAACAGCCCGACCAACGTCCAGCTGATCGCCTTCGGGGCCACCGCCGAGGATGCGGTCCTGTTGGCCAACCAGTACTCCCAGACGCTCGGCGACGTGATGACCGAGAAGGCCACCGAGAAGCAGGCCCAGAATCCCAAGTCGGGAGGGGGCACCGTGGCGACCGGCTACACGGTCCTCCACCCCGCGCTCGACGCCACCAAGGTGGGCGCGGGGGTAAAGGCCAGCCTGGGGGCGAGCCGGAAGGTGCGGGTGGGGGCGGGCCTGGCCATCGGGGCAGGCATCGGGGCAGCCATCGTGCTGCTTCGGGAGCTCCTCGACAAGCGCCTTCGGAACGCGGCCCGGGCGGAGGCCAATTTCGGGTTCCCGGTGGTGGTGGAGATCCCGACGGCGGTACTGGGGGCAAGCCCGGCGGCGGCGCTGGCTCCCATGGTCGACGTCATTCGAGAACCCGATTCACCCGGGGCGGAGGCCTACCGCATGTTGCGGATGTCGGTGATGCTGGAAGGCCTGGCCCCGACCTCCGGGCCCACCGACCCGTACGCCATGGGCATGGACGGGGGTCTCGGGGGCCTGTTGCCGCCGCAGACCAAGACCGCCGACGGGCCGGCCAGGGAGCTCCATGACCGTCATGTCGTCCTGGTGGTGTCGCCCGGATCGGAGCCCACCCGGCCCCACGTCGCCGCTAACTTGGCCGCCATCTACGCCGAGGCCGGCCAACGGGTGGTGGTCGTCAGCACCGGGGAGGTCGAGGCGAGGCTCAAGGGCTCCAGCCGGGTGAGCGTGAACGGCGACATCTCGACCGAGGACGTGGAGGCCCAACTCCAGCCTTCGAGGCTCGAGCATGTGTCCCGCCTGCCCCTCAGCCCCTTCATCTCCAGGAGCGGGGAGCTGGTGACCCGGGGGCCGGCGATCCTCGACGCCGCCCGCGCCCTGTCCGATGTGATCATCGTGGAGGTGCCGCCGCTGCTGGCGGTCCACCACGCCGAGGCCCTGGTCCATTCGGTCGATGTGGTGCTGGTGGTGGCCGAGTGCCGGGTAACCACCTTCGACCAGGCCCGGCGGGCCGGCGATCTGCTGCGACGGATGGGAGCACCTGTGCTGGGCGTGGTGTTGACCAATGTCCGCATCGAGCGGGCGGACATCCGCCACTCCGCCCTCACTCCCCCCTCGGTCACTGAAACGGAGACCGCGGGCGGAGAGGAGGCGGTTCTCGCCCTCAGCGCCGGTGGCGGATCGACCTCAGGCTCCACGACACGGACCCAGGCCTGACCCCAAGCCGGTAGCCGCTCCATGCTCCTTGCGGCCCAAGTTCCGTCCCAGCCGTTCGTCGCCCTGCTGGTGGCGGCCGTCCTGTTCGGTTTGGGCCGGGTCGTCATCCAGCGCGTGGCCTATGCCGAGGCCAATCCTTGGCTGGTCCGGATATTGACGTTCAGCCTCGTTCTCCACCTTCTGGCCGCACCGGGCCAGATCTACGTCGTCGACCACTTCTACCACGGCATCTCCGACTGGACCCGCTACGTCAACACGGGCGCACAGCTGGCACCCGACTTCCGGCACTTCAACTTCACCACGGCCAACGCCAACGTGCGCCAGATCGTCAACGACGGCTCGGTCAGCATCGCCGCGGGACTGGCCATGGCCGTCGTCGGTGTCAACAAGCTGGCCACCTTCCTGGTGTTCAGCTGGCTCTCGTTCATCGGCACCGTCTTCTTCTTCCGGGCGTTCACCCTGACCTTCGCCCGAGCCGACCACCGTCGCTATGCGTTGATGTTGTTCTTCATGCCGTCGCTGATTTTCTGGACGGCGGACATCAGCAAGGAATCGTTGATGATGCTCGCCCTCGGAATGATCTCATTCGGGGCGGCGAAGTTCCTGGCCCGCAAACGGGGCGGGTTCGTGCTGGTGGCACCGGGTGTGTTCATCGGCGCATACGTCCGCCCCAACGAGCTGCTGCTCATCATGGCCGGGTTCGTGGTCGCCATGATGGTCCCGACGGCCAGTACCCGCAAGACGTTCGGGGGCGTCAAACGACTGCTCAGCCTGGTCTTCTGCGCCGCCCTGTTGTTCCTGTCGATCTCGTTGACCGTCCACTACCTCCGCGGCGGAGCCAACGGCCAACTCTCCCTCCAGAACACCAACGCCAACAACGCCGCCCAGGGGACCAGCGGCAATGTTCCGTATTCGTCCAACCCGGCCAGCTACCCGCGGGACATCTACGAGGTGCTGTTCAATCCGCTGCCCATCAACGCCCACGGGTTCGCCGGGAGGGTGGCCGCCCTCGAGAACACCGTCATCTTGGGGCTGGCCCTCATGTCGCTCCGCAATCTGCGGATCGTCCCCCGGGCCGCCTTCGCCCGTCCGTATGTGATGCTGTGCCTGTTCTACACCGGCACGTTCATCTACACGTTCGCCGCACTCGGAAATCTGGGGTTGATCGACCGCGAGCGGACCATGATGATCCCTTTCCTGTTCGTCCTCCTTTGCATCCCGCGTGCGCCGCGCGGCGCACGCCCCCGGTACGAGTGGGAGCTGCGGCGACGGGCCCGGCTGGCGCTGCGTCAGGCTGTCGAGCGCGCCAATGCACGGCGGGCGCTCCAGGGGGCCCCGGTCAACCGATCGACCTAGCCGACCAGGTCGCGCCCGACGCCCCGATGTCAGTTGTCGAAGGTGTAGGAGCCGAGCACGTCGTAGGTGTCGATCAGCCGTTCGACCCCGGCCCGCTCGGGGGGGGACCAAACGACTGCATCCCGGGTCCGATTCGGGCTCGACCAGACGATGCCCGCACAGGACTCGAGGTAGGAGGCTTCGGCTTGCACCCCGAGGAACCCGCACAGCGCGGCCAGCGACGGCCCGGGCTCCCCGGCGAAGTCCTCGTAGCGCAGATCCACCAGCTCTGACGGGTCGAGCAGCGGCCGGACCACCCGGACTGACTTGCAGATCCGCTCATACCAAGCGGTTGCCTCGGACAGGGACATCTTGTGGCGGCGGGCTTCGGTGGCGATGTTGTCGAACGGGTTGCGGGTCACATGGACGACTCTGATCGGGACCTTGACCACTCGCCGCATGCGGTCCAACAGATCGGGTTGCTGGGCGATCTGCAGCACGGATGCCCTGGCCCGTTTGTCGCCGATGACCCGGAGGCGCTCGAACTTCCCTTGGAACTGGTCGGGTACTTCGTAGGCGTACCCGGACCAGGTGCGGCCGTTCTCCCCGAACTGCTGGTCCCGTTGGAGGAGGAGGGAGAAGAGCTGGGAGCGGCCGAACCGGTGTCGCACGAATTTGGCGGCATCGAGCTCGTGGGCGATCACCATCTCGGGGTGGGCGTTGAGCAGGGTGGCGACCAGCGTGTGGCCGCTGCGGGCGTATCCGATGAAGAAGCAGAAGCCCTCCAGCTCCGAGAAGTCGGGGTTCTTTCGGGCCGCCAGCAGCGACCACGCGTACAGGCTCGCCCACTGGCGCCTGCCGCGCGGGTCCTGGGGGCCGTGCAGGGCCGGGGGCGCCCCCCGCTTGGGTGCGGGAGGTACTGTCACCGGTCGCTCCGCGTCGTCGTCAATGGGTCGAACCTCTCTCGTCCGGAAATCGCAGGGCCACATTCTCGCCCACGGGACACCCCGGGCGTTTCACCGGGCCCGCCGCCGGCCGACGCCCGCATCCAGCAGAGGCTGGAGCACGGCAATCCATCGCTCGCCCGTGGCGTCCAGACTGAACCGGTCGCAGCAGTGCTTCCTGGCGGCGCGGCCCATGGCGACCCGGAGGTCGGGGTCGACGAGCAGCCTGGCGGTGGCCGAGACCATGGCCGGGACGTCGTCGACGGGGACGACGAGCCCGGTCTCACCCTCCCTGACGATCGAGCGCACGCCGGGAACGGCGGTGGCCACCACCGGGAGCCCCGACAGCCCCGCTTCGATGAGCACGCCGGGCATGCCCTCGCCGGCTGGGCGGCTGGGGAACACCAGGACGGAGGCCGCACGCATCTGATCGGCGACATCGGACCGGGGACCGAGCACCTCGATGCCGGCAACCTCTGCCGGCCCGATCAGCGAGGCAGCCATCGGGCCGCCACCCACCAGCTTGGCCTGGAAGGAGACCCCCTTGCCCCGCAGCCGGGACACGACCTCGACGAAGTGGTCGGGGCATTTCCCCGGGGTGAGCGCGCCCACGAACATGGCCACGGGAGTCGGCCCGGCCCCATCCTCCGAAGGGTGGAAGACCTCCGGGTCGCGACCGTTCAGGGCCAGGGTCACCCGCTCTGGCGGCACGTCCAGCAGGTCGATGCACTCGTCGCGCACCTCCTCGCCGACGGCGGCCACCACGTCGGCCCGGGCCGCCAGGTGCTTCCACAGGCGGAGCTGCCGGGTACCCGTGGACCCGGAGTAGGTGCCGATGGCGTAGTAGACCAACGGACGCCGCCGGCCGAGCATGGCCGGGACCAGGTACTTCAATGGCTCGCTCCCGTGGGCCACCACCACCTCGGGGTCCATGGCGGCCAAGGCGGCCCGCAGCCGGAGGACCAGGCTCGGATCGAATCCGACACCGGCTGAGTCCCCTTCCCTATGGCCGAGTGAGGCATCCACCACCACCTCGGACGGCCCGCCGAACAGGCTGAGCACCCGATGAGCCCTCCGCCCCGGCGATTCCAGGTGGTCGGCGACGGCCCGCGCCTCTCGCTGGGCGCCCCGGGCCCGTGCGGTGGGGATCACATGCAGCACCAGGGGAACGTCGATCGATCCCTTTGCATCGGTTGTGCGTTCGTTCATGGGCGGCCCCCACCGCTACCGGCCACCCGGGCCAGCGAACCCTACCAAAGGGCCCGTTCTTCCCACTCCGCTACCATCGTCGGATCCCGGGCCGGGACCGGCAGCCTGTGCCGGATCATGCACCGTCGAGGGGTCACTGTCCATCGTGAGGGCGTCAATGAGAACCTTGGTCGTTGCCGGCGACTACCCCTGGCCCGAGGACCGGGGCCCCCGGATGCGACTGGCCATGGTGCTCCGGGCCCTCAGGCGGTGCGGCGAGGTCGAACTGTGCTCGGTGATCTCCCGATTCCGCACCGACTTCGACCCGCCCGACGAGGCGCTGGGACTGGCCAAGGTGACCCGGGTCGGGTTCGACAACCGGCCGGCATCGGGCGCCGGCCTGCTGGCGACCCTCCGGCGGCCCTCGATGCCGGTCGAAATGCCCTGGCAGGACCGGTCCGCCGTGCAGCGGGCGCTGGCCCGGGCCATGACCGGCCGGTACGACCTGGTGTGGTTCTTCGGGCCGCGGCCGTGGGTCCTGGCCGGCGAGCCGGTCTTCGCCCCCACCATCCTCGATCTCGACGACCTGGAGGATCAGAAGGTCGTCGCCCGGCTGTCCGTGCCCCGCCCGGCGCCGACCGGCTGGGCCGAGCGGGCCCGCCGGAGGGGCAGCACCGCCGTGGCCCACGAGGAGATCCGCCGGTGGGGGCGCCTCTACCGGCGCGCCGCCGGGCGGGTGTCGGCCATCGCCGTGTGCAGCGACCTCGATGCCGAGCGCGCTGCCCGCGTCGGGGTGGCCAACGTGGCAGTGGTCCCCAACGGCTACCGGCCGGTCGAGAACACGGTCGGGCGGACAGCCGTCGGTTCGCCTCCCACCGTTCTCTTCCAGGGGCTGCTCAGCTACCCGCCCAACATCGAGGCGGCTCGACGGCTGGCCGAAGAGGTCGGACCGGCATTGCGGGCCCTGGTCCCCGACGCGCAGATCCGGCTGGTGGGGGACCACCGCCCCGAGTTGATGGAAGTGCACGACCCCCCGAGGGTCACCGTCGTGGGCCGGGTCCCCGACATCACCGACGAGCTGGCGCGGGCCGACCTCGTGGTCGTTCCCCTCCGCTACGGCAGCGGAACCCGGGTCAAGATCCTCGAGGCGTTCGCCCATCGCATCCCCGTGGCGTCGACCACCCTGGGCGCCGAGGGCCTGGGAGCGGTGGACGGTGTCCACCTCCTCATCGGGGACAGCACCGACGCGCTGGCCGGGGCCTGCGCCCGGCTGCTCCACGAGCCCGGGCTGCGCAAGTCGGTAGTGTCCGAGGCTTCTGCGCTGTTCTCCGACCGATTCGCCACCGGCGTCCTCGAAGCCCGCATCGCCGACCTGGCCCAGTCGGTGGCCGCCACGTCGTGAGCCCCGGGGCCGGCGGCGGACCCGGTATCGTCCCCGAGGTGAAGCGCATCCGGGTCGGACCATGATCTACGTGGCCACCGTGCACTGGCGCTCGACGCAGTGGATCGCACCACAGCTCGACTACCTCGACCGGCACATCGCCGCGCCGTTCAAGGTGTTCGCGGTGCTCAACGGCATCGAGGACCGGGCCCTGTGGAGCCGGTTCGACCACGCCGAGGACCTGAAGGC
>DATBOO010000077.1:0-4200 GCA_036553725.1 Acidimicrobiales bacterium | reverse complement strand
CCGCTTCTGATCGTCGAATGTCGGCACGCCCAGATGGCGGAGGTGCTCGTCCTCCTCCACCGGAGTGAGGAGGATGCGGCCGCCGCTCGGTTGGGCCCGGAAGGCGTCGACCATCGGCTTGATCGACCGTTCGACGATGTTGTCCGCCAGCATCACCAGCACCGGCTCCCCGTCGACGAACCTGGCCGCCAAACCGAGCGCCTCGGCGATGCCGCCGGGCCGATCCTGGTAGCCATAGCTGAGGCGGTCGATCCCGAATTCGTGGCCGTTGCCCAGCAACCGGAGGAACTCACCGGCGTGCGTGCCGCCGGTCACCAGCATGATCTCGGTGATCTCGGCGTTCACCAGGGCCTCGATGCCCCAGTTGATCATCGGCCGGTCGTAGATCGGCAACAGGTGCTTGTTAGTGATCCGGGTGAGCGGATGCAGCCGCGAGCCGGTCCCACCGGCGAGGATGACGCCCTTCATTCAGGGCAGCCTAGACGTGGCCGTCGCCGGGATGCTCGGGCCGCGTCCGGCCCACTCCCCAGCCGACTCACCCCCACCAGCTCATTCCGATCCGGTCCCCGACCGGCGCGCCGCCTCTTCCAACACGGAATCGGCCAGCGCTGGCCACGACCGCGCCGCCCACGGGCCGAACGATCGATCGCTGAGGCCGGCGCAGGCCACACCGGCCACCGGGTCCACCCACAGGAACGAGCCGCTGCGCCCGAAATGGCCGAAGGTGGCGGGCGAGTTCTCGGTGCCGGTCCAGTGAGGTTGCTTGGCTCCCCGGATCTCCGGGCCGAGGCCCCAGTCGCACGGCTCGAACCGCCGGAAGCCGGGCAGAACGCCTCCGAGGCCCGGGAACTGGACGGACGTCGCCATCCGGTGCGTCCCTCCGCCGATCAGGGTCGGTATGGCCAGCTCCCGGCCCAGGGAGAGAAGGTCGACGAGCGGACCGGCCAGGCCGGCGGCCGCCGCGCCCTCGGCGGCGTCGGGGTCGAGCAGGGTCCCGGTCATGCCCAGCGGGCCGAGGACCCCCTCGCGGAGATAGTCGGTGAAGGCCATGCCGGACCGTTCGGCGATCAGGTCCCCGAGCACCAGGTAGCCGGCGTTCGAATAGATCCGGCTCACCGCGGGTGGGACGAGGGGCGGGCCGGGTCGGGGCCCGAGCCCGGACGCATGGGCCAGAAGATGGCGCACGGTGGCCCCGGCCGGGCCGGCCGGATCATCCAGGGCCAGGGTTCCCTCCTCGGCGGCCACCAGAACGGCGAGGGCGGTGGCCAGCTTGGTCACCGAGGCCCATGCAAACGACCGGGTATCGGGCCCGAACACCGCGGCCGGCTCCGGCCCGCTCCGGCCCGACCCGGCGCTCGGCGGATCGAACCCGACGACGCCCACAGCGGCGCTTCCGACCGGCCAGGCGGCAACCAATTGCAGGGCATCCATCCGACAGGAGCGTAGGGGACACCGTCGACCCGCCGACGAATGCACGGGCTGGATCGACGTCCAGTCCGGGCGTCCGGTCCGGATTTCCGCTACTTCCGACCCGCTCAGCTCGAAAAGAGGTCAGACGTCGAGGAAGCGGCGAACGGCAAAGGCCGAGCCGACCACGCCGACCACCACGCCCACCACCGCCACCAGGATGCAGGTACTGGCCACTTCCCATCCGCCGAGCGACATCTGGGCGATGATGCTCCCCTGGTTGGCCGCGGTCTTGGCCGTGTCGAGGCCGATGCCCCAGTAGAGGGCGAGCACCACCAGTACCGCGACCCCGGCCCCCAGCAGGCCCTGGATCAGTCCCTCGGCCATGAAGGGCAGCCGGATGAACCAGTTGGTCGCGCCGACCAGCTTCATCACCGACACTTCGCGGCGCCGGGCGAAGATGGCCATCCGGATGGTGTTCAGGATGAGGACCGATGCCGACAGGAGGAGCACCACGGCCACCGACAGGAACACCCACTGGAGTATGCGGATCACGCTCTGCATGGTCTTGATCTGCTGGCCGGGGTAGCTGACCGACTTGATCCCCGGCTTGCCGCTGAACTGCTGCCAGACGGCCGTGGCCTGCGACGGGTCCCTCAGCGCGCAGCGGTACGACGACGGGTAGTCGGCCAGGGTGGTGACCCCGCTCTCGTCGGCCGGCAGGATCTTCTTGGCCTCGCTGTAGTCGTAGGCCTGGGACCGCTGCATGCACGACTTGATGTAGGGATACTGGCTCAGCTCGGTCCCGATGGTCGAAACCTGGGACGGGCTGGCACCGGGGTTCACCCATACGATCGCCTGGACGCCGTTCTGCCACTGCACGGTGGCCTTGGAGGCTCCTTGCTTCAACAGGAGGGAGGATCCGACCAGAGCGAGCGACACGGCCACGGTGAGGATGGCGGCCACCGTCATCAAGCGGTTGCGCCAGAGGTTGGTCACCGCCTCTCGGGAGACGTACCCAGGAGAGACCGGCATCAGGCGCGGCGGGCCAGGCTGTCGGGCAGGCCGCCGGCCGGAGCACCCGACGGTGCCTGTCCGGCCAACGATCCGGTGGGGGAACCCGCCCCGGCTGCCGCCGTGGCGCTGTCGATCCCGTAGACCCCGTGGGCCTGGTCCCGCACCAGCAGTCCCCTGTCCAACTCGATGACCCGTCGGCGCATCTGGTCCACCATGCCCGCGTCGTGAGTGGCGATGATCACCGTGGTGCCGGTCCGGTTGATCCGATCGAGAAGCCTCATGATCCCGAGGCTGGTGGTCGGGTCGAGGTTCCCCGTCGGCTCGTCGGCCAGCAGGATGAGCGGACGATTGACGAAGGCCCGGGCCACGGCCACCCGCTGCTGCTCGCCCCCGGAGAGTTCGTGGGGCAGGTTGTCACGCTTCTTGGTGAGTCCGACCAGGTCGAGCACCTGGGGGACCTGGGCGCCGATGACATGCTTGGGGCGCCCGATGACCTCCAGGGCGAAGGCGACGTTTTCGAACACCGTCTTGTTGGGCAGCAAGCTGAAATCCTGGAACACGCAACCGATGTTGCGCCGGAGGTAGGGGATGCGCCATTTGGCGATGTGCACGATGTCCTTGCCGGCCTCCCAGATCCGGCCGGCGTCCGGCAACTCCTCGCGGAGCAGCAGTCGGATGAATGTGGTCTTGCCGGAGCCAGACGGGCCCACCAGAAACACGAACTCACCCTTGTCGATCTCGACAGAGAAATTGTTCAGGGCAACGGTGGAACCCTTGTACGTCTTGGTGACGTTGTGGAATTTGATCATGAGGGAGGACTCGGAGAAGAAGGGGGAATGGAGAGCGGACTTCTCATTCCGACCAATGCTATCCCGACTGCCGCCGGCATTTGATTCAACCCATCTGACCTCCGGCGACGCGCGGCTGACCGGGGGCCGACGCACGGCCGGTGACGGCTGATCGAATCAGGATCGTCTCGCCCATCGCGTTGCGGATCGGGTTGCGGATCGTGTTGCGGATGGTGTCGCCGTCGAGCTGGAGATGGGCCGACCAGCCCCGGCCGACAGCGCCGACAAAAACTGGGAGGCGAAGGCGCGTGGGTGCGACACCGGCGACCGGCTCAATCGTTGCTGCGACGCAGTTCCGCACCTCGGCGCAGTTCGGCCTCGACGAATCCGTCGAGGTCACCGTCGAGCACCGAGTCCACATTTCCGGTCTCCTTGTTGGTGCGCAGATCCTTGACCAGCTGATAGGGCGCCAGGAAATAGGACCGGATCTGATTGCCCCAGGCGTTGTCGGTGCGGTCGCCCGACAGCTGGTCGAGCGTGGCCTGGTGCTCGGCCCGCTGGCGTTCGGCCAGCTTGGCCCCCAGGACCTGCATGGCCTTGGCCTTGTTCTGGTGCTGGCTCCGTTGGTTCTGGCAGGAGACGACGATCCCGGTGGGGAGATGGGTGAGCCGAACCGCCGAATCCGTCTTGTTCACGTGCTGTCCCCCCGCACCCGAAGAACGGTAGGTATCGATGCGGAGATCCTTCTCGTCGATCTCCACCTCGTCCGAGACGTCCTCGAGGAACGGCACGACATCGAGGGACGCAAAGCTGGTCTGGCGCCGGTGTTGCGCGTCGAACGGGGAGATGCGCACCAGTCGATGCACGCCCCGCTCGGCAGCCAGCAACCCGAAGGCGTAGCGGCCCTTCACGATGAAGGTCGCGGACAGCAGGCCGGCCTCTTGGCCGGGTGTCGCCTCTTCCACCTCGATGTCGAAGCCGCGGCGCT
>DATBOO010000071.1:0-17126 GCA_036553725.1 Acidimicrobiales bacterium | reverse complement strand
GCGTGCCCCAGTCGCCGAAGCCGGGCTCGCGCTCCCGGGCCAATTCGAGGAGGCCCAACAGGAGTTGGCAGTGGATGCCGAGCTGGCGCGGGTTGACGCCCCGCTCGTGGGACAGGGTCGAGTTGGCGACAGTCCATCCTGTGCCTTCGTCCCCGATGACGTGGTCGTCGGGGACGAAGACCTCATCCAGGAACACCTGGTTGAACTCGGCCTCGCCGGTGATCTGCACCAGGGGACGGACCTCGACGCCGTCCGCATGCATGTCGACGACCAGGCAGGTCATGCCCAGTTGCCGCTTGGGAGCATCGGGGTCGCTACGGGCCAGGCACAGACCCCAGTCGGCGAACTGGGCGTACGAGGTCCAGACCTTGCGACCGGTCACCGAGTACCCGCCGTCCACCCGCTCGGCGCGGGTGGCCAGTGACGCCAGGTCGCTGCCGGCGTCGGGCTCGGAGAACAACTGACACCACAACTCCTCGGCTCCGAGGATGGGCGGCAGCCAGCGCCTACGTTGGTCCTCGGTGCCGTGGGTCAACAAGGTGGGCCCGACCAGGTTGATGCCGATCCGCCCGACCAATTCGGGTGCCCGGGCCCGAGCCAGCTCCTCGGTGACGACGAAGTGCTCGGTCGGTCCGAGGCCGCGACCGCCGAGCTCGACCGGCCAGGTGATCCCCACCCACCGGTCGGCGGCCAGCATGGCCTGCCATCGGCGCCCGAAGGCCACCTCCTCCCCGAGGTCCGGGGACCGGGGCGGGAGGCCGACGCCGTACTCCCACGGCAGGTTCGCCACCAGCCACCCGTGGAGCTGGTTCCGCAGCTCCATCTGTTCCGGCGTCATCCCCAGGTCCATGTCGGGCAACCGTAGACTCCCGGCTCGTGGACTTCGAGCTGTCATCGGAACAGGTGGCCCTCCGCGATGCGGCTGACCGGGTGCTCGACGGTGTGGCCTCCGGCGATCGGGTGCGCGAGTTCGTCGGCCCGGCGGACTCGGCCCCCGCGGACGGGGGCTTCGACCACCGCCTGTGGCAGGCCATGGCCGAGCAGGGTTGGCTCGCCGTCGAGCAACCCGAGGACGACGGCGGGCTCGGGCTGGGGATGGTCGAGGTGGCCATCCTCTGCGAGCAGTTGGGGCGCCGCGTGGCTCCGGTCCCCTTCGCCGGGACCAACCTGGCCCAGAGCGCCTTCCGGGCCGCGGCCGCCGACGAGAGCCTGTCCCCGGCGACGAGGGAGGAATCGACGGTCTGGGTGGAGCGGCTGTCGACAGGCGGGGCGGTCGGATGCCTGGCCTGGTCGGCGTCACCCGGTGCCTCCGTTCCCGCATCGCCCGATGACATCTGCGCGCTCACCCTGCGCACGGAGCCGACCGTGTTTGCGTCTGTCTCCGATGTGGCAGTCGTCGTCACCGGCGATGCGGTGTACGACGTACCCCTCGGGCCGGACGCTCGGCCGGCCCCGGAGCCGGCCATGGACCGGACCCGGTCCCTGGCGTGGCTGCAGCTCGAGGAGTTGACCGCCCGTCGGATCGGTGGCCCCGCCGCCGCCAGCCGCCTGATCGACCGGGCCGCCACCGCACTGGCCGCCGAGATGCTCGGCGCTTCGAGCCGGGTGCTCGAGATGAGCGTCGAGTACGCCACCGAACGCGTCCAGTTCGGCAAGCCGATCGGCAGCTTCCAGGCCGTCAAGCACCGCCTGGCCGACGCACTGGTGGATGTCGAGGGAATGCGGTCGGGCGTGTTCTACGCCGCCTGGTGCATCGCCTCGGACCATCCCGGCGCGTCCCTGGCCGCTTCGGCGGCCAAGGCCTGGTGCTCCGATGCGTCCCGCCGGGTCATGGCCTCAGCCCTCCAGGTGCACGGAGGCATCGGATTCACCTGGGAGCACGATCTGCATCTGTACGTGAAGCGGTCCCAACTCGACCAGGTGAGCTGGGGTGACGCCCCCTTCCACCGCGAGCGGATCGCAGCCGTACTGTCCGATGAGCCCGGCGCCGACAACGACCTGTTCTGATTCCCTGAGCAACGGGCGGACGCTTCCGGGCTCGCCCCGGCTCAGCAGTGGCGGTGGGCGATCATCCCGGCCCTCTGGTCAGGAGCAGGGATCCGGCGATGGGACCACCGCCGTTGGCCACCGCAGCCACTTCGTGACGGCCCTGGACCTGGCGCGCCCCGCCGTCGCCGCGGAGCTGCAGGCAAGCCTCGTGCAGCAGGCCGAATCCGTGGAGCCGACCGGCCGAGAGCTGCCCCCCGGCGGTGTTGAGCGGAAGCTCGCCGTCGAGGGCGATACGCGTCCCGCCCTCGACGAAGGGCCCGCTCTCGCCCCGTCCGCAGAATCCGAGGGCCTCCAGCCACACCATGGCCAGGATGCTGAAGCCGTCATAGAGCTGGACGATGTCGACATCGGCGGGACGCAGCTCGGTCCGCTCCCACATGCTGGCGGCGGCGTCCCTCGCCGCCATGGAGGTCATGTCGTCGAACTGGTCCCAGCTGGGCCTTCCCCGGAGAGCGGTGCCCACGGCATTGACATGGCACGAGGGACGCGGTGAATCCGGGGCGTAGTTGGCGTCGGACACGACCAACGCCGTCGACCCGTCACAGGGCGCATCGCAGTCGTACAGGCAGAGCGGGGACGAGATCATCCGGGCGGCCAGGTAGTCGTCCAGCCCCATCGGCTCCCGATAGATGGCCTTGGGGTTCAGTGCGGCATTGCGCCGTCCGTTCAACGCCACCTGGGCGAGCTGCTCGCGGGTGAGCCCGAACTCGTGGACCCGGCGCTGGCCCACCAGGGCGATCCAGTTGACGGCCGACACCGCGCCGAAGGGCAGCGACCACTGGAGGAAGCCGGAGAAGCGAGGGACACTCCCACCACCACCGCTCCCGCCGATTCCCTGGCGGCCACCCTCCCCTTGGGCCGTCGACTCGGAAACCGTGCGGTAGACGAGCACGTGACGGGCGGCGCCGGCGGCGATGGCGAAGCAGGCGGCGATCACCGCTCGCATCTGGCCGGGTCCCTCGGCGCCGCCGTCGTGCCAATTGAGCCGGAGGCGCAGGGCGTCCTGCACCTCGGGCGTCCCTGGGCCGGCGAATCCGCCGGTGCCCAGCCCGGCCCCCGGGTAGGTGGCCAGGCCGTCGATGTCGTCCCTGCTCAGACCGGCGTCGGCCACGGCTTCGAGACAGGCCTCGAGGGTCAGGTCGAGGTCGGTACGACCCAGCCGCCGCCCGACGGCCGACTGGCCGATGCCGGTGATGGCCGCCCGGCGCTCGGCCGGCGGGCCGCTCACCGCCCGCTCCTCGTGCCCGGGTCGTCCGGCAGGGTCGAGACGGGTCGGAACAAAGGCAGGAACACGTCGTCGCTCTGCTCGAACACCACCTCGACGGCCCGGCCGACCAGGGTGTCGTCCGGCTCGCAATCGACCAGATTGGTCATGAGGCGGACGTCGGGCTGCTCGTCGATGGCGACCAGACCGATCACATACGGGTCGGATCCGGGGATCCATGCCTGGTAATTGACGGTGAACGAGTGGACCGTAGCGCGCCCGCTGACCGGTTCCGGGGCCAGTCGGTCACTGAGACAGGCCGGGCAGCGCGGCACCGGTGGATGGATGAACTGACGACAGGACCTGCACCGCAGGAATCGCAGGATGCCGTCCGCTCCCCCCGTCCAGAAGAACCGGTTGTCGACATCGAGCCTGGGAAGCAGTCGGATGGCAGGGCCGTTGGCGAACACCGGCGTGATGCTAGTCAACCCGGCGCCCCGGCGATGCTGCCACCACGTTGCGCGCCGGGCCGTTCTGTTAGCTTCCCTGTCGATGGCGACCTGGTTGACAGACGACGAGTACCGGACGATGACCGCGGTGTGCGAGCGACTCATCCCCGCCGACCACACGCCGGGAGCGACGGACGCCGGCGTTGCCGACTACATCGACGGTCTGCTGGGGGCGTTCTCGTTCGATCCACCGCGGATCTGGGCCGGCGGACCGGTCTCAGGACGATTCGGCGGTCCGGGCGGATTCGCCGGGTTCCATCCTCTCACCCCCCTGGACGAGCTGGCCTGGCGTACCCGGATCGAGGGCTCGCTCGGCCGGCCCGATCGCGAATTCAACGGGCCGGTGGTGGGTCTGCAGGAGCGCTACCGGGCCGGCCTGGCTGCGCTCGGGCCCGACTTCGCCGACTGCGGCCCCGAGGAACAGGGGGCCCGCCTCCATGCCGACCCCGACTTCACCGGGCTGGTCTACGGGCACGCGTGCGAGGGCATGTACGGCGCGCCCGAGTACGGGGGGAACCGGGACGGGGTCGGATGGTCGAACATCGGGTTCGCCGGTGACGTCCAGCCCCGGGGATGGAGCGACCGGGAGGTGTCCGAGCCGTGACGGCAGACGCCATCATCATCGGGTCCGGGCCGGGTGGCGCGACGGCCGCCGACGTGCTGACCGCGGCCGGCTGGTCGGTGGTGATCTTCGAGAAGGGCCGCAACCACCTGATCGATCTCGAGGACCCGAGCCGGCTGCTGGGGGACTACTCGAATGACGAAATAAAGTTCATCGACCGCTACTTCCTCGGCCCCGACCCGTTCCTCGAGCCGCGCACCTTCCGGGTCGGTCCCGACGACGGTGACCACGCTTTCGTGGGGGAGGTGAACTCCATCCCCTCCACCGTCGGCGGTGGGGGCACCCACGCCGACGGGAAGGTACCCCGCTTCCGCGAAGAAGACTTCGCCATGCTGACCAGCCGCGGCCCCCAAGAGGGTGCGTCGGTGGCCGACTGGCCCCTCGACTATGCCGAGCTCGAGCCCTTCTATGCCGAGGCCGAGCGCATGATCGGCGTCTCCGGGCAAGCGGACGCCAACCCGTTCGCGGCGTGGCGGTCGGGCCCGTACCCGATGCCCCCGGGACCGTCGATGTATGGCTCGAAGTTGTCTGCGGCCGCCGCCGAGTCCCTCGGATACCATCCCTACCCGGCACCCGGCGCCACCAATTCCGAGCGGTACGACGGCCGGCCCGCCTGCAACAACTGCGGGTTCTGCGCCTTCTTCGGGTGCCCGATCCACGCCAAAGGGGACCCGGTGGCCATGCTGCAGCGGGCCCTCCTGACCGGGAAGGCGGAGCTGCGGCCGGAGACCTTCGTGTCCAGGATACGAACCGCGGGCAGCCGGGCCACCGGGGTCGACTTCATCGGCCCCGACGGCGTGGAGCAGTCGATGGACGCCCGCTACGTGGTGGTGGCCGGCGGAGCCGTCGAGACCCCGCGGTTGCTGCTCCTGTCGGGTTTCGATCATCCGCTCATCGGCCGGCACCTGATGACCCACTTCCAGACCATCGTGGTGGGCGGTTTCGCCCACCTCCGCCTGCACGGCGAGCGGGGCCGGGCGGTGACCGAGCTCCAAGACGACGCCCTGATTCCCGACGACGCCTCCCGGGCCGCGGCCAAGGAGGCCGGGCTGCCGTGGATGAAGGGCGGAATGGTGGAGCACGGTGGCCCTTCGCTCCCCATCCTCGAGGCGAAGATCTACCCTTGGGGACGATCCCACAAGGAGAGCATGCGCTCCTCGCCCATGCGCGACCGGATGTGGGCCTTCACCATGCAGGGGGAGGACCTCCCGGTGGCCACCAACCGGATCGACCTGGACCCCACCATCCGTGACGTCCGGGGCTTCCCCGTGGCCCGGTACACCTACAAGCCCCACCGTCACGAGCTGGCCGCCGCCGCCCACCACGGCCCCCGGTTGGCTGCGATCCTCGAGGCCATGGGCGCGGGGTGGACCTCCATCGTCACCTCGCCCGGGACCGCCGGCGGGCCGGGGGGCCGCACCACCGAGCACGCGCCCATGAGCCGCCACGTGATGGGAACGGTCCGGATGGGAACGGACCCGGTGACATCGGTGGCCGACGCCCACGGGCGCCTCCACCAGTTGGAGAACGTGGTCATCGCCGACTCCTCGGTCTTCGTCACCTCCTCGGGCTACGGGCCCACCCTGACCCTGGCCGCCCTGGCGGCCCGCTCCGCTACCGCCATGGTCAGGTGACTGCGCCGTCCGGGCCCGGAGATGGCTACCGTGTCATCGATGAAGCCGTGTCACCGATGAAGCCGTGTCACCGATGAAGCCGTGTCACCGATGAAGCCGTGTCACCGATGAGAGCGCTCGTGTTCGGCGTGCCACGCGACGCCGACGACGCACACGAGGGACCGGGTGACGATCTCGATCGCCGGATTGACTCGCTCCCCTTCGGTCTGCACCAGGTCGACGACGCCCGGCTGGTCCGTCCCGACTGGGTCATCACCCGTCCGCTCCTGTCTGGGGTATGCGGGTCGGAGACCAAGCTCGTGCTGGGGGACTTCGACACCGGCGACATCGACAATCCGATGGCCGCGTTCTCCTCCATTCCCCACATCCCCGGCCATGAGGTGGTGGCCGAGGTGGTCAGGCTCGGACCGGAGGCCTCAGGCCTCGAGGTCGGCCAGCGGGTGCTGCTCAACCCGTGGCTGACGTGTGGTCCCCGCGGGGTGGACCCGCCGTGTCCGGCCTGCCGACGCGGCGAACTGAGCCTGTGCTGGAGTTTCACCACCGGCGCCCTCGGCCCGGGGGTTCACGTCGGAGTGGCCAGTGATGCGCCCGGTGGGTGGGCCGACCTGATGGCCGCCCACGACTCGATGCTCATTCCGGTTCCCGATTCGGTCACCGACGAGGTAGCGGTACTGGCCGACCCGTTCGCCGTGTCCCTGCACGCCATCCTCCGCTGCCCGCCGCCCCCGACCGGCCGCGCCCTCGTCTACGGTGCCGGCGCGCTGGGAGTGACCAGCGTGGCCATCCTGCGTTCGCTGTACCCGGAGGTGGAGCTGGCCGTGGTGGCCCGGTTCCCCGCCCAGGCCCGCCTGGCCGCCGACTTCGGCGCCGGCCTGGTGCTCGCGCACGAGCCAAGGTTGGAGTTGATCGAGGCCCTGGCCGAATGGTCGGGTGGCGTGCTGCACACCGCCTTCGCCGGGCTGCCGATGGCCCACCCCGGAGGCATCGACGTCGTCTACGACACGGTGGCACGGCCCGAGACCCTCGAGGTCGGTGTCCGGGTGCTCGCCGAGCGCGGCTCCCTGGTGCAGACCGGCGTGCACACTCCCGGTCGCTGGGAGTACACGCCCGTCTACTTCAAGGAGTTGTCCATCGTCGGCTCCAACGCCTTCGGCATCGAGGAGGTGGAAGGGGTGCGCCAGCACGCCCTCCGCCACTATCTCGACTTCGTCGAGGCGGGGAGGGTGGATCTCACCGGCATGCTCACACACCGCTTCCCGCTCGACCATTGGCACGACGCCCTCCGAGCCCTCTCCACCCAGGAGGAGAGCGGGGCGGTGAAGGTGGCCTTCGAGCCGGCAACCGCCGGGTGACAGATGGGTCGGAGGGGCCGGCGTCTACGGCCCTGACCCGAGGGCGGTGAAGCGCCGGTAGCGCTCGTCGGCGGCCAGTCGCCACCGCTCATCGGGGTCGACCCGGGCGCCGGTCCGGGCCCATCGTCTCGATCCGTCCAGCGACGGCTCGAGCCCCGCCGCCATGCGGGCGAGGAAGGCGGCACCGAGGGCGGCGCCCTCGGGAACGGCCACCGTCTCGACCGGGAGGCCGGTGGCGTCGGCCATGGCGGCCATCCACGCCCCCACCCGGGTGCCACCACCACTGGCCACGATTCTCCGCGCCGGTATTCCGGAGCGTTCGACCATGCTCCGCACCACGAATCCGCTCGCCTCGTAGGCGGCGCGTGAGACACCCGATGGGCCGTCGGTGATGTCGAGGTCGAACAGGCCCGCCCGCAGCGACGTGTCATGGAACGGCACGCGTTCGCCTCGGAGGTACGGGAGCCACAGCGGCACGCGTCGCGGATTCCCTGTGCGGCCGTCCGCCGAGGCATTGGGCGTGCGCGCTCCCCGGAGCAGGGACCGGGCCCAGTCCACGAACAACGCTCCCGCGTTGGAAGGCCCCCCGATGAGCACCCGGCCGGGCTCGGTGTGGGGCACGGTCCACAGCCCAGGGGCCTCGACCCAGGTGTCGGTGACCACCCAGACGATCAGAGTGGCACCGAAGATGACCAGTACGTCACCCACCTGGTCCGCTCCGGCGACGATCTGATCGCAGAAGGCATCGATGGTGCCGCCGGCCACGACGGCTTCGCGATCGTCCCACGATCCCTCCGCGTCACGGGCGACGGCACGGTCGGACGGAGTGCGCCGACCCGGTCGCAACGTGCCGGCGGCCTGCCCGGTCGGCACCACCCGCGGAAGCTGGCGCAGCTCGACGCCGAGCCGGGCCATCAACTCGTCGTTCCACCGTCCCGCCACCTGTAGGTCGCCGAGGGTCGACGCCACCGCGGTGTCGATGGCCGCGTGGCCGGCCAGGGCATGGGTGGCCACGGCCTGGGCCGGCCAGTAGCCGTAGGCATCCGGCATCTGGCGGGAGGTCCATTGGAGGAATCCCTCGGCATCCGGCATCGGTCCGGCCCCGGCGGCCGCCGGTGGCGTGCTCCCGGACCGGCCGCGGACATCGCCGTACAGGAGCCCGGAGGTCCGCGGTATCCCCCGGCGATCCACCGCGGTGAGGGACGGGACCATGCCGGCGACGCAGATCCCGGCGACGCACACGGAGTCCGCCGTCCGCCGCTCCCCGCCTCCCGAACCGGTTACCGCCGCCCTGACCGCGGCCAGGGCCCGGCGAGGGCCCAGGCGCCAGGCGGCGCGGGCGTCGTGCTCCATGTGGTCACCGGAGGCGTGGATGATCCGGTGGGGCACCCGGGAGCGAGCCACCACCATCCCGTCTCCGGTGACGGCCAGGGCCTTGACCGAGGTTGTCCCGATGTCGATGCCCACGGTGACGGGCAGGGGCCGGTCGTCAGCTCCCATGGTGTGCGACCGCTGTCATGGACGGCCATTATGCATGATCGGCCATCGCCGTGATCGGGTCGAAGGGCGGCGCCGCGGGCGCACGTTACGCTCGTCTCATGCCGGCAACCGGTTCAGATCTGCTCGACGGCTCGGCCCTCGCCGAACTGTACGAGCGGGTGCGCCAGGGCTCGACGGAGGTCCTCGGCACGCTGGACGGGCAACCGATGCTGGTCGTCGACCTCGACCGTCCCACCGGGGCCGGCCGGCTCGGGATCCCCCCGGCCTTCGGATCCGTGGTTGTCGGGATCAGCCGCATCGGATCCTCGGATCAGCGGCTGTCCGGGGTGGATGTCGCCATAACCGAGGCGGACCGATCAGCACGCCCGTGGGTTTCAGTGGCCGACCTCGACGACGAGTTGGACGCCATGGCGGCGGCGGTGCAGCGCTCACCCATGGCGTCGGTCGCACTGGTCCAGGTCCTCCGTTCGGGCCGCCCCGACTCGCTCGACCTCGATCTCCTCCTCGAGTCCTTCGCCTACTCGACGCTGCAGGGCGGAACGGAGTTCGCCCGCTGGCTGGCCGACACGCCGACAACGCCCGCGACGCCGAACGGGATCCCCTCCCTCGTGGTGGAACGGAGCGGCGGCCGGCTCTCCCTCACCTTCGATCGGCCCCGGGTTCGCAACGCCTACAGCCGGGCTATGCGCGACGAGCTGTGCGAGGCACTGGCGGTGGCGTGTGCCGACCCGTCCATCCGGGAGGTCCACCTATACGGGCGCGGACCGGACTTCTGCAGCGGGGGCGACCTCGGCGAGTTCGGCACCCTCCCCGACCCCGCCGCCGGCCACCTGATCCGGACCTCGCGCAGCGCGGCCCGCTTGCTGGCTGTGGTCGGGGACCGGACCGTCGCCCACCTCCACGGCGCGTGCGTCGGAGCCGGTGTCGAGCTCCCCGCTCTGGCCTCTCGTGTCGTGGCCCGTCCGGACACCCGCCTACGCCTCCCCGAGGTGGCCATGGGGCTCATTCCCGGGGCGGGAGGCACGGCAACCCTTCCGAGACGGATCGGGCGCCACCGCACCGGGTGGCTGGCCCTCACCGGTCGGTTCATCAGCGCCGACACCGGACAGGATTGGGGGCTCATCGACGAGGTCGCCGAGGAGTGAGGTGCGGGTCCACCGCCGCCCGGGACACGACCGCTGGAGGCTGGAATGGGGACCCGGCGGAACTGTGAAGGCCCATGCGCTTGGAGTACTGTGAGTGAAAAGCTGATTCTCACCTCGGGGCCCCTCGGCTCCGACCCGCCGGGACGTTGCCAAGGAGGAATGCCATGTCACAGGCCGAGGAGTCCGAGGCATTCGAGCCGGGGGGGTTCATGGACTCGGACGTGAGCGCCAATCCCCAGCCTTACTACCGCCGGGCGCAGGCCTCGGGCACGGTGGTGGCGGGCACGTTCGGGCCCCAGGTGGTGCGCCGATCGGCGGTGGAGTACGCCCTCCAGCATCCCGAGGAGTTCTCCTCGGCCATGGAGGCGGTCGACCTCGGCCAGTCGGTGCCGCTGATACCGCTGCAGGTCGACCCTCCGGACCACCGGAAGTACCGCCGGCTCCTCGATCCGATCTTTGCCCCCCGCCAGATGAATGCGCTCGAGCCGGACATCGCCCGGATGGTGAACGAGCGCATCGACGGGTTCATCGACCGGGGCCGGTGTGAGTTCGCCGATGAGCTGGCCGTGCCGCTGCCCTCGTCGGTCTTTCTGCGGCTGGTGGGCCTCCCGTTGTCGCAGCTCGATCTGTTCCTGAGCATGAAGGACGGAATTCTCCGGCCTTCCGGCTCGGACCTCGAGGAGGTCCAGGCGAGCCAGAAGGTGGCGGCCCGTCAGATCGAGGAGTACTTCGCCGATGTGGTTCGCGAGCGGCAGAAGAGCCCCGGGAAGCAGGACGACCTCCTGAGCCTCTTCCTCAGCGCGGAAGTCGAAGGCCATCGGCTGACCATCGACGAGATCGTGGGGATCTGCTTCCTGTTCATCCTCGCCGGCCTCGACACGGTGACGGACAGCCTCGAGTGCTTCTTCGCCTACCTGGCCCAGCACCCCGAGCAACGGCGACGGATCGTGGAGGACCCGTCGCTCATCCCCTCGACGGTGGAAGAACTCCTCCGCTGGGAGTCACCGGTCACCACCGTCTCCCGCACGACGACCTCCGACCTCGAGCTCGGCGGTTGTCCCATCGCCAAGGGCTCCACCGTCGGGATCATCATCGGTGCCGCCAACATCGACGAGGAGGCGCTGCCCGACGCCTTCACCGTGGATCTCGAGCGCAACCCGAACAAGCACCTGGCCTTCGGCGGCGGCATCCACCGTTGCCTCGGGTCCCACCTGGCCCGCTTGGAGCTTCGTATTGCGCTGCGTGAGTGGCACCTGCGGATCCCCGATTACTCGCTCGCACCCGGGGCCGAGCTGATCTACCAGCCGGGACTGCGCCAGATCGAGAAGCTGCCGCTGGTCTTCGCCGCAGGCGGCGCGAGGGAGTAGGGCCGGGTGGACCTGCGCATCACCGACGAACAGCAGCTGCTCCAGGAAACGACCCGCAAGTTCCTCGAGAGCACCGTGCCGCTGGCGTCCGTCCGCCGCCTGGCTGACGAGGAGCCGGCCGGCTTCGACGCCGCCTGGTGGAGGAGCGGAGCCGAGTTGGGCTGGACATCGCTGCTCGTCCCCGAAGACGAGGGAGGGGGCAGCGTCTCGGGCCACGGGCTGCTCGACCTGGTGCTGGTGGCCGAGGAGATGGGCCGGCTGGTGTCGCCCGGTCCGTTGGTACCTGCCAACGTGGTGGCCGAGGCCCTGGCCCGCTCGGGCACCCCCGCCCAGCGGCTCAAGTTCCTCCCCGGACTGATGAGCGGCGACTCGGTGGGCGCCTGGTGCCTGGGTGCTGCTGCCGCCGGCATCGAGCCGGGAGGGCAGGTCCGAGCCACCATCCGGGAGGGTGGTGTGGCCCTCGACGGCGCCACCGCACCCGTGGAGGCGGCCGCCCAGGCCGACCTCTTTCTGGTGACGGCCGGCACCGCCGATGGGGTGGCGCAGTTCGTGGTGCCGTCGGATGCGCCGGGGCTGAGCGTGGAGCCAGCGCACAGTCTCGACCTGGTTCGGCGCTTCGCCCGGGTCCGCTTCGACCAGGTGCAGTTGGCCGGCGATGCCGCGCTCGGGTCGCCGGAGAGCTCAGTCGGCGACATCGAGCGCCAGCTGCAGACGGTGGCGGTGCTCCAGTGCGCCGAGATGGCAGGAGGGCTGGACCGGGTGTTCGACTTCACTGTGGAGTACGCGGCCGACCGGTACTCCTTCGGGCGGCCGCTGAACTCGTACCAGGCGCTGAAACACCGGTTCGCCGACATGAAGCTGTGGCTCGAGGCGGCCCACGCCACCGCCGACGCCGCGGCCCGGGCGGTGGACTCGAAGTCGAAGCACGCACCCGAGTTGGTCAGCGTGGCCAAGGCTTACATCGGCGAACGGGGCCCGGCCCTCATCCAGGACTGTGTGCAGATCCACGGCGGCATCGGGGTGACCTGGGACCACGACCTCCATCTCTACCTCCGCCGGACAGTGGTGGACCGTACCCAGTGGGGGACGCCGGCCGACCACCGGGAGCGGGTGGCCGTGGCCATGGGGATGGAGAAAGGGGAGGGATGAGCGTCAACCGGGCCGACAACGACGGTACCGAGGTCGCCGAGGGGGCGACCGGCTCGCAGGAGCCCGTCGAAAGCTTCCGTCAGCGGGCCCGGGCGTGGCTGGCCGATTCGATGCCGCCCCTCCCCGAGGGCTCCACCAACCAGCAGCTGTCCCGCCAGGACGAGTCAGGGGAGCTGGCCCGCCGATTGCAGCGGACCCTCTTCGACGGCGGGTTCGCCGGGATCTGCTTTCCCATCGCCTACGGCGGCCTGGGCCTGTCCCGCGCTCACCAGCGGGCCTTCACCCGGGAGTCGCTGCCGTACCGGATGCCCACCGTCTTCAACGTGCCGACGCTGACCATCCTGGCCGCGACCCTTCTCGACTTCGGAACCGAGGAGCAGAAGGTGCGCCACATCCCCGCCATCCTCCGGGGGGACGAGCTGTGGGTCCAGTTCCTCTCCGAGCCCAGTGGGGGCTCCGACCTGGCCGGCCTGGTGACCAGGGCGACCAGGGACGGCGACGTCTTCGTCCTCAATGGATCGAAGATCTGGAGCTCAGGGGCGTTCCGCTCCGACTACTCGCTGTGCCTGGCCCGCACCGACTGGAGCGTTCCCAAGCACCGGGGGCTCACCATGTTCATCCTCAAGATCCATCAGCCCGGGGTCGAGGTCCGGCAGATCAAGATGGTCAACCGGACAGCCGAGTTCTGCCAGGAGTTCTTCGATGACGTGCCCGTCCCGGTGGCCGACGTGGTCGGGGAGATCAACGACGGGTGGACGGTGGCCTCGCGGCTCCTGTTCCACGAGCGCGACGCAGTGGGCGGCGGCTCTCCCTTTGCCAGTGGGGCGGTGGTCGCCGCCCCGGGCCTGGGCGGCCAGCGATCCGAGCTGGCGGAGCTGGCCCGGACGACCGGCCAGGGCGGGGACCCCCGGATCCGCCAGCTGGTGGCCGAGGACCGGATCAACGAGAGGATCCAGGTCCAGCTGGCCGAGCGGGTGACCACCGGGATCCGCACCGGTGCGTTCCCGCCCCCCGCAGGCGCCCTGGCCCGGCTGTTCGCCGCCACCAGCAGCGAGCGCCGTTTCGACATCGGCCTCGAGATCGCCGGCGCCGGCATCGGGGCCTGGACGGACGACGATGCCCGGCCCCTGGGTGAGCACTACCTGCAACGTCAGGGGAACAGCCTCGGCGGCGGGAGCAACGAGATGCAGCGGAACATCATCAGCGAGCGGGTGCTGGGCATGCCCCGCGAGTACGCGGCCGACCGTGACAAGCCCTTCGACGAGGTCCGCCACAACTGACCTCGGCGCCATCGCTCCGACCGTCACCACCGAACCCCTACCGCCGGTGAGCAAGGGGAACTCCCAATTTCCGGTTCTGCTATCTTCGAACCAAAGCGGAATCCTTGATTCCGGTCATCGGGAAGCCCAAGGGAGAGTCCGTGGAGAAGCGCATCCACCATGTGACCACGTTCGCCGTGCTGGCGACGGCGGCCCTTGCTTTCAGCCTCCTGCAATCGCTCATCATCCCGGCGATCCCGCTCCTCGAGCACACGCTGCACACGACCACGTCCGGGGCCACCTGGCTCCTGACGGGCTACCTGCTCAGTGCGGCGATCGCCACGCCGATCCTCGGGCGGATCGGCGACATGGTCGGCAAGGAGAAGATGATCGTCGTCGTCCTCGTCTCCTTGTCGGTGGGTACCCTGATCAGCGCCCTGGCCACCACTTTCCCGGTCATGCTGGCCGGCCGGATCGTCCAGGGCGCGGGCGGGGCGGTCTTCCCGCTGGCCTTCGGGATCATCCGCGACGAGTTCCCGCCCGAGAAGGTGGCCGGGGCCATCGGAGTGCTCTCGGCCATCCTGGGCGTGGGCGTGGGCACCGGGATCGTCCTCGCCGGCCCGATCATCGAGCACCTCTCCTACCACTGGCTGTTCTGGATTCCGCTCGTCCTGTCCGTCGGGGCGACGGTGACCACGTTCCTCTTTGTGCCGGAGTCACCGATCCGGTCCCCTGGTCGGGTCAATTGGCTCGGTGCCGCGATCATGTCGTCCTGGCTGGTCACCGGGCTGCTGGCCCTCTCCTACGGGCCGGTATGGGGATGGAGGAGCGCCTCGGTGGTCGGGCTCTTCGGCGTCACCTTCGTGTTGATCCCATGCTGGATCCGCTCGGAGACGCGTTCGGACACGCCGATGGTCGACATGAAGATGATGAGGATCCCTGCCGTATGGAGTACGAACCTGGCCGCTCTGCTGTTCGGGTTCGGAATGTTCGCGATGTTCATCACCGTGCCCCAATTCGCCCAGACCCCGTCACGAGTGGGCTACGGCTTCAACGCCTCGGTGACCCAGTCGGGTCTGTACCTTCTTCCCTTCGCCGTAGCCATGCTGGTCATCGCCCCGCTGACCGGTCGACTGACCGTCATCATCGGCTCCAAGCCCATCTTGATCCTGGGGGCGCTCTTCGCCGCCGCGAGCTACGGATTCCTGGCTCTGGCCCACGGTGAGTCCTGGAACATCTACGTGGCCGCCGGCCTCCTGGGCATCGGCGTGGCTTTTGGCTACGCCTCGATGTCGAACCTGATCGTCGAGTCCGTCCCGCCCAGCCAGACCGGGGTCGCAACCGGTATGAACACGAACATCCGCAATATCGGCGCCGCGCTCGGCAGCGGGGTCGCCACCAGCCTGATCGTGAGCGGAAGACTGGTTCAGGGCTACCCGAAGGAGCACGGCTATGTGCTGGCTTTCGTCGTGTGCGCCGGGGCGCTGGTAGTGGCGGCGATCGCCGCCCTCATGATCCCGACCCGCATGCGGCCTTCGGTCGTTCTCAACGAGTCCCATCCCGCCCTGACCGCCGAGGCCGAGGTGGTCGTAGGGGCGATCGGCTATGTCGCCGAGAACTGACGTGGGCCCTCGGACCGCCAAGGTGGTGTCTGCGACGACCGAGGCCAGGTCGCTGCGCCGGGACGCCGAGCTCAACCTGGCCCGCATTCTCGTGGCCGCTCGGGACGTCTTCGCCGAGCACGGCTACGAGGCCTCGATGGAACAGATCGCCGCCCGGGCCGGGGTCGGAGTCGGGACCCTGTACCGGCGGTTTCCGAACAAGGCCGACCTCTTTGCCGCCGTGGTCGACGCGGCGACGGACCGGACCCGCGAGATCGCCGACGAAGTCCTCCTCGAGGTGGCCCCGGATGAGGGGGTCTTCGAGTTCGTCCGACGCTGCGTGGACGCGCCGAGCTGTTGGCGGGCCGCCACCTCTCGACGACCCTGGAGTGGGGGAGGGGCTGACCGGGCCCTGGCCGCCTTGGTGCCGCTCATCGGGAGGATCCTCGAGTCCGGCCAGCGGGCGGGAACGGTCCGGACCGACATCGGCCCTACCGATTTGGTGGTGACCCTGATGTCGGTACGGGCCCTCGGCGACCTCTGCGACGCCGACGCCCCGGGCACTTCCCGGCGCTTCCTGGAGCTCGCCCTCGACGGCCTCCGGCCAGGACACCAGACTCCGGCACATCCGCCAATGTCGGTCAAGCAGCTGGGACGCGTGCTCACCGCCCGCTGAGGAGAGCTTCCCTCGGTGCCCCCGGTCGCGGTGATCGGCCTGCGGAAGAAGCGAGAAGTGCCGCCGGCCTATGCCGATCCGGTCTTCATGATTGCCCGGCGCGACCTCGATGACATGGCCGAGCATCGGGAACCAGCCGACAGAACCGACAGGATCGAACCGAAGGAACCGATCGAGAAGGCAGAGAGGAACGACCCGACCGAGCCGATCGACAGGGCCGACCCGATCGAGCCGATCGACATGAACGATCCCCGGCTGCCGATCGACAGGACAGAATTCTCTGACCACAGCGACCAACGGGAGCGAGCCGTACTCGAGGCCATGCCACAGTCTTGTCTTTCGATGGAGGCGGCGCTCACTCCAGCACCGGGTGACACGGTTGGCTCTCGGCCTCCCCCTATCGCCGAGAGGTGTCGTGCAGACAGCCCCGGGCTCAGGGGTCCCGCACGATCAGCGACGAGGCGTCGGGCCAGAAGTATCTGTGGCCCATTGCTCTCCCACCCCCGGGGAATGGCCCACGGAGCTGGCTCTCGACCCGGGTGCCTCCCCGAGCGTCGTAGAAGGACTGCGCCGCCTTGTTCTGGTCGAGCACCCAGAGGTGGATGGCTCCCGACGGCCGGTGCCGAAGGAGCCCGAGAGCGGTTTTGGACAACAATTGGGAGCCGATCCCTTTCCCTTTCAGGCCGCTCCTGACGTGCAGATTTTCGAGCAGGGCTCCCCATATCGGGTCGCTGTCGAACACGGTGTGGGCAAAGCCGGCGACCTCACCGCCCGCATCGGCGATCACGGTGCACTGGTCGCGCCGGGGAGGGGCAAGGCGAGCCGTCCAGACCTCGAGACGGTCGGCGACGACGTCGCCCTCGAGGTATGAATCCAGGTACGCGCCGCGGTAGTGGCGGCGCCAACTGTCGGCGTGGAGCGCGGCGATATCTCCGGCATCCTGTTCGGTAGCCTCTCGATACCGCACGACTGGAACGGACGGTGGGTCGAGGCGGGTACCCGCCATGGCGGCCTCCTCATCGATCCTGGCATTGGCACCGTGCCGAAGTCGGCTGCCGG
>DATBOO010000057.1:0-16622 GCA_036553725.1 Acidimicrobiales bacterium | reverse complement strand
ACCAGAGCCGGCGTCCCCGGCCGGACCTCCGAGGCGATGCACTACCCTGACGCTGTGTCAGATGTCGCACCGGATGTCACCGACCCGCGTGGGGACCTCCAGTGGGGGACCATCCCCGGCCTGGTGGAGGACGCCGCCGCCCGCTTCGGCGAGTGCGAGGCCCTGGTCGACATCCACGGGCCCGCCGGATCGACGATCCGGCTGACCTTCGACCAACTGGCCGACGAGGTGGCCGCCGCCACCCGCGCCGTGGTGGCCAACGGCATCGAGCGGGGGGACCGGGTGGCCATCTGGGCGCCCAACTGCGCCGAGTGGATCATCGCCGGCCTCGGGGCGGTGGCCGCCGGCGCGCTCCTGGTGCCACTCAACACCCGGTTCAAGGGGGCCGAGGCGGCGTACATCCTGCGCGAGTCGGGGGCGAGGATGCTCTTCACCGTCGAGGGGTTCCTCGGGACCGACTACCCGAAGATGCTCGAAGAGGCGGTGGCCTCGGGCGACAAGCTGCCCGAGCTCGATCGGGTGGTGGTCCTGCGCACCGGCGACACCCCGTCGAGGGGGCCTTCGGCGAAGGGCGACCCGGTCGTCGACTGGGACGTCTTCCTCCAAGAGGGGGCCTCGGTCTCCGCCGACGTGGCTGCCGGCCGGACCGCATCGATCACGGCCGGGGACCTCTCCGACCTGGTCTTCACCTCGGGCACCACCGGTCATCCCAAAGGGGCGATGACCACCCATGGACAGACCCTGCGCACCTTTGCCACCTGGTCCGAGGTGGTCGGTCTCCGACGGGGGGACCGCTATCTGATCGTCAATCCCTTCTTCCACACCTTCGGCTACAAGGCCGGCATCCTGGCGTGCCTGATGTCAGGCGCGACCATCATCCCCGAGCCGATGTTCGACGTGGACCAGGTGCTGCGACGGATCGAGGACGAGCACATCTCCGTGCTCCCCGGACCTCCGACCATCTTCCGGTCCGTCCTCGACCACCCGGACCGCAAGGACTTCGACCTCGGCTCCCTGCGCCTGGTGGTCACCGGGGCGGCAGCAGTACCGGTCGAGCTGGTCAGGGCACTGTGGTCCGAGCTGGGCGTCGAGACGGTGCTCACGGCCTACGGCCTCACCGAGGCGACGGGAACGGTCACCATGTGCCGCCGGGGCGACTCCGCCGAGGTGATCTCGGGCACGTCCGGGCGGGCCATCCCCGACGTCGACGTCCGGATCGTCGGTCCCGACGGCGCCGAGTTGCCCAGAGGCGGGACCGGGGAGATCGTCGTCCGGGGCTACAACGTCATGCGGGGCTACTTCAACGACGCCGAGGCGACCGACGAGGCCGTCGACACCGGCGGCTGGCTGCACACCGGCGACGTCGGGGTCATGGACGGCGCCGGCAATGTCACCATCACCGACAGGCTGAAGGACATGTACGTGAGCGGCGGGTTCAACGTGTACCCGGCCGAGGCCGAAGGTGTGCTCCGCCTCCATCCCGGGGTGGACCAGGTGGCGGTCATCGGGGTCCCCGACCGGCGCCTGGGCGAGGTCGGGCTGGCCCTGGTGGTGCCTTCGGCGGGGAGTGGGCCCGGCGAGATCGAAGCCGACCTCGGCGAGTGGGCCAGGGGCCGCCTGGCCGGATACAAGCTCCCGAGCCGGGTCCAGGTGGTCGACTCGCTCCCCCTCAACGCCAGTGGCAAGGTTCTCAAGCGCGAGCTCCGGGAGCGGTACTCGTCCCCGGGATGAACGCGGGGAAGGGTCGCGCCCGCGGGCGGAGGAACCGGTCACCGCGCCCACGACCGACGGGGCCGACAGCCAATCGACACAAGAAAGGAAGGTGCCATGCGAGGCATCGTGTACACGGGTGACGACGCGGAGGTCACCGATCAACTGACCATCCGAGACCCCGGTCCGGGCGAGGTCCAGGTGGCCATCGGAGCCGCTGGTGTGTGCCACAGCGACCTGTCGGTGCTCAACGGCACCATCGAGTGGAAGGCACCGTCGGTGCTGGGCCACGAGGGTGCAGGGGTGGTGGAGGCAGTCGGGTCCGAGGTCCGCTCGGTGAAGGTCGGTGACCACGTGGTGATCGCCACCCTGGCCAGCTGCGGGGTGTGCCGCGCCTGCAGCACCGGCCACCCCACCTGGTGCATCAAGACGCTCGGCAACGTGTCCCAACCCTTCACCTACAAGGGAGAGCCGGCGTCCAACTTCGCCGGGACCTCGGTCTTCACCGAATCCACCATCATCAAGGAGGTCCAGGCGGTAAAGATCTCGAAGGACGTCCCCATGACCTCGGCCTGCCTCATCGGCTGCGGCGTGCTGACCGGCGTGGGCTCGGTCCTCAACCGGGCCAGGGTGGGCGCCGGCGAGACGTCCGCCGTCTTCGGCGTTGGAGGTGTCGGGCTCAATGTGATCCAGGGCCTGCGCATCGCCGGCGCCAGCCGGATCATCGCCGTCGACACGCTGGCCTCCAAGGAGGGGCTGGCCCGCCAGTTCGGCGCCACCCACTTCGTCGACGCCTCGTCCACCGACGCGGTAGCGGCCATCCGCGAGCTGGTCCCACCTGGTCCCGACCGGGTGTCCGGGGCCCTCGGGTGGACCGGGGGGGTCAACTGGTCATTCGACTGCGTGGGCCATCCCGCCGTGCTCCGCAACGCCCTGGACGTCCTCGACTGGGGCGGCAATGCCCTGGCCATCGGGATCCCGCCCCAGGGAACGGAGGTCTCGGTGGACGTCAACGCCCTGGCCTATGTGGACCGCGGTCTGCTGGGCTGCCGTTACGGCTCCGCCCGACCCCAGCATGACATCCCCCTGATGGTGGAGCTGTACCTGTCCGGCGCATTGCTGCTCGACGAGCTGGTCACCGAGCAGCGACCCCTCGAAGGCTTCCGCGAGATAGTCGAGGACATGGAGGCGGGCAAGCTGGCCCGGGGTGTCCTGACCTTCTGAGGGCAGGGCAGACCGGTGGGCGCGGTAGGAGACGGCAAAGGTGTCCCTGTTACAGTCGACGCCGATATGACGGCGCGTCAGATTGAGGGGGAATTCCGGACGGTGGTCGACGTGCTGCGGGCCGCGGCGCAGGCCAACGCCGACGTCGAGGCCTGGGTCGAGCCCGAGACGGCCGACTCGCCGCGCCGGCACCTGACGTTCGCCCAGTGGGACCGGGCCGGCGACGGCGTGGCCGGGCTCCTGGCCCGCCATGGAGTCAGCCGGGGGTCGGTGGTCTGCCTGCTGCTCCCGAGCTCGATCGACTACATGGTCTGCTATGCCGCCGCCGCCCGACTGGGTGCGGTCACCTCCGGGGTCAACCTCCGGCTCGGACCGGCCGAGGTCCGGTCGATAGTGGAGCGGACGCGCCCCGCGGTCACCGTGGTGGACGACGGGGCCGGCCCGCCCGAGGGACCCGCCGGCATCGTGGTCGAGCGCTCGACGGCGCGAGCTGCCTGGGAGGGAACGGCCCCCTGCGGCCGGCCGGGGCTCACGGCGGGCGACCCGGTGGCCGTGGTATGGACGAGCGGGACGACCGGCCTGCCCAAGGGCGCAGTCTTCGACCACGCCAACCTGGCCGCGGTGGCGGATGGCGACGACGTGCTGTCCCAGCCCGGCGACCGGCGGCTGTCTCCGCTTCCCTTCGCCCATGTGGGGTCCATGACCCGCACCTGGGACGAGATCGCCAACGGTGTGACCACCGTGATCACCCCCACACCGTGGCGGGCCGCCGACGCCATCCGGATCATCGAAGAGGAGCGGATCACCGTGGCCCAGGGAGTACCGACCCAGTGGGCCCTGGTCCTGGACCACCCCGACCTCGGGGGAGCCGACCTCTCGTCCCTGCGGGTCGCCGGCACCGGTGCCTCGCGGGTGCCGGCCGAACTGGTGGCAGCCATGCGCTCCCGACTCGGGGTCCCGGTCGTCGTGCGCTACACGTCGACCGAGGCGTCCCTGGGGACCGGAACGGTGCCGGGCGATCCGGACGAGGTGGTGGCGGCCACGGTCGGACGGCCGGTCCACGGGGTGCAGCTGTCGGTGGTCGATGACCACGGCGCCGGATCGGCACCGGGCGACGTGGGTCGTGTCCGACTCCGCTCACCGGCCGTGATGCGGGGGTACTGGGGAGGCCCCCCCACCGGGCCGGGCCCGCAAGGGGTCGTCTACGACCGCGAGGCCACCCGCTCGGTACTCGCCGGGGACGGCTGGTTGACCACCGGCGACTTCGGCTTCGTCGACGCCGGCGGCTGCCTGCACTTGGTCGGCCGGGCCAACGAGCTCTACATCAGGGGGGGCTACAACGTGTACCCCGCCGAGGTGGAGGCGGCGTTGGGCGGCCACCCGGTCGTCGGGCAGGTGGCGGTGGTCGGTGCCCCCGACCCGGTTCTGGGCGAGATCGGAGTGGCCTTCGTGGTGCCGGTGGACGGCGCCGCCGTCGACGGTGGTGAGCTGGTCCAAGAGCTGCAGTCGAGGGCCCGCTCGTTGCTGGCCGACTACAAGGTGCCGGACCGGATCATCGTGGAGAACAGCCTTCCCCTGACCTCGATGATGAAGGTGGACAAGCGGTCGCTGGCCGACCGGGCCGCGTCCCTGCCGCCCGTTCCGCGTGGCCGAGGGGCAACCAGAGAGCCCGCCCGGCACCGATGAGCCAGTACCGATGAGCCAGTACCGATGACCGCACGAACGGAGCCCGAGCCCCATGACCGGTAGATCAACGCCCGCCCAGGGCGGCGTGACCGACGACCCCATCCGCATCGGCACCATGCTGTACACCCTGGTCGAGCCCCATCGGGGCCACGAGGTGGAGTACAACCGCTGGTACGAACGGGACCACTTCTATGCCGGATGTCAGATCGGCGCCTACAACTTCGCCGGTGCCCGCTTCGTGTGCACGGCGCCCCTGAAGGACCTGCGGTTCCCCGATGCCGGGACGGGCGGCGGGCCTGTGCCGCTGGTGGCCGATGCCCAGACCGGCAGCTACCTGGGCGTCTACTACGTACTCGACGGCCACCACGACGAGTGGAACCGCTGGGCCGTCGACCAGGTCAACGTCCTCCACGCCGCCGGCCGGATGTTCGACCGGAGGGACCACATCCACACCGGCCTCTACCGGTTCGAGTGGGAGCACCGGCGTGACCAGGACGGCGTCCCGGCCGAGCTCACCCTCGACCACCGGTTCCCGGGGATGGTCTCGGTCTTCGTCGAGCCCGCCCCGGGCGTGACCCCCGGACAGATCGGGGACTGGTACCGGGGCGAGTACCTGCCGAGGGCGCTGCCGGGCTCGCCCGCGGCCACCGTGCTGGGGTTCAGCCCGCTTCCCCTGCTGGCCGACGCCCCCGGTGACGTGCCCCGAACGGAGCAGCTCGACCCGCGGCTCCTGCTGCTGTGGTTCCTCGACGAGGAGCCGGCCGGGTCGTGGGACGCCCTCTTCGCCGGCCAGCCCGGAGCGCTGTCGGCGGCGGGAATGGGCCACGTGAAGTGGGCCTCGCCGTTCGTCGGCTCCATTCCCGGCACCGACACCTACACCGACCAGCTGTGGTCCTCCCCGGTCCGATGACCGACTTCATCGAACAGATGGCGGAACGGAGCGCGGCCCGCGGCTGGGTCGGGGCACCGACGCTGTGGGGGCTCATCGAACGCCGGGTCGAGGCCACCCCGGAGGCCACCCTGGCCCACGAGGACACCGGGCGCGAGCTCACCTTCGCCGGGTACCGCGACGCCTGCCTGCGGGCGGCGGCCGGGCTCCATGCCGACCATGGCGTCGACCGGGGTACTGCGGTCAGTTGGGAGCTGCCCACCTGGAACGAGTCCCTGGTGCTGGTCGGTGCGCTGGCCCGGCTCGGCGCCCGGCAGAACCCCCTGATCCCCATCTACCGGGGCCGCGAGGTGGGCTTCATCACCGCCCAGAGCGGCGCCTCGCTGCTGATCGTCCCGACCGTCTACCGGGGATTCGACTTCGCCGCCATGGCCGCCGAGATCGCCGCCGAGCGGCCCGGCCTCCGGGTGCTGGTGGTCGACCGCGATCTGCCCGTTGGGGACCCTGAGGGCCTGCCCGCAGTGGAGCGGGACCCCGCCACGGCGGCCGATGCCCCCGTCCGCTGGCTGTTCTACACCTCGGGGACCACCGCCGACCCGAAGGGCGCCCCGCACACCGACCTCACGGTGATGGCCTCGGCGCTGGCCATGTCCGAGTGCCTGGACATCCGGGCCGACGACGTGTCCGCGCTCATCTTCCCCTTCACCCACATCGGCGGGATCGGCTGGCTGATCGCCTCGCTGCTCACCGGGTGCTCGCTCCTGACCACCGAGTCGTTCGATCCGGAGGCCTCGCCGGCCTTCCTCGCCGCCAACCATGTCACCCTGGCCGGTTCGGGGACGCCCTTCCATATGGCGTACCTGGCCGCCCAGCGGGCCGCTACCGGGGGGACCCTGTTCCCGGAGGTCCGGTCGTACCCGGGGGGCGGAGCGCCCAAGCCACCCCAGCTCCACTACGACCTGAAGCGGGAGATCGGCGGGGTCGGGATCGTCTCCGGCTACGGGCTGACCGAAGCCCCCATCGTGGTCATGGCCACGACGGACGACCCCGACGAGAAGCTGGCCCATACTGAGGGAAGGCCCACCCCGGGTGTCGACCTCATCGTGGTCGGGCTGGACGGACACCGGGCCGGGCCGGGGGAGGAGGGGGAGATCCGCCTCAAGGGCCCCCAGGTCATCCGCGGGTACCTCGACCCGGCACTCGACGCCGAGGCCTTCGACGACAACGGCTACTTCCGCAGCGGCGACCTCGGGGTTGTCGACGACGAAGGGTACGTCACCATCACCGGCCGACTGAAGGACGTGATCATCCGACACGGGGAGAACATCTCGGCCAAGGAGGTCGAGGATCTCCTCTATGCCCACCCGGCGGTGGCCGACGTGGCCGTCATCGGCCTTCCGGACCCCGAGACCGGGGAGCGCGCCTGCGCCGTGGTGGCGGTCCGGGAGGGACAGACGCTCGAGTTCGTCGAGATGGTGGGGTACCTGAAGGAGCAGTCGTTGCGGGTCCAGGCCATTCCCGAGCAGCTCGAGCTGGTCGACACGGTGCCGCGCAACCCAGCCGGAAAGATCCTGAAGCACACGTTGCGCGAGCGGTTCGCTCTCTCGCCCCAGACCAGGAGAGACGCATGAGCCCCATCCAGCGGGTCACCCTCGGCCAGGGCGGGGCCGAGCACGACGCGGCCGACGCGGCCATCAGCTCGTTCACCGGGCACCGGTTCGCCGACCGGGTTGCGGTGGTCACCGGAGCGGGCTCCGGGATCGGTCGGGCGGTGGCCACTCGGCTGGCCAAGGAGGGGGCGCGAGTCGCGGCCCTCGACCTGGCCGCCGACAACCTGGCCTCGGCCGTGTCCTCCATCACCGGGGACGGAGGCACCGCCACCGCCTATACCTGCGACGTGACCTCGGAGACCTCGGTGAACAAGACGGTCGCCGCTCTGGCCGACGAGCTCGGTGCTCCGACGGTGGTCTGCAACGTGGCCGGCATCGGGGGCTTCTACAACACCGCGGACATGCCGACCGATCAGTGGGAGCGGATCCTGGCCGTCAATCTCACCGGGCCGTTCCTGATCTGCCGGGCCACCCTGCCGTTCCTGCTCGAGCACGGCGGGTCCATCGTGAACGTGGCTTCCAACACCGCGTTGATGGGACAGGCGTACTCGGCGGCCTACTGCGCATCCAAGGCCGGTCTCCTGATGTTCTCGAAGGCCCTCGCCGCCGAGTACCTCTCCCGTGGGGTGCGGGTCAACGTGATCGCGCCGGGCGGGGTGGACACTCCGCTGATCGGCACCTTCGACCTCCCCGAAGGAGCCGACTTCAAGGAGCTGAGGAAGATCATGACTCCGATGGGCTTCTCCACCCCATCCGAGATTGCCGCCTCGGTCGCCTTCATCGCCTCCGACGAGTCGTCCTACACCACCGGCGCCGTCCTGTCGGTCGACGGAGGCCTGACCATCTGAGGCGCCGGCCGATGGGTCGGCCGCAAGCCCTGGGCCGCCAGGCGTGCCAAGCGTGTCAAGATGAGGCACGCCACAAGCGGCCGTGTCCGTCGACTCGAGGAGCACCATGACCGACCGACAGCCGGTGGACCACTGGGACACCGACTTCGACGTCCTGAGCCCGGCCTACGTCGCCGACCCCTTCAGCATCTGGGACGAACTGCGCGGGACGTGCCCGGTGGCGCACACCGACCGCCGGGGCAGCACCTGGCTCCCCACCCGCTACCGGGACGTGGTCGACCTGGCCCACGACGTCGAGCATTTCAGCTCGACCGAGATCGCGGTCATCCCCTTCGACGGCGAGGTGCCCGATGACCCGGTCCTCCCCTACGGGGTCCCGCCCATCTCGGCGGATCCTCCTCTGCACACCTGGACCCGGCGGCTCCTGCTGCCGTGGTTCTCCCATGGCCGGGTGGCGTCCTACGAGGCGATGACCCGCCAGCTCTGCGCCGAGCTGGTCGACGGCTTCATCGACGACGGCGCGGCCGACGCCGCCCGCGACTATGCCCAGCAGATCCCCGTTCGGGTCATCGCCGGCATCCTCGGGGTTCCCACCTCGCTGTCGGACACATTCACCGGGTGGGTGAGGGACGTCCTCGAATTTGCCGACGATCCGGTCCGTCGGGAGCGGGGGACCGAAGCACTGATCACCTTCTTCGTGGGGGAGGTCGCCCGGCGGAAGAGCGAGCCGGGCGAGGACCTGTTGAGCGATCTCCTGCACAGTGAGTTCGACGGCGCGCCGGTGGAGGAGAGCGTGGTCCTGGGTATCGCCGCCCTCGTGCTCATCGCCGGCGTCGACACCACCTGGAGCGCCATCGGTTCGTCGTTGTGGCACCTGGCCACCCACGCCGGGGACCGGGACCGCCTGGTGGCTCAGCCGAACGCCGTGCCGGTGGCCATCGAGGAGCTGTTGCGCGCCTACTCGCCGGTGACCATGGCCCGGGTGGTCACCGAGGACATTGTGTTCGAGGGGTGCGCGATGAAGGCCGGTGACAAGGTCCTGATGAACTTCCCCGCTGCCAACCGCGACCCCGAGGCCTTCGAAGAGGCCGACCGGGTGGTGCTCGACCGTGAGCTGAACCGCCACGTCGCCTTCGGGTCGGGCATCCACCGGTGCGCCGGTTCGAACCTGGCCCGGATGGAGCTCCGGGTGGCGCTGGAGGAGTGGCTGCGCCGCATCCCGGTATTCCGGCTGGAGGAGGGCGAGGAGGTCACCTGGGCCGGGGGACAGGTACGCGGACCGCGACGGCTGCCGATGGTGTTCCGGTGAGGATCAGGGTCGATCCCGACAAGTGCCAGGGGCACGCCCGCTGCTACGCCCTGGCCCCCCGGCTGTTCGACGTGGACGACTACGGGCTGTCGACGGTGGTGGGCGACGGCACGGTCCCGGCCGACCTGGAGGACAAGGCCCGGTTGGCGATCGCCAATTGCCCCGAGTACGCCGTCCAGGAGATCGCCGACTGACCCGGCATCCGGGCGCGGGATGATGGGCCGGGCACCCGTCTGGTGCCGTCGGATTCGGGTCGATTCGAAGGAGGCATGATGCGGTTGGGCAACATGTACGGGGCGGACGCCACCTTTGCCGGCGTGCCTGCGGCCGACCTCGATGATCCGGCGAGCTATGCCGACGCCCTGGCCGTCGTGGTGGGCGCCCCCTTCGACGGCGGGACCAGTCATCGACCCGGGTGCCGTTTCGGGCCTTTGGCCATCCGTACCACCGACTACCTTCCCCACGACGGGAAGCGGCCCAGCCTGGCCCTCGGGCTGGACCCCCTGGTCGATCTCCGGGTGGTCGACGTCGGAGACGTCGAGATGCCATCGGGGGACACCGACCTCTCGCTGAAACGCCTCGAGGACGCGGTCGCCCGGATCGCCGCCTCCGGCGCGGTGCCCATCGTCCTCGGCGGCGACCACACCGTCGCACTGCCCGATGTCACCGGGGTGGCCCGTCAGGTCGGCTGGGGCAGGGTCTCGGTGGTCCACTTCGATGCCCATGCCGATACCGCCAACCTCCAGTTCGGGTCCCTCATCGGGCATGGGACGCCGATGCGGCGCCTCATCGAGTCCGGAGCCGTACGCGGCGACCGCTTCCTGCAGATCGGCCTGCGCGGGTACTGGCCCGACCCGGAGACCCTCGATTGGATGGCCGGACAGGGGATGCGCAGCTACGAGATGAGCGAGGTGGTGGCACGGGGCCTCGACACCTGCCTGACCGAGGCGTTCGCCATCGCCACCGACGACTGTGACGCGGTCTTCCTGTCCGTCGATGTCGATGTGGTCGATCCCGGCTCGGCTCCCGCCACCGGCACACCGGAGCCGGGGGGCCTCAGCCCCCGGCAGCTTCTCGACTCCGTCCGCCGCATCGGTATGGAGCTGCCGGTGGCCGGGGTAGACATCGTCGAGCTGTCACCGCCGTTCGACCATGCCGAGGTCACCGCCTACCTCGCCAATCGGATCGCCTTAGAGGCGATGTCGGGCATCGCCTGGCGCCGGGCCCTCGCCGACGGCCGGTCGGTGCGCCACCCGCTCGATCCGCTGCTCGACCGCTGATCAGCGGTCGCTCCCGCCCTACGACAGGCGTTCGACGATCATGGCCATCCCCTGGCCACCGCCCACGCACATCGACTCGACGCCGAGCGTCTTGCCGGTGTCCTCGAGGGCGTTGAGCAGGGTGGTCATGATGCGGGCGCCGGTCTGGCCGAACGGATGGCCGAGGGCGATGGCTCCCCCGCGGACGTTCAGCTTGTCGTAGGAGATTCCGAGCTCCCGGGCCGACGGCACCACCTGGGCGGCGAAGGCCTCGTTGATCTCCACCAGGTCGATGTCGGCAATGCTCATCTCCGCACGCTTCAGGGTCTGGCGAATGGCATCGACCGGCCCCAGTCCCATGATCTCCGGATTGAGGCCGGAAACCCCGCTGGCGACGATCCGGGCCAACGGGGTGATGCCCAGCTCGCGGGCCCGGGTGTCACTCATGACCACCACGGCGGCGGCGCCGTCGTTGAGCGGGCAGGCATTGCCGGCGGTGACCGTGCCGCCCTCGCGGAAGACCGGCTTCAGCCCGGCCAGTCCCTCGAGGGTGGTCCCGGGCCGCGGTCCGTCGTCCTTGGTCACCACGTCACCGTTGGGCGTGGTGACCGGGATGATCTCCCGTTCGAAGAATCCGGACTCCTGGGCCGCCACGGCGCGGGTCTGAGACTGCAGCGCGAACTCGTCCTGCTCGTCGCGGCCGACCTTCTTGAGCTCGGCCACGTTCTCCGCGGTCTGCCCCATGGCGATGTACACGTCCGGAAGGCCGGTCAACGGGGACCACGGTTCGCCGGCCGCCGGCGTGCGCTCGACCGTCCGGTTCTCGGCTTCGGCAAAACGATCATTGTGCGGACCGGTGTCGGATGCCCCGTTGCGGTAGCGGCTGACCGTCTCGACACCGGCCGCCACGAACACGTCACCCTCGCCGGCCCGGATGGCGTGGGCCGCCATGCGGATGGTCTGGAGGGACGAGGAGCAGTACCGGTTGACAGTGACGCCCGGCACATCCGGAAGGCCGGCCAACAGCGCGGCCACCCGGGCCACGTTGTATCCGGCTTCGCCTCCTGGCTGGCCGCAGCCCATGAGCACGTCTTCGACCGACTGGGGATCGACCTCCGGGACCTTGGCCAGCACCTCACGGATGACCAGGGCCGCGAGGTCGTCGGGGCGGCAGTCCACCAGCGAACCCTTGTTGGCCCGGCCGATGGGGGTCCGGCCGGTGGCGACGATCACTGCTTCGGGCATGGTTTGACGCTCCTCGGGACTCGGCCGGTGCGGATAACTTACCGGGTGGTAACCTTAGCGGTACCGCCCGCCGACCGCGACGACGGCTCCTGCGGGCACGCTACCCCCGTCGGGCGACGCCGGCGCCGCTCGCCTCCGGTGGCGGCCGAGGCTGCCGGAATGTAACTTGTTCTAGTCGTCGGACACGGCCCCTGGCCGGCGAGATGGCCGACGGCCCATCGGCCAGGCCGGGCGCGCACGTCGGAAATCGCCGTCGCCCCGTGGTCCGGTCGGTCGTCGGTCGAATAGGAGGGCCTGTCGGCCCCGAGTCGCGCAGTCACAATCGGGAGGGACGCAGATGGAGATCGGCTACACGGACGAGCAAGAGACTCTCCGCACCCGCTTGCGTGACTACTACAACGATCTCCTCACCCCGGAGGTGGAGGCCCAGCTGGCGACCAGCCACGGGATCGGGCCGGACATGCGGCGGGTGGTGAAGCAGATGGCCGAGGACGGATGGCTGGGCATCGGATGGCCGACCGAGTACGGGGGTCAGGGACGTTCGGCCATCGAGCAGTACATCTTCTTCGACGAGTCGATGCGGGCCGGTGCCCCCGTGCCCATGCTGACCATCAACACCGTCGGACCGACGATCATGCAGTTCGGCACACCGGAGCAGAAGCAGTTCTTCCTTCCGAAGATCCTTGCCGGCGACATCCACTTCTGCATCGGCTACACGGAGCCGGAGTCGGGTACCGACCTGGCGTCGCTTCAGACCCGGGCCGTCCGCGACGGTGACGAGTACGTGATCAACGGGCAGAAGATCTACACCTCGCTGGCCGGCGGGGCCGACTACATCTGGCTGGCCACCCGGACCGACCCCGAGGTGGCCAAGCACAAGGGCATCTCCATGTTCATCGTGCCGATGGACACGCCCGGCATCAAGGTCGTGCCCATGCACCTGCTCGGCGACCACAACATCAACTACACCTTCTACGAGGAGGTGAGAGTCCCTGCCGCCAACCTGGTGGGTGGCGAGAACAACGGGTGGTCCCTGATCACCAACCAGCTCAACCACGAGCGGGTCACCCTGTGCTCATCGGGCATCATCGAGCGGGCGCTCAACGACACCAGGGCCTGGGCCCAGGAGACCAAGCTGGCCGACGGCCGGCGGGTCATCGACCAGGAGTGGGTCCAGGTCCACCTGGCCCGGGTCTACGCCCGGCTCGAGTTCCTCAAACTGATCAACTGGAAGGTGGCCTGGACGGCCACCCAGGGCCACCTCGACGTGGCCGACGCCTCCACCACCAAGGTGTTCGGTACCGAGTTCTACATGGAGGCGTTCAAGCTGTTGATGGAGGTGGTGGGCCAGGCCGGCTATCTGACCCGGGGAAGCCCCGAGGCGGTGCTGGCCGGCCGCCTCGAGTCCTACGCCCGAGGCCTGGTCATCCTGACCTTCGGCGGCGGCACCAATGAGATCCAACGGGACCTGATCGCCATCTTCGGCCTCGGCCTGCCCCGGTCACTGCGTTAGAACGACACGAAGAGGAAAGCAACGATGGACTTCTCCTTCAGCGAAGAGCAGGAGGCGGTTCGGGATCTGACCACTCGGATCTTCACCGACCTCTCCACCCATGAGCGGCTGCGCGAGCTCGAATCCGATCCGGACGGGGAGCGGTTCGACCGGAAGATCTGGGGCGAGCTTGCCGCCGCCGGCCTGCTCGGGATGTCGCTCCCCGAGGAGATCGGGGGCGCAGGCCTGGGATTTGTCGAGACGGGGCTGATCGTGGAGGCCGCCGGCAAGAGCGCCGCCTACGTGCCGGTCGTCGAGACGCTGGCCGCGGCAGCACCGGCCATCGCCCGGTTCGGGACAGAGGCCCAGCGCCGGCGCTGGCTCCCCGGCGTGGTGGCCGGCGACACCGTGCTCACCACCGCCCTGGTCGAGCTGGGCGGGTCACCGGGCATGCCGTCGATGGTGGCCGAGCCGAGCGGGGACGGATGGACGCTGTCGGGGACCAAGTCATGTGTTCCATCGGGGATGTTCGCCGATGCGGTGCTGGTGCCGGCCCGGGTCGAGCCCGGGTCGGTGGCTGTCTTCATCGTGGAGGCTTCGGCGGGAGGAGTGACCCGCTCCCGCCAGCCGGTCAACACCGGCCAGGCCGAGGCGGTCGTCACGCTGACCGGCACCGTGGTCGGCCCCGAGGCCCTGTTGGGATCGGTGGAGGACGGGCCTGCCATCATCGACTGGCTGGTGCAGCGGACCACCACCGCCGTGGCCCTGGCCCAGGCCGGTGCGGCCGCCGCCGCCCTGGCCCTGGTGGCCGAGTACACCAAGACGCGAGAGCAGTTCGGCAAGCCGATCGCCACCTTCCAAGCGGTGGGCCAGCGGGCGGCGGACGCCTATGTCGACACCGAGGCGATCAGGCTGACCGCCTGGCAGGCGGCGTGGCGGCTGGCCGAGGGCCTGCCCTGTGACAAGGAGGTAGCCGTGGCCAAGTTCTGGGCCGCCGACGGCGGTCAGCGGGTGGTCCACGCCGCTGTCCATCTCCACGGGGGAGTAGGTGTCGACCGCGACTATCCGCTGCACCGCTACTTCTTGATGACCAAGCACTTCGAGCTGACCCTCGGTGGAGCGACCGACCATCTCCTCCGATTGGGCAGCATCCTCGCCGCCGAGCCGGTCTGAGCCCCGGTGGCCCCCAGGGCTTGACCGGGCGCGGGTCGCCGATACCCGTGTCAGGATGGGAGCGATGACATCGCCGGTGCGGGAGCAGCCGCCACGGTGGGTGCTCGGGCTGCCGTCATGGTGATGGGCCGGCGCCCCGGGGTGCCCCGGTCATCGTGGCCGATCGCCGCCACCGACCTGGCCGGATTGGCCGGGCAGCTGGCCGCGGCCATGGCCCGGGTCCCGTTTCGCCGGCCGTGGTCGGGCGACGGGAACCTGCCCCACAACCTGGCTGTGGCCGTGACCCGCGAGACCATCCGATCGTTCATGGGATACTCCTCCTCCTTGCCGATCGACGAGTTCCGCTCGGTCGAGATGGTGCTCGACGATCTCTGCGGGGTCGTGCTGCCGCCGCTGGCCCGGGGCCTCGGAGTGATACAGCAGGCGGCCTCGGTGGCCGACGTCCCCGGAATCTGGTACCGCCCCGGGGACGGCGCAGTGCGGGGAACCGTCCTCTATCTGCACGGCGGCGGATACGTGGGCACCTCGCCCCGGATGTACGGGCTCTTCGTTGCCTGGCTGTGCCGCCAGACCCGACTCGAGATCTTCGTCGCCGATCTGCGGCTCGCCCCCGAATACCCGTTCCCGGCCGGTCTGGAGGACGCCGTCGTAGTCCTGGAAGCGCTGCTGGTCGCCGGTGTCGATCCGTCGAGGCTGTTCGTGGCCGGTGATTCGAGTGGTGGGGGACTGGCGGTATCGCTGATGTACTCGATGACCCGCACCGGCCATCAGCCCATCGCCGGGGTCGTGCTGTTCTCACCCGAGGTGGACCTGCTCCTGGACGAGCCGTCGATAACTGACAACGCCGCCTTGGACATCCTGCCCTGGAACATTCCCACGTCCGCCTATCTGCACGGGCGTAGCCCGGGGTCGGCGTCGGTGGACGCCCTCGACCAGGACCTCTCCGGGTGGCCACCGACCTTCGTCTGTTTCGGGCAGGACGAGATGTTCCGGGATTCGCTCCGGCGCTTCGTCGGTCGCCTGGTGCGATCGGGAGTGGACACGTGCTCGCTCGAGGAGCCGGGGATGTTCCATGTGTTCCCCATCCTCATGCCGTGGGCCGAAGCCAGCCGTCGGGCATTCCGATCCGCGGCGGCCTTCGTCGACGGCCACCTACCCGACGCAGACCGTATGGGAGCCCGCGTCGACCGGCGCGGGTCCAAGGATTCGTCAGCCGGCCCCGGGCGCGTGGGTCCCGGCTCGGCTCAGATGGTCTCGTCGAAGTCGATGAACGGGGACGGAGGGAGATAGTCGGCCGGCACGTCCTTGAGCCGCCGGTACCTCGCTACGCGCACCACGTTCGAGACCGGTCCATCCACGACGGCACACAGGGTGAATTCCCTACCCAGTGAGAACAACCCGGCCGGTTGGGCCCATCCGGCCAGGACGTCGTCGAAATCCAGCAGTTTGATCCGGGCCACCAGGCAGTAGGTGCACCCGTCGGGTGAGGCGCCCACCGTCCGGGCCACCATGCAGTGGTCATACCCGTCGTCGATGACATAGACGCCTTCGGCCGCATCCCCGTCGGCGTCGACGCCGTCTCCCTCGGCGCCGTCTCCCTCGACGTCGTCGGACGCCCCGAGATCGTCGGACGCCCAACGGATCCGACCGGATCCGGGGTCATCGGATGACGGCCCGCCCCGACCGTGCCGCAGGTATTTCATCGCCCACAACGGACTCGTCGGAACCACCTGCTCGGGTTCGTCCACGTCGAGTGGGGTCGACCCGTCCGGCTCCCAGACCGCCGGGCTCTGAACGGGGGCTCCGGCGGCGGCGCTGACCAGCCAGGCCCTCCGGTTCACAACCGGGATGACAGGGATCGGATGGTGGTCGCCCCGGTCGCCCAGGTCGGCCGGATCGCCTAGATCGCCCAGGTCGCCGGTGGCGCCGGGGTCGTCCGGGCCGCCGGGGTCACTCCGTCCCGTGTCTCGTGCCATAGCGTTCGTCCTTTGGAGCCGGATGACCGAATCGCCGACCATGCAAATGCGAGGCACTGGGTCAGACGGCAGTGTCCCAATGCCGGGCTACGACAGTGGTGGAAGCGAACGCGCGTAGCCGGTACCCAGATTTGCCCACTTGGCCAGCTGAGCCTTTGTTCGAAGGTGTTCGGGAGCTACCCGGAGCCACCCCTCCATCGG
>DATBOO010000194.1:0-3867 GCA_036553725.1 Acidimicrobiales bacterium | reverse complement strand
TTCTCTTTGGCCGGGTGACTTACGAAATGATGGAATCAGCGTGGCGGCCGCCGGCGCCGACGGGAGCGAGGCCTGATTGGATGGAATCCTTCGCCCAGACGATCGACGCGGCAAAGAAGTACGTCGTGTCGAGCACCCCGGAGCAGGTCGATTGGAACGCGGAACTCGTGCGCGGGGATCTGGGCGAGGCCGTTCAGGAGCTCAAGCGGGAGTCGGGCAAGGGACTGCTCGTGGGAGGTGTGAAGCTCCCACTGGCGTTGACGGAGCTGGGATTGATCGATGAGTACGAGTTCGTGGTGCATCCCAGGCTCGCGGGCCACGGGCCGACGTTGTTCGCGGGGCTATCGAAGCATGTCGACTTGAAGCTAGTGAACCGGCTGGAGTTCGGCTCGGGGGCAGTGGCGATGCGCTACGAGCCGAGAAGGTCGCCATAGCCATCGGGCTTGCTATCGCAATGGCCGGCCGCATCATGGAGCCCTGCTCGTGGCTCCTCGCACCCCACCGGTTCCCTCCCGCGGCGGCCCACGACAACGCCTGGCCTGGCGCACCTCCCGAGCCGGCGCCCCGCTGGGGTCCGAAGCGCCGGCAAACCGCCCACGTCAGGCCAGCTGCTCTCCGACGGGCACACCCGCCATATCGGCCAGGGCGAGGACGGTGCGCCAGTTGCGGGTGGTGGCGACCACGCCCAGGCGCCGCTCGAGAAAGGCGTTGTTCAACTTGGTCTCGCCGTAGCCGCCCGGGCAGTAGAGGAAGACGTCGGGGCCCACGACCTCGAACCGGTCGGTGCCGAACCGGCCGTCCAGGGCCTCCAACTCCCCCACCGCCTGCGGCTCGGGAAGCTGGGCCAAGAAAGTGACGTGCCGCGTCTTCGGATCGACGTCCAGGCGCGAGAAGGGCGTGCTCTCGACGGTCTTCTGCAGCTGCCGGCTGCTCCTCACCACCACCGGCACCTCGAGCCCGAGGTCGGCGGTGATCTGCTCCTCGATGGCTCGGCCCACCGCCTTCGGCGTGCCCGCCCCGGAGAAGACGACGTTCCCGCTCTGGAGGTAGGTGACAGCGTCCTCGAAACCCAGGGCCGACATCAGGGCCCTGAGGTCGGCCATCGGCAGCCGGTTCCGCCCGGCGACATTGATGCTCCGCAACATCGCCACGAAGGTCGCCACGCTGTTGGTTTCCCGACCCGTCCGGTCCTCGGCCCGGTCCGGGCCTACTCCACCGTCCAGGAGGAACCCGAGCGCAGCAGGGCACCGAGATCGCCCCCGCCCCGCTTGGCCGTCGCCTCCTCGATCTGCCGGGCCATCCCCGCCCCGTACTCGGGGCGGTCGACATCTCGGAAGACACCGATCGGCGTCGGCTCGTAGGGGCCGCGCGACAGCCGGCTCAGCTGGAAGGCCAGGCCGGGGTTGTCACGGTGCTCGTCGTGGACGAGCAGTGCGGACTCTCCGACGTCGTCCACTTCGACCACCTCGACGGATCCGTCGCGATGGAGGACCACCCCGTGCTCCGCCTCGGGCCCGAACCGGATGGGCTCACCGTGGACCAGCGGGATGAGCATGTCCGACCGGTGCTCCTTGCCGGTGATCTGCTCGAATGCACCGTCGTTGAAGACGTTGCAGTTCTGGTAGATCTCGACGAACGATGCGCCCCGGTGGGCGTGGGCCCGTCGGAAGGTCTCGATCATGTGCTTGCGATCCATGTCGTGGGTGCGGGCCACGAAGGACGCCTCCGCCCCGAGCGCCAGGCTGAGCGGGTTGAACGGCTGCTCGAGCGAGCCGAACGGGGTGGACTTGGTCACCTTGGCCACCTCAGACGTCGGTGAGTACTGGCCCTTGGTCAGTCCGTAGATCTGATTGTTGAACAGCAGGATGGTGATGTTGACATTGCGCCGCAGCGCGTGGATCAGATGATTGCCCCCGATGGAGAGCGAGTCACCGTCGCCGGTCACCACCCACACGTCCAGGTCGGGCCGAGTCGTGGCCAGCCCGGTGGCGATGGCCGGCGCCCGACCGTGGATGGAGTGCATGCCATAGGTGTTCATGTAGTACGGGAAGCGGGCAGCACACCCGATGCCCGAGAGGAAAACTGTGTGCTCGCGGCGAACACCGAGGTCGGGCATGAGCATCTGCACCGCCGAGAGGATGGAGTAGTCGCCGCAGCCAGGGCACCAGCGCACCTCCTGGTCCGAGGACCAGTCCTTGCGGGTGGTCACCGGGACGGGAGCCGGGGCTCCGTGGGCATGGGCCAGGTCGGTCATCAGTCGGATCCCTCTCCGGTCGCGTCGGCCGCTCTGCCCGGGCCGCCCGTGCCGCCTGTGGAGTTCCCCCCGGCGCCGTTGGCGGTGGCCTTTCCGTTGGCCAGGCCGGGGTCGGCCGTGGCCCCTCCGATCTGTTGGAGGATGGCCGCTTCCATGGCCGCGGCCCTGAAGGGAATGCCCTGGACCTGGGTGAAGGAGACGGCGTCCACCAGGTACTCGGCCCGGAGCAGACGGCTGAGCTGGCCCAGATTGACCTCGGGCACCAGGACGCGGTCGTAGCGACGGAGCACGTCTCCGAGGTCGGCGGGGAACGGATTGAGGTGCACCAGGTGGGCGTGGGCGACCTGGTGCCCCCTGGCCCTGACCCGCTGCACGCCGGCGGCGATGGCTCCGTAGGTCGAGCCCCAGCCGACGACGATCACTTCGGAGCCGCCGTCGTCATCCACCTCGGTCGGGGGGATGTCATGGGCGATGCCGGCAATCTTGGCGGCCCGCAGCCGGGTCATCCGCTCGTGGTTGGGCCCGTCGTAGGCCACGTTGCCGGAGCCGTCGGCCTTCTCCAGCCCGCCGATGCGGTGCTCCAGGCCCGGCACTCCCGGGGGTGCCCACGGGCGGGCGAGCGTCTCCTCGTCTCGGATGTAGGGCCAGAAGACCTGGTGGCCGTCAGGGTCGGTGTGGTTCGTATCGGTGGCGAAGGCGGGGTCGATCACCGGCAGGTCATCCAAGTCGGGCAACCGCCAAGGCTCGGTGCCGTTGGCCAGGTAGCCGTCAGAGAGAAGCATCACCGGCGTGCGGTACTTGACCGCCAGGCGCACAGCCTCGAGGGTCGCCTCGAAGCAGTGGGACGGCGTCTTGGCCGCCACGATGGGGAGCGGCGCCTCGCCGTGGCGGCCGTACATGGCATGGAGCAGGTCGGCCTGCTCGGTCTTGGTGGGCAGCCCGGTGGAGGGCCCTCCCCGCTGGATGTCGATGATCAACAGGGGGAGCTCGAGGCTGATGGCCAGGCCCATGGTCTCCGATTTGAGATCGATCCCCGGGCCCGAGGTCGTGGTCACCCCGAGGGCGCCGCCGAACGCCGCACCGAGGGCGGCACCGATCCCGGAGATCTCGTCTTCGGCCTGGAACGTCCTGACCCCGAACTGCTTGTGCTTCGACAGCTCGTGGAGGATGTCCGATGCGGGGGTGATCGGATAGGTGCCGAGGAAGAGGGGCAGTCCGCTCTGGGTGGCGGCGGCGATCAGGCCCCAGGCGGTGGCCGTGTTGCCGGTGATGTTCACGTACTCACCCGGCCGAAGGGCGGCCGGCCTCACCTCGTACGACGACTCGAACAGCTCGGCTGTCTCGCCGAAGTGGTACCCGGCCTTGAAGGCCCGGAGGTTGGCCTCCATCACCAGGGGCTTGCCCTCGTACTTGTCCTCGATCCAGCCGATGGTGGCCTCGATGGGCCGGGTGTAGAGCCAGCTGATCAGTCCGAGGGCGAAGAAGTTCTTGGACCGCTCGGCATCCCGCGGCTTCACCCCGGCATCCTTGGAGACCTCGGTGGTGATCGAGGTCATCGGGACCTCGTAGACGGTGTACGCCGACAGGGAGCCGTCGCCCAGAGGGTCGGCGTC
>DATBOO010000184.1:0-5008 GCA_036553725.1 Acidimicrobiales bacterium | reverse complement strand
AGGGACGGGTCGACGATGATGTCGTCGTTCGACGCGCCGGCGGCCACCATCGGGAAGACCTTCTCGAAGGCGTCGGTGCGGAAGTCGATGACCACCGGGCGGTCATCGATGTCGTTGGCCTTGTCGATGGCCGAGCCCACCTCCTCGGGCGAGTCGACCCGCAGGCCGACGCATCCCATCGCCTCGGCCCAGCCCACGTAGTCGGGCAGGTCCGGCGACAGGTACACCTCGGAGTAGCGCTCCCCGTAGAACATCTCCTGCCATTGGCGGACCATGCCCAGATAGGCGTTGTTGAGGATGGCGATCTTGACCGGGATCCGCTCGGAACTGGCGGTCACCAGCTCTTGGGCGGTCATCTGGAAGCACCCGTCGCCGTCGATGGCCCACACCATCCGGTCCGGCCGCCCGACCTTGGCCCCGATGGCGGCGGGCACCGCGAACCCCATGGTGCCGAGTCCGCCGGAGTTGACCCAGGTGTAGGGATAGTCGAACTGCCACCACTGGGAGGCGAACATTTGGTGCTGGCCCACACCGGAGGCGACGATGGTGTCGTCCGGGGTGGCGTCCCGCAGGGCCTCCAGCACGAACTGGGGCTTGAGCGCGCCCGAGCCGGGCTGCTGGTCGTAGACCAGGGGGTACCGCTGCTGCCACTGGCTCAGCTGGGCCCGCCACGGGACGAGGCGCTCCCGGGGGAAGGCGGCCGCCGCCGACCCGGCCGCCGCCGGCGCCCCTGGCACCGCGTCGGAGGGCGCCCCTCCCGAGCCGCCCCGGGTGGCCTCGGAATGGGGAAGCCCGAGATCGGACAGCGCCGTCAGCATCTCCCCGATCACCAGGCGGCAGTCACCGGCGATGGCCACATCGGCCCGCCGCACCTTGTTGTGCTCGGCCGGATCGATGTCGACGTGGATGACCTTGGCCTGGGGGGCGAAGGCGTCCACCCGCCCGGTCACCCGGTCGTCGAACCGGCTGCCGAGGGCGATCAGCAGGTCGGACCGCTGCATGGAGGTCACCGCGGTGTAGTTCCCGTGCATGCCGGGCATGCCGAGGCACAGGGGGTGCGAGTCGGGGAAGGAGCCCCGGGCCATCAGGGTGGTGACCACCGGGATGCCCGTCCGCTCCGCCAGTTCGCGCAGCACCTCGGCGGCGCGGGCCTTGAGGACCCCGCCCCCGGCATAGATCACCGGCCGCTCAGCGGAGAGCAGCAACTCGGCCGCGGCCCGCACCAGCTCGGGGTCCCCCTCGGTCATCGGGTGGTAGCCGGGGAGGTCCAGGTCGGACGGCTCCGGCCAGTACCACTCCATGGGCTTGTTGGCCACGTCCTTCGGGATGTCGATCAGCACCGGTCCGGGACGGCCGGTCGTGGCCACGTGGAACGCCTCGGCCACCACCCGGGGGATGTCGGCGCCGTCGGTGATCAACCAATTGTGCTTGGTGATCCCCATGGTGATGCCGGTGATGTCGCTCTCCTGGAACGCGTCCGTACCGATGGCCGTGGTCGGCACCTGGCCGGTCACGACGACCAGCGGGATCGAGTCCATGTAGGCATCGGCCAGCGGGGTCACGATGTTGGTGGCCCCCGGCCCGCTGGTGACCATGGCCACGCCCGGGCGGCCGGTGACCTGGGCGTAGCCCTCGGCCATGTGGCCCGCGCCCTGCTCGTGGCGCACCAGTACGTGCCGGATCGACGAGTCGATGATCGGGTCGTAGACCGGCAGGATGGCGCCGCCCGGGAGGCCGAACATCACCTCCACCCGCTGCATCTCCAAGCTCTTGATGAGTGCCTGCGCTCCTGTGAGTTCCATCGGTGCTCCTTGTCGGCGATGGTCGGGTGGTCGGGTGGTCGGGTGGTCGGTGGTCGGGTGGTCGAGACCTGTGGCGGGACATGAAAACGACCTCCCGTCTGGGAGGTCGGAGGGCGCACGCGGCGAGAGGTCGTCGCGTGCGCTACGAAACGAGTACCAGGGTGATCGGGGTGTGCTTCGGGCCGGTGCGCATAGTCCTCCCAGTGTGGCACGTCCGGGGTGGTCCCGACAAGCGCGTCCGGAACCACCGCCTGCCGCGTGCCGTCGCCCGGCCCTGGCCGGAGGCTGCCGGGCTCAGGGCTCGGTGACCGCACCCCGTTCCGCTCCGGTGACCAGACGGGCGTACTTGGCCAGCACGCCGGTCGTGTAGCGGGGGGCGGGGTGCTTGAGCCCGTTCCGCCGGCGGTCGAGCTCTTGCTCGTCGACCACCAGATCGACCGTGTGGTTGACCACGTCCACCACGATGCGGTCGCCGTCGGCCACCAACGCGATCGGTCCCCCGTCGACGGCCTCGGGAGCGACGTGGCCGATGCAGAATCCGTGGGTCCCACCGGAGAACCGCCCGTCGGTGACCAGTGCGCAGTCGGCGCCCCGGCCGACCCCCTTCATCGCACCGGTGACCGCCAGCATCTCGCGCATCCCCGGACCACCCTTCGGCCCCTCGTAGCGGATGACCACCACCGAATTGGGCTGGATCGATCCCGCCAGGATCGCCTCCATGGCCCGGTCCTCCCCGTCGAACACCCTCGCCGTCCCGTCGAAGGCCAGCTGGTCGAGCCCGGCCACCTTGACCACGGCGCCGTTGGGGGCGAGCGTTCCAACCAACACGGCGATGCCCCCCTGGGCATGGATCGGATCGCCCAACCTGTGCACCACCGACCCGTCGGGGCCGGGCGGGTCGAGGGAGGCCAGGTTTTCGGCCATCGTCCTCCCGGTCACCGTCACACAGTCGCCGTGCAGGAGGCCGGCTTCGAGCAGCTCCCGCAGGACCACCGGGACACCCCCGATCCGGTCGAGGTCGACCATGTGGTACCGGCCGTGGGGCTTGGTGTCGGCCAGGTGGGGAACCCGGTCCGCCACCTTGTTGAAGTCGTCGAGCGCCAACTCGACCCGGGCCTCGTTGGCGATGGCCAGCAGATGGAGCACGGCGTTGGTGGAGCCGCCGAGCGCCATGGTGACGGCGATGGCGTTCTCGAACGCCTGCTTGGTCATCACCTGCCGCGGGCGGATGCCGGCGCGAAGCAGTGCGACCACTGCCTCTCCCGAGCCGAATGCGGCGTCGTCGCGCCGACGGTCGACGGCCGGAGCCGATGCGCTCCCCGGCAACGACATGCCCAGCGCCTCGGCCACCGAGGCCATCGTGTTGGCGGTGAACATCCCGGCGCACGACCCCTCGGTCGGGCAGGCATTGTGCTCGATCAGGCTCAACTCCTCGTCGCTCAGGGCGTCGACCGCATGAGCGCCCACCGCCTCGAACACCGAGGTGATATCGAGCGCACGGTCGCGTGCCCGGCCGGGCAGGATGGACCCGCCGTAGAGGAAGACGCTGGGCAGGTTCAGCCTGGCCGCGGCCATCAGCATGCCGGGCAGGGACTTGTCGCACCCGGCCAGGGTGACCAGCCCGTCGAACCGCTCGGCGTGCATGACCGTCTCCACCGAGTCGGCGATGACCTCGCGGCTGACCAACGAGGCCCGCATCCCCTCGTGGCCCATCGAGATCCCGTCGGACACCGCGATGGTCATGAACTCGAGCGGGAAGCCGCCGGCGGCCCGCACCCCGTCCTTGGCCCGTTTGGCCAGCCGGTCGAGCGGGAGGTTGCAGGGGGTGACCTCGTTCCACGAGGAGGCCACGCCGATCTGGGGCTTGTCCCAGTCGTCGTCGGTCATCCCCACCGCCCGCAGCATGGCCCGGGCCGGGGCCCGGGTGGGACCGTCGGTGACCTCGTGGCTGCGCGGCTTCATGCCGACCAACGGCTCCTCCGAGGGATCGGCGGCTGTCTCTTTGCTCATTGGATCATGGTACGACCCCCGGCGGGGTGTCGGCGGACGGGTCCGGCCGCGCCCTCGAAATCGGAGTGGTAGTGGAGGCCAATCAGACGAGCGCGCCTGGCGGCCGCGGAGATCACCAGATCTGGGATCGGCACGCGGTGATGCCCCCGGCGGGCGAGCGTGTGCTGCAGCGCCACGGCCGCAGCCATGACTTCGGGCGTGATCGGCGCGGAGTCCAGACTCCGGCGCTCTGCCATCACCTCCTCATAGTCCTCCAGACTGCGGGCGCTGTAGAGGACTTCCAGATCGACGATGGCACAGGTGGCGATCAACCCGTCATCCATGAGGGGGCGCAACCGCGCCGCCACCGCCGGCACGGGAAAGCGGGCGAGAGCGCTCTTGTCGGCGAGATAGGTGGCCCTCAGGGCCACGCCCCGGCCATGACGCCCGAGTCGCCGAGATCGAGCCCCCGCATGGTCTCGAGCCGCTCGCGGTGACGGCGCCGACGATCGACGAGGATCACCGACTCGAGGGCCCGCTGCTGGCCTTTTCGACACCAACGGTTATGCCCCGCTCCGGGGGGCCCTCGACGAGTCGGGTCTGGCCCGGGCCGAGGCCGACCTGGCCGAGGCCCAGTCCCGGGTGGCCGAGGGCAGCCTCGACGCCCGCCACGCCGGTTCCATCCTCGACGATCCCGGCGCCACCATCGAGGGCCGGCGGTTCGCCCACTACGTGTGCTTTGCCACCCGGGCCGCCCCGAGCGCCGACGCCCTGGTCCACCACCCGGCGCTGGTCGGCGTCGCCGGCCAGATCCTCGGCCCGCAGGGGTGGCTCCTCGACTATGAGCAATTCGGAGTCGTCTATCAGGACGCCAGGCCGGACCCGGGCACCGGCTACTCCCGCATCGGGTGGCACACCGACCACCAGTCGGGCCCGCACCTGGACATCTGGCCCCGGCCAACGGCTTCCTCCGGGTCCGGCCCGGGAGCCACCTCGGCGGCGTGGCGGGCATGCCGCCCGCCTGCGAGCGGGTGCCGGGGGAGATCGGGCTCTATCAGGAGCGCGGCGACGTCCTCTTCCACCACGCCGACGTCTGGCACGGAGGAGCCAGGTCGGACGTCGGCCACGGCACCGGGGACTTCGTGATGAACGCGGCCCGCTGACCGGCACCCGAACAATTGACACTGTTCCTGTCACATGGTACCCAGTAGACCGCC
>DATBOO010000175.1:0-2140 GCA_036553725.1 Acidimicrobiales bacterium | reverse complement strand
GCCAGCGGTGGCCGACATGGAGCGGGTCCTGGTCCTGGCCGACGAGGTCCTCCGCCACAAGGTCGTCCGCCTGCCGGACAAGGTGGCCGGACGACGGGCGGCGATGGCCGCCACCGGCGGGGAGGGCTGAGCCATGGCCCCCGGAAACGCCATCACCCTGGTGGGGAACATCACCCGCGACCCCGAGCTCCGCTTCACCAACACCGGCCAGGCCACGGCCAGCTTCGGACTGGCCGTCAATCGCCGGTGGCAGAACCGCCAGACCCAGGAGTGGGAGGAGGCGGTCTCCTTCTTCGACGTGGTCTGCTGGCGCGAGATGGCCGAGAACGCCGCCGAGAGCCTGACCAAGGGCTCGCGGGTCATCGTGACCGGCCGGCTTGACCAGCGCAGCTGGGAGACCCCCGACGGCGACAAGCGGTCCAAGGTGGAGGTGGTGGCCGACGAGGTCGGCCCGAGCATCCGCTGGGCAACGGCCCAGGTGACCAAAAACGAGCGCCGGGGACCCGGCGACGGTGGGCCCCAGGGAGGCGGCCGAGGGCCGTCGACCGGTGGCGGCGCGGCTCCGGCCGGCGAGCCCCAGGGATACGGATACAGCGAGGAGCCCTTCTAGTCATGGCGCGCAACAACGATCGCGGAGGCACCACCAGGCGCACCCCCAAGGACACGGGGCGGCGCATCAAGAAGAAGCCCTGCGCCCTGTGCAAGGACCGGGTGGAGTGGGTCGACTACAAGGACGTCGGCATGCTCCGCAAGTACATGAGCGACCGGGGCAAGATCCGGGCCCGTCGGGTCTCGGGCAACTGCACCCAACACCAGCGTGACGTGGCCATCGCCATCAAGACGGCCCGTGAGCTGGTGCTGCTCCCCTACACCCAGCGCACCACGACGGAGCGTCCGGGCGGCCGCGGTGGCGGCCGGGGCGGGTACTCGGGCCAGGGTGGGTCGGGCGGCCGGCGCGGACGCGACGAGGAGCGCTCACTGTCAGCCGACGCCACCTCGACGGCGCTGGCCGACGACGCCCCCCGGGAGCCGGTGGTCGTCGATGAGGTCGAAGAGGTCCTCGAGGTCACCGGCACCGGGGACGGCTCTCTGGCCGAGGTCGTGGTGGACGAGATCGTCCTCGACGTGGGCGAGGGCTGAGGTGAAGGTCCTCCTGCGAAGCGACATCGACGGCGTGGGCAAGCGGGGCGACATCATCGAGGTCTCGGGTGGGTTCGCCCGCAACCACCTGCTACCGGCCGGGAAGGCCATCGTGGCGTCGGCCGGGGTCGAGAGTCAGGCCGCGGCCATGCGAACGTCGCGGGACCTCCGCGACGCCCGCGACCGCGAGTCCTCCGAGACGGTGGCCCGCACCCTGGTGGGCAATTCGATCACCATGCCGGCCCGGGCCAAGGGCGAGCGGCTGTTCGGATCGGTGTCGGCCGCCGACATCGTGCACAAGGTCGAGGCGCAGACCGGTGCGGTCATCGATCGCAAGGACCTCATCCTCGCCGAGCCGATCAAGACGGTCGGGGAGCACAACGTACGGGTCGAGTTGGTGGGCGGCGTGGTGTTCGAGCTGACGGTCAACGTCGTCGCCGAAGGCTGACCACGACCGCACTCCGCACCGTCGGACCTGGGTTTCGAGGTGTCGTGAAGGCAGCTCGGTCCCCGGCATCCACCTGACCGTCACAACCGGCAGGGATGATGACGGCGTGTCCGGACATGTCCGCAGTCGATACCCGCTTGTCCACGCTTCGTCCACACCCTCGGACGGCTCTATCCCCAAGAAGAGGCCCTTACGCTCCACAGGGCAACTCGGCGAGGGTTGAAGGACCATGGTGCAAGCTCTCGACGACACGCGACACCGCCGCCTGCCCAACGGGGGCGGCGGGATGCCTGCGGGTCGGGTCCCGCCCCACAACCTCGAGGCGGAGGAGTCCCTCCTGGGGGCGATGCTCCTGTCCCGGGACGCCATCGCCTCGGCCATGGAGATCTGCAAGCCCGAGGACTTCTACAAGTCGTCACACGGCCACATCTTCCAGGCCATCACGTCGTTGTTCAGCCAGGGGGAGCCGGCCGACTGGGTGACGGTGACCGAGGAGCTCCGGCGCCGTGGACTGCTCGAGACCATCGGCGACCCCTCGGTGTTCGTCTCCCT
>DATBOO010000146.1:0-14537 GCA_036553725.1 Acidimicrobiales bacterium | reverse complement strand
CGCGGTGGAGGGGGTGCAGGACCCGCCCGAGACCACCCCGAAGGTGGCGGTGCCCGTGCTCTGAGAGCGGTCGGTCCCCCAGTCGACCGTGGCCGAGGTGCCGACCACCTCGGACACGTAGGGATACCGGGTCAGCGCGGCCGAGCGGGCCGAGGCCGGGGCCGAGGGCCAGGCCACCACCACCGCCACCGACGCCACCAGGGCGGCCAGGACGACCGCGACCACAACGGCCACCCCACGCCCGGCCCGGGCTCCCCGGGCCGCCCCATCCAACCGCGATGCTTCCATCGGTTCCCACCTCCGCCTGTGTCGTCCCTTGGACGACTACCGGAAGCCTGTCAGCCTCCGGCGATACGTGTGTCTGGATCGAGTGTTCACGATGGGCTCCCGGGTGATCATATGGGCGTGAAGGAGGTCGAGCATTTGCGTTGTATCCCGCGCAGGCTGGCGGTGGCCACGACGCTCACGGTTGAGTTGACCGGGGCGTGACTGATGGGTAGCGGGAAGGAGATGGTCCCCGTGCTGGAGGCCAGGCCGCCGTGGGTGCTCCTGGCCCGCGAGTACGAGGCGTCGAGCCGCACGTGGGCACCCGGGGCGGTGGTCACCGTGGCCGTCTCGGCCGTCTGCCCCCTGAGAGGAGACGGGTTGGAGACCGACACCGTGCACCCGGCCAGGGGCACGGGTGGTTGGATTATGTAGGCGGGAGTGGTGGGCCCGTCTGCGCCGGTACCCGCATGCGCGGGTTTGCCGGCGGTTGTCTTGTGCACGGCGGCGCTGAGGGGCACCGTCTTCGGCAGGGGGAGATGGGTGCTTCTCCCGCCGCTGGCGGCGACGGTGATCACGATGGTGGCCAACGCCACCAACGGCACGACGATCAAGGTCCGCCGGTTCATCCGGTGCCTCCGGCCCTCGCCTGGCTGATGATCGACGAAAGCGTGTCGAGGCTCTGCCGGCCGTAGCGCTCGAGGGGGACGATGTACGTCCCCTCGTCGATCTCGTTCCAGCTGATCACCATCCAGCCGTCGGGGTTGGCCTTCGAGTTGCCGGCGTAGATGTCGCGCATGGTCTGGCCCCCGTTGCGGGGGACGCACCCCGTTCCCCCTCCGAGCTCCTTGTTGTAGCCCGGCGCCAACGGGCTGAAGAACTGCTTGGCGCTGCCGTCCGGGTTTCGGGTGGCGCGAACCGCCGCCGCCAGCTGGGCGATGTCCCCGAAGGACGCTTTGTTGGTCACCGGGTTCTGGCTGGACCAGTAGTACTGGTCGGCATCGAAATCAGCGGCTTTGGCACTGTTCCAGGTGTCCCAGTTCTCGTCGCCCACCAGGTAGAAATGGGGCCGCCACCGGGCGCTGACCGCGTCGAGCACCGATTGGGGGTACTTGCGGCTGCCCATCATGATCAGGGTCGGCCGCCCGTTGCTGTGGTCGAAGGCGCTGTCGGTGCCGTACGTCGACTGCAGGTACGAGAAGTCGTTGTTGATCTCGTCCTGGGTCCGGATCTTGGCCGACGAGATGTAGGCGACCCAGAGGGAGAACGGGGTCCCGTTGCGGTTTATCTGGTGCACTGCAGCCACCAGCAGGGCCAGACGCCGGTTGAAGGTCGAAGAGGACGCATTCTGGTGCGGTTGCCCGGTACCGGCCCAGCTCACTGCGAACCCGGTCAGCCCGCTCAACGCGGCCATGGAGACGTCGGCCTGGATCTGCTTGGGGTCGTCCTGCGTCCACAGGGGTGAAGCCACGTCGGTGAGCTGGTTGCCGGGGTAGTTGGTCGTCGCCGAACAGCCGTTGGGGCCGAGGGTCGCCGGCAGTGGGGCGGGCACCGCCCCGTACGGATAATTGGGCCCGAGCCGGGCGTGCCAGTGCTGGGAATCCCACCACAGGTAGTAGAACGCGAACATCTGGTGGTCGGCCTTCGGCGGGGAGGGCGGGGGTGTCTGGACCGACCGGGTCGGGGTGGTGGGCCCGGCGGACGGCCGGGTCGTGGCCGGCGTTCGCGATGCTGTCGGCGCGCCGGACCCGCAGGCTGACAGGGCCACGGCGACAGCCACCAGCACCAGCACCAGCCCGAGACCGAGCCACGGCCTCCGATCGGTCCGACCATTGGGACTAGGAGACGGGGACGGCATCGACCACCTCCCCGGTCCGAGCTGGTTCGGAGAAAAACTCGTCGGGCGGTTCTCCGCCCGGCTCCGTCCGCTCACCCTCGTCCCGCCGGTGGCGCCGGCGGCGACCGATGATCCCGGCCGCAACGACGATGGCCACCGCCACCAGCATGATGGCGAGGATCTCGGCGAAGTCCCCGGTGGTCACGACCAGCTCGGTGGCCGTCTGGTCCCGCGAGAGGTGCACCGTGGAGGCCAGCGGGACAATGCCCCCCTCGACCTTCACGCGGTAGGTGCCCCGGGGCAGGTCGGGAATGGTCACCCGGTGCTTGGGGCCCAGCGATGTCGTCTGGGTCGTCCCGTTCGGATAGGTGAGCTGGACGGCGGACCCGGCCGGCTTGCCGGCCAGCAGGTCATTGGCGTCGATGGTGAGCGAGTGGAGGATCAACGGGATGGTCAGGGGCAGCGCGTTGTCGGCGGTGAAGCGGAGCTCCCCGCTGTTGACCACGTTGGTTCCCCGGATCATCACTGACTTGACCGTGTACGAGACCTGCCGGTCGGTCACCTGGTTGGTGCTCTTGTGGGGCCGGCTCGACGGCAGCCACACCGGTTGCTTGCGCAGCTGCGAGGTGCCGATGGTGGTGGTGCCGCCGAGGCTGTCGTTGAGGGTCACCGAGGTGACCTGGTCGAGCGGCAGGACCTTCCGCTGGGGGGTCAGCATGGTGATGGTGACGGCCGAGGACTCATCGAGCTCCACGATCAAGTTCCGCGCCGAGACGCCGTGGTTGTGACTGGTGGCCACCCGGTCGAGGGAGACCCGGGTGGTGGGAGTGGGCTGCTGCGACGGGAGGACCACGTTCGAGGAGGCGCCGGACAGATCGGTGACGGTGACGGTGGCGCTGCCAGTGGGGCCGGTGACGGCATGGACGCCGTTGACGGTGAAGGCGACGCCGGGCAGCTGGGGCACCACCTGGACGGTGATCGTCTTCGGCGCCGCAGCGGCCTGCGCCGCGGGCGCGCCCACCGTGGCGGCCGCGCCGGCAAGGAGGGCGGCGAGCGTGATGCCACCGACCAGACGGACCAGCATCGGGTGCTTCATACCGGAGCCTCCGGCGAGGGTGGGACCTCGGCCGACACCGGCGGATTCCGCCGGAGGCGCACGAAGGCCACTGCGATCAGCAGGCCGGCCCCGACGAACGCCAGCCCGTACAGCAGGTAGATCGTGGCCACGGCCGGACGGGGGACGACAACGGCGGCCGCGCCGGAGGGGCTGATGGCCGGGGCGATGGGCTGCTGGTGCGTGTCCACCGCGGTGAGGATGCTCTTCGAGGTGCCGTCCTGGGCGGTGAGGGGCGGCAGGTGGAAGACGCTCTCGATCATCGCCGGGATCGAGGCGGTGTCGAGCTGGGTGCTGTCCACGTACCCGGCCCGCGCATACGGCGAGACCAGGATGGCCGGCACCCGGAGGCCCACCTGGGTCCCCGCGATGGTCGGCGGGAGGGAGTGGTCATACCAGCCGCCGGAGTCGTCGTAGGTCAGCAGCAGAGCGGTGTGGCGCCACGCCGAGCTCTGCATCAGGGCGTTGACCAGCGTGCGCACGAAGGCCTCGCCCAGGGCCGGGTTCTGGGGGGACCGCTCGGAGTTGACCGACCCGGTGACATAGGAGACGGCCGGCAACTGGCCCTTGGCCAGGTCCACGTAGTACTGGCTGGAGTTGACGATCTTGGCGGCGCGGGCGGGGGTACCGGTCACCGACGGCATGGCCAGCAGTGGGGTCCGGACCTGGGCGCCGACCGACGGCGTCTGGGTGGGTCCCTGGTAGCCCTGGACGTAGTACTTCCAACTCAGGTTGGCGGCGTCCAGACGGTCGAAGATGGTCGGGGTGCTGATCACGCCGCCCGGGGCCTGGTTGGAGGTCAGGCCACCGTCGGTGGCGGCCACCGAGGCCAGTCGGTTGGGCAGGGCGCCCGCCTGGCTGGCGGCATAGAAGTGGTCGAACAGGGTGAACCGGCTGGCCAGGCTCCAGTAGTAGGGGAGGTCGCTGCCGTCGAGGTATCCCATGGCCACCGAACCGATGGCGGTGTTCGACTGGGCGGCGACGAAGCCGTTCATCTTGCCGCTGTTGATCGCCTTCTTCGTCACGTGCTGGTTGTCGGTCAGGCCGGCCCGGGCCTGGTCCAGGCTCAGGTGATAGGGCTTGACGTCGCAGCTCACCGAATTGGTCGCCAGGGGCTGGCAGGCATTGGCCGGGATGCCGTCGACGCCGCGCCGGGTCCCGAAGTAGTTGTCGAAGGAGTGGCCGCTCTGCATCACCACGATCACGTGCTGGATGGGGGGTGCCGGTGCCGGGGCCTGGGCCGCGGCGCCGGCCCCTGGCATCGGTCCGGCCACCGCCGCCAGAACGGCCGCGGCGCCGAGGGTGCAGAGCACCTGGGGCAAGTGACGGCGCATCAGGGGTGGACCTCGTAGATCACGATGACCGGGCGCCCGTCGGACCGCTCGGTGTGAATGGGTATCCCGTGGTAGCGGGTGACGAGGACCTGCAGCCGGTGGGCCGAGGACGGGGACCGGAAGGCCGAGTAGGCGTCCCAGACCAGGTAGGAGAACTGGCCGTCCCGCACGGTCAGGTCGGGGTTGTAGATGGGCGTGTAGGCGGGGTTCCGGTGGAGCGGGTCGGTGCTGACCGACAGTCCCTGGGCCGACCGATGGCCGTAGTACTCGAGGATGTTGGCCACGCTGGGGCCGATGGTCATGAGCTCGGTCCCCGGGACCAGGTTCGCCCCTATCCACTTCCCGGCTTCCCTTCCCCCGGCCACACCGCCCTGGCCGGCGAGCGCGGTGGCGCCGGACGGGAACAGCACGGACCAGGTGCCGGTGAGCAGGGAGGCCACCACGATGGCGGCCACGGCCGGCCGGGCGATGGTCCTGGTGAACCGGTCCCAGCGGCCGGGCAGGTGCAGCGTGGTCATGCCCCGTGCCGCCAGCACGGCCAGTGGGGGCGCCAGCGGAAGTAGGTACTGGTACCCCTTGAGGGGGTAGATCTCGAAGATGACAAACGGGACGAGGACCCAGAGCACCAGCAGCAGCTCGCGCCATGTCCGGTTGACCCGGAACACCAGCCCGAGCGCGGCCACCGCGATCAGAGCGAACCCGATGGCGGCCGGGATGGCCGTCAGGTAGAACGTCTCGGCGTGGTTCGAGGACCGGGTGAGCTGCCAGGTCAGGTAGTTCTGGCCGGTAGAGCTGCGGCCGGCGAGGGAGATGGCCAGGGGGAAGACCAGGCTCACCGAAACCAGCACGCCCACGGTCAGGGCCAGGGCGCGCGCCGGTCGGCGGACCTGCGCGCTGACCAACAGGAAGATGACCATGGTCCCGGCCAGGACGATGGCGGTCTCTTTGGTGAGCACGGCCAGTCCGAGGGTGGCGGCCGAGGCGGCCAGCCATTCCAACCTCTCGGTGCGCACGAAGCGGGCGAACATCCAGAAGGCGAAGGTGATGCAGAGCAGCGCCGGGCCGTCGAGCAGCAGCTGGCGGGTCACGATGACGTGATAGGGCATGATGGCCAGGAGCAGCGCGCCGAGCACGCCGGTCTTGGATCCGTACAACTCCCGGCCCACGAGGAACACCGCGAAGAGAGTGGCCACCCCGAGCAGGGCGACCACGAAGCGGCCCCGGAGGTCAGGAGTGCCGGAGCTGAACAGCGGCGACATCAGGGTCGGGAGCAGCAGGGGGTGGGCACGGAAGATCGGGAACTGGTTGACGAAGAGCGGATTCCCGGCCAGGGAGGCCGACTGGCCGGCATACACCGCTTCGTCGGAGTTGAAGCCGAGGACGTTCAGGTTGACCAGCCTCACGACCAGGCCGACCACCAGGGTCAACGACAACCAGACCGACGTGGGCACCATGATGCGCCCGCGCCAACGGTTCAGGGGCCGCGGCTCATCGATCGGCGGAGCGGACACGTCAGCCCGCTCGTCGCTAAGGAGCGTCACTACGGCTCCTCCCTGAAAATGTCACTGCACCCCTGCCGATGTTTTGAGAAGAAAGTCAGGCCTCCGAGCCAGATACCGTATCCGCCTCGGGCACGTTCCGCGGGTCACCCCCCAGGAAATTCTGGGTGTTCGGAGCCGTGTTGGTGAGGTTGACGAACGGCACTTTCTGCCCGGACAGCTCGCTGCTCTGAGCGACCTCGGCGGAGATCTGCTCTGCCCAGGTGAAGTCGTCCGAGCCCAGCCGGTCGATCTGCACGCTCTCCATGGCGCTGACCAGGATCAGGCGCTCCCGTTCCCGGAGCTCGTCGTAGCTCAGTCCGCCCACCGACAGGGCCTCGGCCAGGTACCGGTACGGGGGGAACCCGTAGGCATCCTCGGTGTTCTCCAGCAGCTCGGCGATGGCTTCGGACTGGGGCACCCGGCTGTGGTGCGGGGCGCCGCGCTCGATGATGAAGAGCCGGTCGATACGGGTCCCGGTAGTCAGCTCGCACGGAACGAGGCGCTGGACCGCGTACTTCGGCGGCGGGATGATCCGCTGGGTCCATCCGTTGATGGTCATGATCGGCACGTTGTGCTCGGCCAGCAGCATGGCGAAGCCGCGGCCCTCCTTGGAGTGCAGCCGGCTCTGGAACCGCAGCCTCGCCCATTCCCTCCGGCTGAGGTCCCCGGCGTCGACGGCCCGCAGGGTGTGCTCGCTGATGGTCAGCGGCTTGGGAAAGCTCTTGGCATTCCCCTCGCTGTCGATGATCGTCATGTCATCGGAAAGGAAACGTCCCTCGCTGGTCCGCAGCAGCTTGAGGACCGTGCCCGTCTTGCCGGTGTCGGTGCGGGCCGAGAGCATCAGGCCCCGACCGTCCACATCCATGCACGCGGCATGGAGGAGCATGTAGCCGCGGTCGACGAAGACGAAGCGCAGGAGAGCCTCGACCACGTTGGTGTAGAGCACGTGGGGGCTGCGGGCCAGGGCCCGGCTCGAGGTCACCAGGATCTGGGAGCCGAAGTGGATGGCGAAGTTGGCCGAGGCCCTTCCCAGGTGCTCCTCCCACCGGATCGTCCGCCCGTCCGCCGAGCGGACCATGCGGGTCCGGGCCCGCGGCCGACCGACCGAGCCGATCTTGATGGCGATGTCCGGGGTCGTGCCCTCCCCGAGCCCCTTTGCCTGGAGGAAGTGGAGCAGTTCCGGCAGGACGACGTCGCTGCCGATGGTCACGATTCCGTGAATGTCGTAGTAGTGGCGGAACGATGTGACGACCTTGGGCTCGGGGGTCGTCGGCCGGCTGTCGGCATCCTCCACCAAGATCTCGATCGGCCCGACAACGGTGCTCGAAGCAGCGCCCTGACCCATTTTCTTCTCTCCTTCTCCCTCGTAGATGAAACGGTCACTGATACCGAAGCGGACCAGGAACACAGCCAGAAGCGTGATCGTGTTGGCCAACAGCTGCGGAGTGTGGGCGACGCCGACCAGGAATGCCAAGAAGGGCAATCGGGCCAGCATCACGGTGTTGTTGAGCACGCTGAAGCGGACGTAGCGTCCGAGCATCCCCCCGGACCGACGGTCCGAGAAGACAAGGAGCTCCATGCCCGCGAAATTCCACGTGGTCGAAATCTGGGTGGCCACCGCCGCCGCAGCCAGGTAGTGCATGTGGCCGTAGCGGATCAGCAGCCAGAACGCCACGGCGTTGACGACGAGTCCGGTCAGCCCGACACCGGCGAAGCCGGCGGCGCGCTGCTGACGGGCGGTGAGCAGGGTCCCGAGACGCAGGCGGGTGAGGTGGCCGGCGAAACGGATCCCCTCGCTGAAGCTGGCCTTGCTCTCGCCCGAGTAGCGGGGAGCGAACGTGAACCCGACCTCGGCCACGGTCAACCGGCAGCGGGCCACCGCCTCGAGGAGGATCTTGAACCCGACGGGCCGCAGGCTGTCGATGTCCACGGCGGCCAGGCGCACGGCGAAGAACCCGCTCATCGGGTCGGAAATCTCCTGGAGGCGCCGGGGGAACACCAACTTGGTGAGAGTTGTGGCCAGGCGCGACACACTCGCCCGGGAGCGGGTGGCCAAGCCACCGGCCCCACCGTCCTCGCGGTAGCGGCTGGCCACGACGATGTCGGCCTCGCCCTGCTCGATGGGGCGGATGAGCTCGGGGATGGTCTCCGGCGGGTGCTGCAGGTCCCCGTCCATCACCACGACCACGCGGCCCACGGCCAGCCGCAGGCCCGCCACCACCGCTCCGCCGAGGCCGCCGGCCCGCTCGCCGGGCCCGCGGTGCAGGGTCAGCACCGGCAGCGTCGCCGTCTCCGCCACCGCCGCGATCACGTCCGGGGTGTCGTCGGTGCTGTCATCGACGAAGATCACTTCCGCCTGCCCGGTGGGAAGCGCCTCGCTCAGTCGGGCCATCAGGGGACCGACGTTCTGTCGCTCGTTGCGCGTGGGTACCACCACGCTGACTTCTATGGTTTTCACGTCTGCTCCTCGAAATCCGCCGGAATCCAAGCAAGGAACGGCGTAGTTGTCTGAAAGATGTTTGCGCCTTTATTACTGAATACGCACGCCAATGGAGGGTCTATTTGTACTAAGGAGAAATGGCCCGGAAGAGGGAAAGGACGGTGGGCGCTCTTGTGCCCTCCCACCGGTCCCGGGAAGGGCGGCCGAGGCGCCGGCAGCGCTTCTCTCAGGTGCATCCAAGCTTCAGACCGGCATCGACCGCCGGCCCGGTGCGGCGACCGGGAATTCGCCCGCCGCGCACCGATGCCTGAGCATCGTGTTCTTTTCCCTGTTGACCCTGCCCGTCGCGGTCTCATCAAGAGTCACCGTAACGGCGGCTACGGAGGTTAACAAGGGAAAAACGTGAACTTATCGCCTGGTTAACAGCGATCCGACGGACTGCAGCGGAGCCACCACAACCGGTGGCGAAATAGGGGGCCGTAGGCTGCAAACGCACCCCTTGGCGACGGGCAGTGGTGCTCAGTGGCCTGCCTACGCCAGGCTAGGCGGCGTCGGTGCCCGGTTGACCGTGCATTCCCCTCGTGGGCTCACGGGGGACCCGGCGGCGGTCGGGCCGGGCCGACGTCGTCTCTTCGACGATCGCCCCGCAGCGATGACACTCCCACCGACGGGTCGGCGGATAGGCCAATACCCACCAGTCGTGCGACGAGTACCGACAGACAACTCGATCCAAAAACCGAGGCACATTGGCGAGCCTACCGGTGGCCTCTGCGGATTCCATGTCGGCACAGGCGGCGGGGAGCCGCACGGGCGCCCAGGGACTGGACGGACCCCCTTTTGCCCCCGGAACGCCTCGGCGCTTTGAGTCGCTGAGCATCGCCCTATGCCCTCCCCAGCCGTGGCGGCAACCCCACGCCGCTCGCCTGGCAATCGCCCGAGGGGTCAGAGGCCGGTCCGGCCCGCCCGATGAATTCGCTGCTCATGGCCATCGTTCGCGTCCATCTCCTTTGCCGTCGACACCCGTGGGCACCATGCCCCCTCCTCGCTCATCGGCACGCCGGCCGGTCCTCTTTAGGAGTCGGTTCCAGAAAGTTGGAGGAATTGGGGCACCGCTCGTCCGCGTCCATCTCGGAGTCTGGTGAACAGCTGATGGCCCGGCCCGGCAACACCGGCCGCGGCGTGGACCGTATGGCTTCCTCGCTAGGGTACCTACTCACCCCGGGGGGTCGGCAAGCGAATTCTTCTCACGGTCTCCTGGCCCCGGTCATCGGCTCAGCGGGCGCCGGAGTCCGGCCCGGGACACAAACCGGTATCTGACGGCAGGGGAACAGGAGGGAGCCGAAGTGAGGTGGGAGATGGTGCCCAAGTGGACGACGTGAGGGCCGGGGAGAGCCGAGGGAGGCGCAGATGCCGCGGGCCGCGGGAAGGGAAGAGCAGGTGATAGCAGCTGGTCCGGATGGCGGGGGCCGGGACGGCCGGCCGGTGGTCGCCTTCGACTTCGACGGCACCATCACCAGCACCGACACCCTCCCCCTCTTCCTGACCCGCATCCGGTCCCGGCGGGCTCTCGCCGGCACCTTCTTGCGCCATGCGCCCCAGGTCGCCCTGGCCCTGCGAGGGGGCCCGGCGCGGGATGCCGCCAAGGCCCTGATCTGCCTCGATGTCCTCGGGGGGCTCACCCACGAGGACGCCGAGGCCGCGGCCACGGCGACGGCCCAAGTGGTCGCGCGATCGTGGATCCGGCCGGACGCCAGGGCCCGGATCCGCTGGCACCTGGCCGAGGGCCACCGGATCATCGTGGTCAGTGCTTCGTTCGACGCCTATGTCCGGCGGGTGGCCGCCACCCTGGGGATCGAGGAGGTCATCGCCACGAAGTGGGAGGTCGATGCCCGGACCGGCGTCCTGTCCGGAAGGCTCGACGGTCCGAACGTGCGGGGGGATGCGAAGGTCGCTCTCCTCGCCGACCATCTCGACGGTCCCTGCGACCTTGACTATGCCTACGGAAACAGCAGTGGCGACACGGCGATGCTCGCCCGGGCCAGACACCCGGTGAGGGTCGGACGCCGCCCGATGCCGGAGCTGGACGGGGCGCCGCCGGTCGGCATCTGAGCCGGGCACCCGGTCCGGTGGGCGTGGGCGAGGGCGACGGTTGATCCTCGCACCATCCGTGGACCCGGCCCGCGTCGTGCCTGTAGCATTGCGACTTCGTCAGAACCCTGGTCTCGACCCCAGCTCGCACGCGAGCTGGGCAAGGAGGGCCACGGAGATGCGATGGTTCAGTTGGAGGGATGCGAGAGCGGACGAATCGGACGGTCTCGAAAACCGTTGTGTCGCAAGGCACCGTGGGTTCGAATCCCACTCCCTCCGCTCATCACCCGGGGCTCGCCAGGTTGTGAATAGAGCACCGGCGCCGGTGTCCCTCCTCGCCGTCGTCTGGGCCGGCGCCGCGCCGGTCTCGACCGTCTGCAGCATCGCCTGGCTGCAAATCGACGGGCAGAGTCCCGACTCCCATACACCGCGTTCGCGATGCACGGCTCAACCGACAACGGCGGCCTGGATCGATCGTACGCTCCTCGAGGAGAGAGTCGATGCCCGTGGAGCGCCGATCCGCTCTGCGATCAGCCCAGCGCACCCGAGGGATCAGCTGGTGGCCTCCGGACGCATCATCGGGAAGAGGATCACGTCCCGGATGGCCTCCACCTCGGCCAGGAGCATCACCAGGCGATCGACACCGACCCCGATCCCCGAGGTGGGGGGGAGGCCGTATTCGAGGGCCCGCACGAAGGCCAGGTCGGCCGGCTGCGCTTCGAGGTCTCCATGGGCGACGGCCTCGGCCTGCCCACGGAACCGCTCCTGCTGCTCCTCGGGGATGTTGAGCTCGCTGTAGCCGTTGGTGTACTCCTTGCCGTCGATGGCCAGCTCGAACCGGTCGGCCAGGGTCGGGTCGGCGGTGGAGCGCCGGGCCAGGGGGGACACCTCGATGGGGAACCCGCACACGAAGACGGGGTTGACGACCGTGGGCAGGAGGATGGTGTCGTACAGCTCGAAGATGAGCTTCCCCGAGCCCCATTCGGGCAGGAACTCGACTCCGTGGGTCGTGCACACCGACCGGACCTGGTCCACCGGGTCCGACGGGTGGAGCCGACCGCCGACCAGCTCCTCCAGCCAGTCGAGCAGTTGTCGGCGCGGCCAGGGCAGGGAGAGGTCGATGGCCCGCTCACCGATGGTGAAGGTCAGCCTGCCGGTGGCCGACCGGGCGGCCCCGACGACGAGGCGCTCGGTCAGGTCCATCCCGTCGGTGAGATCACCGAAGGCGCGGTAGGCCTCGAGCAGGGTGAACTCCGGGCTGTGCCGGGTGTCGATGCCCTCGTTGCGGAAGTTGCGGGCGAGCTCGAAGACCCGCTCGTAGCCCCCGACCACCATGCGCTTGAGGTAGAGCTCGGGCGCGATGCGCAGGCTCAGGTCGATGTCCAGAGCGTTGGAGTGGGTCAGGAAGGGCCGGGCCAGTGCCCCCCCGGCCTGGGGTTGGAGGATGGGCGTGTCGACCTCGACGAAGTCCTCGGACACCAGCTGCTTTCGCAGGGCGGCGATGGTCCGGAACCTGATGTCGAAGACCCGACGGCTGTCGGGGTTGGCCAGGAGGTCCACCTCGCGCTGGCGGTACCGGGTGTCGGTGGCGCTCAGCCCGTGCCACTTGTCGGGTAGCGGTCGGAGGGCCTTGGACAACAGCCAGAGCTCCCGGGTGTCGACCGACAGCTCTCCACGCCGGCTGGTGACGGCCTCGCCTTCCGCTCCGATCCAGTCGCCGAGGTCGCAGTTGGCCAGGACTGCCTTGGCCTGATCGGACAGGATCGAGTCCTGCATGAGGAGCTGCACCGAGCCGCTCACGTCCTGAAGGGTGGCGAAGGACAGGCGGCCATGACCGCGGATGCTGGTCAGGCGGCCGGCCATCCGGACGGTTTCGCCGGTGCGGGCATCGGCCGCCAGCCCGCCGTAACGATCCTGCAGGTCGGCGGCTGTCGCCGTGCGATCGAAACGCGAGGGATAGGGATCGATGCCCTGATCGGCCAAGACCTGGCGTTTCTTGCGACGTTCGGCGACCAATGCCTCGAAGGTCCGGGCTGCCTGCTCCCCGTCATCCGGGTCGGGCTGGTCAGTCACGGTCACGCACACTTCCTCGGGTCGCCCCGGTGGTGGTCCCAGTCGGGAGGCTACGACGTCATCTTAGGCAATCGGAATTGGCGGACGCCCCGACCGGGGAAGCTCCCCCACCGCGCGTTGACGCCCTTGCGGTCTGGTCTTATGCTGCCGCGGCGCCCCTAGCTCAACGGTAGAGCAGCGGACACTTAATCCGCAGGTTGGGTGGTTCGAGTCCCCCGGGGCGCACCGGTCCCGTGCAGGCACCGGGGCTCGGGCGCTCGAGGTCAGCGCCGACCCGACCCACCCACCCGGGTTGGTCGGGACGGCGCGGCGATTGGTCAGTCCGCCCCGAGGAACGGGGCGCTGAAGGCGAAGATGCCGCCGTCAGAGGCCACCAGCCAGTACCCACCGGTGGGAAGGCTGGCCGCCATGCCCACGATGGGGGCGTTCAGGGTCTTGCCCCCCATGGACCCGTGGAACTGGGCGTCGCCGAAGGAGAAGATCCCCCCGTCGGAGGCCACGAACCAGTAGCCGTGCCCGGAGGCGGTCACCGTCATGCCGTTGACCGGCTGGTTCAACACGATATTGCCGGTCGATCCGTAGAACGGCTCCCCGAAGGAGAAGATCCCCCCGTCGGTGGCCACCAACCAGTACCCCCCGTTGGGACCGGCGCTCATGCCAACCACCGGCTTGTTCAGGGGCTGGCCCCCCATGGAGCCGTGGAACTGGGCGTCGCCGAAGGAGAAGATCCCCCCATCGGAGGCAACCAGCCAGTAGCCCTTGCCGCTCTGGGTCGGGGCGATGTCGACCACCGGCGCATTCAGGACCTTGTTGCCGGTGGACCCGAAGAACCCGGCATTGCCGAAGGTGAAGGTGCCGCCGTCGGCGGCCACCAGCCAGTAGCCCTTGCCGTCCGGGGTGGCCACGATGTGGTTGACCGGGGCGTTCAGGACATGGCCGGCCATGGAGCCGTAGTTCACCGCATTGCCGTGAGCGGACACCCCACCTTGGGCGTCGGTCAGCCAGTAGCCGGTGCCGTTAGGCAGGGCCGCCATGCCGGTCACCGGACTGGGGAGGCTGCCGTTGCCGGAGGGGGGCGGCGGGGGCGGGGGAGGCGTCGGAGCGGTGGGGGTGACCGAGTTGGAGGGAACCGAGGCGATGCTGGGCCCCTGGGCGTTGTGCGCAATCACGGTGAAGGTGTATGCGGTGCCGTTGGTTAGCCCAGTGACGACTGCCGAGGTGGCAGAAGGTCCTAGGGGGGCGGTGGTGCCCCCGGGAGGCGACGAGGTCACGGTGAAGTTCAAGATGGGGGTGCCGCCGGTATTGGCCGGCGGTGCCCAGTTGACCGTGGCGCTGGCGTTGCCCGCCGTGGCCGAGACGCTCGTCGGTTGGCCCGGAACGGTAACCGTCGCGCCAGTGCTCGTCTCCAAGAAGGTGGCCGGAGTCAGAGTACCCGGGGGAGGGGGAGGGGAGGTGGCCACCACCGAAAAGGTGCCGGGGGAGGAAGCAGGGGCGTTGGGGGTGAGGAGGCTGGCGGTGGCGGTCCCACTGGAGTTGGTCGCAACCGTGGTGACGTTGGTTCCCCCGGTGTTGAATGTGCCGCTCGACCCCGTGGCCGGGGCGGTGAACGTGACCATCGTGCCTGCAACCAGGACCGGGTTGCCGGCGGCATCTTCGACTGTGGCGCCCAGGTGCTTAGGAAACGGAGTGCCGATCGCGCTGGTCTGGCCCCCACCCCCGTTGACCACGAGTTGTGTCGCAGGCCCTGCTGCGACAATCGTGAAACCCGGACTGCTCTGCACTTGGGTGGTATCAATCGAGGTGCTGACACCCATCGTGTCGGTGCCAGGGGTCGTGGTGTTAGTCG
>DATBOO010000080.1:0-17287 GCA_036553725.1 Acidimicrobiales bacterium | reverse complement strand
CCAGGACCGAGACCAGGGCCGCGTCGATGATGTCGTGCTCGAGGGCCCAGATGAGGAGGGCGGACACCAGGCCGCCGTCCTGGCCGATCTCGAGGATCTCCGGATCGGTGGCACGGACCAGCACCGTGTCCTGGGAGACCCCGGCCACCTCCTCAGAGGTCCGCTCCCGCCCGAACAGGTGGTTGTCGATCTCGGGCTCCCACAGGCGGAACCTCGGACAGGCCCGGGTGCACATGGTGCATCCCTTGACCCCGTGGGTGCAGCTGTCGGGCCCGCCTTCGGCGTCGATGTGGAAGGGCTTGTACCTCCCGCCGGTGTCGTCGTAGGAGAGGACGTCGTAGGGACAGGCCACGATGCAGGCGGCACACCCGGTGCAGAGGCCGGACGTCACGACCTCGGTGAACAGCTCGGCCCAATGCGGCTTTTCGGGGGGCATGGCCTTACCCTATCGAGGCGGGCCCGAGCCGCCGCACGCAGCCGGCGACCGGCTCCGGTTTGACTAGCCTCGGGCCGTGCCCGAGCTGCCCGAGGTCGAACGCTACCGCCGGCTCGCCGAATCGGCCCTGTTCCGCGCCGTCACTTCGATCGCCACCCCTGACCCCTGGTTCCTGAAGGGGGGCGCCGGCGCTCCGGCCTTCCGCCGGGCCCTGGTCGGGAACCGCTTCGTCTCGGCCGACCGCATCGGGAAGCTCCTGGTGCTGGCCACCGAGGGGGGCCCGACTTTGGGCATCCGCTTCGGGATGACCGGAACGCTGGCGGTGGACGGCCGGGCCGGCGTCGAGGACCTGAGGTATGCGCCCCGCCGCCACGACCCGTCGTGGGACCGGTGGTCGGCCCGGTTCGTCGACGGCGGCTCCCTGGTCGTCCGCGATCCGAGGCGCCTCGGCGGCGTCCAGCTCGACCCGGATCTGTCGCGCCTCGGTCCCGACGCCGCCTCGGTCAGCCCGGCGGCGTTGGCCGCGGCCCTGCGGGGATCCACCGCCCCGCTGAAGGCCCGGCTGCTCGACCAGTCACGGGTGGCCGGCATCGGGAACCTGATGGCCGACGAGGTGCTCTGGCGCGCCGGACTGTCCCCGCAGCGCCCGGCCGGCTCCCTCTCGGCCAACGAGGCGCGCCGGCTCCATCGGCACCTCCGGCGAACCATCGGGTACCTGATCGACCGGGGCGGCTCCCACCTCGGCGACCTGATGGACGAGCGCCGGCCCGGCGGCCGGTGCCCGCGGGACGGCGCAGCCCTGGTGCGGTCGACCGTGGGCGGGCGCACGTCGTGGTGGTGCCCCGTCCACCAGGTGTGACGCCGGGCGGGCCGGCCTGCCCGGCAGACGGGTGCTCAGGCGCCGAGCTCGGCCAAGACCTTGGCCGCGTGACCGTCGGCCTTCACGTGGTACCAGGCCCGGGCCACCTTGCCGTCGGGAGCGATGAGGAAGGTCGACCGGATGACCCCGATCGACTTCTTGCCGTAGAGGGTCTTCTCGCCCCAGGCGCCGTAGGCCTCGCCCACCGAATGGTCGGCGTCGGTGAGCAGGGGGAACTTGAGGCCGTACTTGGCCCGGAAGGCCTTGTGCTTCTCCGCGCTGTCGCCCGATAACCCGAGGACGGGAACCTTGGCCCGGGCAAAGGCGCGCAGGTTGTCGTTGAACTGGCAGGCTTCCTTGGTGCAACCCGGGGTGTCGTCCCTCGGATAGAAGTAGATCACCACCCGGCCTCCCTTGAAGTCCTTGAGCGAGACCCGGGCGCCGTCCTGGTCGGCGAGGGTGAATGCGGGCGCCTTGTCCCCGGCGGCGAGCTTTCCCATCAGAACGCCCCGAGGGGACTGGCGGCCTCAGCCATCAGGGGAATCCGGGTTCGGGGCGCAGCCCCGAGGTCTGTCACACCTTCGCCGTAGGGTGATCTTCGGGTTGGACTGGCCCGTCTGGCAGCGCAAGCTGCTTGAGAAGAAGCTGGCCGCTTCAAGCGGTTCAGAGAAGTCACGGTCGGCGTCCTTTCGTGGGGTGGACCGTCAATTGGCAGGTGGAGCGGGTGTTCGTCCTGCCTACGATGGCACACCCCGGGCCCCTCGGGCACTTGATGACCCGGGGTGGCGAGCGATCCCAGGTAGACTGGGACCGGTGGTCGGGCTCGTGCCCTCCACCGGGGTCTTCCTCATCTGTTCTTCAGGCCTGCTGACGCAGGCAGGATCGATGGCCCGAGGCGGGCCCGTAGGCGTTCGTGACTCGCACGGATGCCGGCGGCCGTGCCCGGCCGTCACCGAACAGATGAGAGTGAGTCCAGACCCCATGACCACCATTGCCGATTCGTCGGATCGCGTCCTCGAACACGATGCCGACCCGCTGGCCGGGACCGGCGAGCCCTGTACCTTCGCCTCCCTGGGCGTTGACCCGGCCCTGGTGGCTGCCCTGAGCGGTCAGGGGATCACCACCCCGTTCGCCATCCAGGCCATGACCGTCGCCGATGCCCTGGCCGGGCGCGACGTGTGCGGGAAGGCCAAGACCGGGTCGGGGAAGACCCTGGCCTTCGGGCTCCCCCTCCTCCAGCGGACCATGGCGGCGAGGTCCACCGAGCCGGGCCGGCCCCGGGCACTGGTGCTCGTTCCCACCCGCGAGCTGGCCGTACAGGTGAGCGAGGTGCTCGAGCCCCTGGCCAAGTCGGTAGACCTCAGGATCGCCGCCGTCTACGGCGGGGCGGACATCGAGCGCCAGGTGAAGAAGCTCCGTCGGGGGGTGGACGTGATCATCGCCACGCCCGGCCGCCTCATCGACCTCGGCGACCGCGGCGAGCTGTCGGTGGCGGACATCGAGACCCTGGTCCTCGACGAGGCCGACCGCATGGCCGACATGGGGTTCATGCCCCAGGTCGAGTGGGTGCTCCGTCGTCTCGAACGGGAGCACCAGACCCTGTTGTTCTCCGCCACGCTCGACGGGGCGGTGGACCGGCTGGTCAGCCGGTACCTGACCGACCCCGTCCTCCACGAGGTGGCGTCACCCAACACCACGGTCGACGCCATGGAGCACCGGTTCCTCGAGGTGCACCAGATGGACCGGGTCAAGGTGTGCGCCGCCATCTGCCGGAACTCGGAGAAGACCCTGGTGTTCGTCAGGACCAAGCGAGGTGCCGACCGGCTGGTCGAGCAGCTCCGGAAGGAGGGGGTCAAGGCCGACGCCATCCACGGCGACCTCCGCCAGGTCAACCGGGAGAGGACCCTGCGGGAGTTCGGCGCCGGCAAGCTGCCGGCCCTGGTGGCCACCGACGTCGCCGCCCGTGGGCTCGACATCGACATGGTGGACGTGGTCGTCCACTTCGATCCGCCCGAGGACCACAAGGCCTATCTGCACCGCTCGGGGCGGACCGCCCGCGCCGGCGAGGCCGGGTTGGTGGTCACCCTGGTCCAGTGGAACCAGATCCTCGAGATCGAGCGGATCCAGGCCCGGATCGGGCTGCGGTCACCCATCGTGGAGATCTTCTCCAACGATCCCCGGCTGGCCGATCTGGCCGGTTGGCAGCCCGCCGCAGGCTGAGGGCCGCGGTGCCGGAGAGCCGATCCCCACAGCCACCCGCGGCTGACCCCGGACCCGGGGAGGCGCGGCGGATCCTGGTGGTCACCGCCCATCCTGACGATGTGGACTTCGGGGTCGCCGGATCGGTCGCCTCGTGGACCGACGCCCGTGCAGAGGTCGCCTACTGCATCTGCACCGACGGCGACGCCGGCGGATCCGATCGTTCGGTGTCGCGTGCCGACATGGCCGAGCTGCGCCGGGAGGAGCAGACGACGGCGGCCAAGGTCGTCGGGGTGTCCGACGTGACCTTCCTCGGCTTCCCCGACGGTCGACTCCTGGCCGACCTCGACCTGCGTCGGGCCATCACCGGTGTCATCCGCCGGTTCCGCCCCGACCGGGTGGTGGCCCAGTCGCCCGAGCGGAACTGGACGCGGATCTATGCCAGCCACCCCGACCATCTGGCGGCCGGTGAGGCGGCCACCTGCGCCGTCTACCCGGATGCCCGGAACCCGTTCGCCTTCCCCGAGCTCCTCGAGGAGGGACTGGAGCCCCACTCGGTCCCCGAGCTCTGGGTGATGGCCACCGATCGAGCCGACCGGACGGTCGACGTCACTGACCAGTTCGACCGCAAGCTGGCCGCCCTCCGGTCCCACCGGAGCCAGGTCGGCGACGGCGACCACCTCGAGGGGCTGCTCCGGACGTGGATGTCCGGCACCGCCACGGCGGGGGGCCTACCGGACGGAAGGCTGGCCGAGTCGTTCCACGTGGTGAACACGGCCTAGTGGGCGGCGACCGGTGGTCGATCATCCAGCACGTGGAGCACGAGGGCCCGGGCCTCATCGGGGATGTGCTTCTCGAGGCCGGGCGCCATTTCGAGGTGGTCCGCCCCGACCGCGGTGAGGATCTCCCCGACCGCCGGTCGCTGGCCGGACTGGTGGTGCTCGGGGGTCCGATGGGTGTCCATGACCTGGCCCACCACCCCTGGCTGGTGCCGGAGCGGGCATTGATGGGCGCGGCGGTGGACGACGGGACACCGGTCCTCGGCGTGTGCCTGGGCGCCCAGCAGCTCGCCGTCGCCCTGGGCGCGGAAGTGAGCAGGGGCCCCGAGCCCGAGGTCGGCCTCGGACAGGTCGAGCTGACCTCCGCCGGCCGACAGGACCCGGTGCTGGGGCCGGAGTACGGCGGGCTGGCGGCCACCGCCCTCCCCTGTGTGCACTGGCACCGGGACACCTTCTCGATACCAACCGGCGCCGTGCACCTGGCCGGCACCCGGGCCTTCCCCCACCAGGCCTTCCGATGGGGACGGAACGCCTACGGTCTCCAATTCCACGTCGAGGTGGACCGCCCGTTGGCCGAGGCGTGGCGGGCCCACCTGCCGGCGGGCGTCACCCTGGACGGTCCCCGGCTGGCCGAGGTGGAGGCGGTGGGACGCCGGCTCCTCCGTCGGTTCGTCCAGGCGGCGGCGAGCCCACCTGCCCCTTCCCGGTCACCGGCCGGGGCTCACCCAGCCATCTGACGGAGCATGTACGGCAGGATCCCGCCGTGGCGGTAGTACTCGGCCTCCATCGGGGTGTCGATCCGCAACCGGGCCTCGAACTCCACGACCCGGTCACCGTCCTCCGCCCGGACGGCCACCGTCTTCGGGGTGATCCCCTGGTTGAAGGATCCGAGCCCGCTGACGGCGAAGACCTCGTGTCCGGTGAGGCCGAGCGAGGAGGCGCCCTGACCGTCGACGTACTGGAGCGGGAGCACTCCCATCCCGATCAGGTTGGAGCGGTGGATGCGCTCGTAGCTCTCGGCGATGACCGCACGGATCCCGAGCAGGGCCGTCCCCTTGGCGGCCCAGTCGCGTGAGGATCCTGATCCGTACTCGCGGCCGGCCAGCACCACCAGGGGGATCCCCTGCTCGGCGTAGCGCTGGGCGGCCTCGTGGATCGTCGTCTCCTCGCCGCCGGGGAGATGGACGGTGAAGCCCCCTTCGGTTCCCGGCGCCAGCTGGTTGCGCAGCCTGACATTGGCGAACGTGCCCCGCACCATCACCTCGTGGTTGCCACGGCGGGTCCCGTAGGAATTGAAGTCGTTGCGCTCGACGCCGTGCTCGGCCAGGTAGTGGCCGGCCGGTGTGGACGGGCTGATGCTGCCGGCGGGAGAGATGTGGTCGGTGGTGACGCTGTCGCCCAGCTTGGCCAGGACCCGCGCACCGGACACGTCGGTCACCGGGGCGGGCGTCATGGAGAGGTCATCCAGGAACGGCGGAGCCAGGACGTAGGTCGAGTCCCGGTCCCAGTCGAAGGTGTCGCCGGTGGCCGTCTCGACCGCCTGCCACCGGTCGTCGCCGTCGAACACGGCCCCGTAGCGCCGACGGAACATGTCGGAGGTGATCGAGGTCCGGATGGCCTCGGTGACCTCCTCGGGGGTCGGCCACAGGTCGGACAGGTAGACCGGCTCGCCCTCGGCCCCGTGGCCGATCGGGTCGGTGGTGAGGTCGATGTCCATGGTGCCGGCCAGTGCGTAGGCCACCACCAGGGGCGGCGACGCCAGGTAGTTCATCCGGACCTCGGGGTGGATCCGGCCCTCGAAGTTCCGGTTGCCGGACAGCACCGAGACCACCGAGAGGTCGTTCTCGTGTACGGCCTCGGAGACGCCGGGCAGCAGCGGGCCCGAGTTCCCGATGCACGTGGTGCAGCCGAAGCCGACGAGGTCGAAGCCGATCTGGGCCAGCGGCTCGGTGAGCCCGGCACGGTCCAGGTAGTCCATGACCACCCGCGAGCCCGGCGCCAGGGTCGTCTTCACCCACGGCTTGGACTGCAGGCCACGGGCGACGGCGTGTCGGGCAAGGAGCCCGGCCGCCACCATGACCTGCGGGTTGGAGGTGTTGGTGCAGCTGGTGATGGCGGCGATGACCACCGAGCCGTCCCCGACCTCCGCCGCCGTCCCATCCGTCAGCGAGGCGGTGCCCGAGCGCTGGTCGCGCCCGAGGGCGGCCCGGTAGGAGGTCCCCGCGCCGGCCAGGGTGACCAGGTCCTGGGGCCGGGTCGGCCCGGCGATGCTCGGGACCACCGTCGAGAGATCCAGCTCGATGGTCTCGGAGAAGACCGGCTCGACGCCCCCGGCCACGTGGAACATGCCCTGCTCCTTGGTGTACGCCTCCACCAGGTCGACGTGGTGGTCGTCACGCCCGGTGAAGCGGAGATAGTCCAGGGTGATCTCGTCCACGGGGAAGATGGCGCAGGTGGCACCGTACTCGGGGGACATGTTGCCGATGGTGGCCCGGTTGGCCAGGGGGACGGCGGCCACACCGGGGCCGTAGAACTCGACGAACTTGCCGACCACCCCGTGCTGGCGCAGCAGATGGGTGATGGTGAGCACCAGGTCGGTGGCGGTGGTGCCCTGGCCCAGTTCTCCGGTCAGCCGGAAGCCGACCACCGGCGGCAGCAGCATGGACAGCGGCTGGCCCAGTATGGCGGCCTCCGCCTCGATGCCCCCCACCCCCCAGCCCAGTACCCCGAGCCCGTTGACCATGGTGGTGTGGGAGTCGGTGCCGACCAGGGTGTCGCAGTACGCCCGGCCGTCGTCAGTGGCGAAGACCACCCGCGACAGGTACTCGAGGTTGACCTGGTGGCAGATCCCGGTGCCGGGAGGCACCACCCGGAATCCGTCGAATTCCTGCTGGGCCCAGCGCAGGAGCTGGTAGCGCTCGATGTTGCGCTGGTACTCGATGTCCACGTTCCGGTCGTAGGCGTCGGGTCCCCCCGAGACCTCGGCGATGACCGAGTGGTCGATGACCAGTTCGACGGGTACCAGCGGGTTGACCTCGCCCGGGTCGCCACCGAGCTTGCCGAGTGCGTCCCGCATGGCCGCCAGGTCGACCACCGCGGGGACCCCGGTGAAGTCCTGCATGAGCACCCGCTCGGGGGTGAGGGCGATCTCCGATGCGTCCTGGCCTCCGAGCCCGTGGCGCTCGGGGTGGTTGCCCCAGCCGGCGACGACCTCGACGTCGGCGGCCTGGACGGCCCGCCCGTCCTCGTGGCGGAGCAGGTTCTCGAGCACCACCTTGATCGAGTAGGGAAGCCGGGACACGTCGAAGCGGTCCGCCAACGCGTTGATCCGGTAGATCTCGTAGGTGGTCTCACCGACGGCCAGGCGGCCCCGCGCTCCGAAGGAGTCGAGGCCGGCCGGGGGAATGGGAGTTGGTGGCATAGGCCCCATTCTGCTTCGCCGGACCGGTGGTGGCGAGCGGGCCACGGTTCGGCGCTAAACCGGCCTCCCGCGGGTCCGGCTCAGGTCCGGGTGCGGTAGCGGCGGACGGCCAACGGGACGAGCACCACGAGGAGCACCACGGCCCACAGCACTGACTGCAGGACCCACTTGGCGGTGGGCCCGCCCAGCATGAGGGCACGGCAGGCAGAGATGGTGACGCTCACCGGCTGGTAGGTGGCGAAGCCCTGCAGCCATCCCGGCATCTGAGACACCGGCACGAAGGCAGAGGAGGCGAAGACCAGCGGGAAGAGGATCGGGAAGGACACGACCTGGGCGACCTCGCTGTTCGGGGCGGACAGCCCGATGAGGGCGAAACCCCAGGACAGGGCGTAGGCGAAGAGCAGGATCACCAGAATGCCGGCCAGATAGGCGAGGACGCCGGTGGTGGGGCGGAACCCGACCAGAAACCCGACCACGGTGATGATGATGACTGTGACGACGTTGCGGGCCAGGTCGGCCGTGGTCCGGCCGGTGAGCACCGCCGAGCGGGCCATGGGCAGGGCCCGGAAGCGCTCGATGATCCCCTTCTGCAGGTCCTCGGCCAGACCGATGCTGGTCTGTACCGACCCGAAGGCCACGGTCTGGACGAATATGCCGGGCATCAGGTAGTTCACGTAGGTGGTGCCCGGGGTATGGATCGATCCGCCGAACACATAGACGAAGAGCAGCACGAACATGATCGGCTGCACGGTCGAGAAGAACAGGGCTTCGGGGATGCGGGTGTAGCTCAGGATGTTCCGCTTGGTGATGGTCCAGGTGTCGACCAGCCCCCAGCGGGCCCGGGCCACGATGTTGTCGGAGTGGGGTGCGCCCGAGATGGTCGGGGCGCTGATGGTGGTGGTCACTGGAACTCTCCCGTGGCGATCGGCATGGCCTGGCGTTCCCGGCGTCGTCGGCCGCGGCGGCGCTTCTCTTCGGTCTCGTCCTCGGTGGTAGGGGCCTCGTTCTCGGTCCGTCGCCCGGTCAGGGCCAGGAAGACGTCGTCGAGGCTGGGCTCGCGCAGGGTGAAGGCGCTGGGGATGATCCCTTCCTGGTCGAGGGAGCGCAGGCCGAGCATGGCCGACTCCGGGCCGTTGTCCACCGTCACCTCCACCACCGTGCCGTTGACCACCGGGGCGTGGGTCCCGAGGGCGTCGAAGAGCAGAGCGCTCCGCCGGGCGTCCTCGATGCTCTCCAGTCCCACCTCGAGCACGGTGGCCCCGAGGTCGGCCTTCAGCGCCTCGGGCGTGCCTTCGGCGATCACCCGGCCGTGGTCGAGCACGACCAGGGTGTCGGCCAGGCGGTCCGCCTCCTCGAGGTACTGGGTGGTGAGCAGCACGGTGGTGCCTCCGCCGACCAGGCTCTCGATGACCTCCCACAGGTCGTTGCGGCTCTGGGGGTCGAGCCCGGTGGTCGGCTCGTCGAGGAACAGCACCGTGGGCCTGGCCATCAGTGCGGCGGCCAGGTCGAGCCGGCGCCGCATGCCCCCCGAGTAAGTCTTGAGGATCCTGTCGCCGGCGTCGGCCAGGTCGAACTGCTCCAGCAGGTCCTTGGCCCGTCCGGTCACCTGCGACCGGCCCAGGTGGTTGAGGCTGCCCACCATCTGAAGGTTCTCCCGACCGGTGAGGTTCTCGTCGACGGCGGCGTACTGCCCGGCCAGACCGATCAGGCTGCGGACGAGACCGGCCCGCCGCTCGACGTCGTGGCCGAGCACCCGCGCCGTCCCGCTGTCGGCTCTGAGGATGGTCGTCAGCACCCGAACCGCGGTGGTCTTGCCCGACCCGTTGGGCCCGAGCAGGCCGAAGACCGTCCCCTCGGGCACGCGGAAGCTCACGCCGTCGAGGGCGCACACCTCGTGCTTTCCAGTGAACGTCTTCTTCAGCGTGTCGGCCTCGATCGAGTACTGCAAGGGATGGGCTTCCTGTCTGGTCGGCGGGAGCTGTCTGGTCGGCGGGAGCTGTCTGGTCGGCGGGGAGCTGTAGCGGTTCGCCGCCGTCCGCGGGCTTTCGACCGCGGCCATCGGGCCCGCCCGGGTCGGCGGGCAATGCCTGCCGACGCATCTTACGGGGACGTCGCCCGGCCCCGGCACACGCCGAGCGCCTTCGGAAGTCCGGACCCGTGGCACCCGCGGGTGCATCCCGGTAGCCTCGGCCCATGCAGAAGGGCGACCTGGCACCCGATTTCGAGCTCCCCGACGAGGACGGCACGCCCACCAGGCTGAGCGACCTGGCCGCCAAGGGCCCGGTCGTGCTCTTCTTCTACCCGGCGGCGATGACCCCGGGCTGCACGGCGGAGAGTTGCCACTTCCGCGACATGAAGGCGGAATTCGAGGCGGCCGGCGCCCAACGGGTGGGAATCAGCGCCGACCAGGTGGAGAAGCAGAAGCGGTTCTCCGACAAACACTCCTTCGACTTCCCGCTCCTCTCCGATCCCGATGGGGCGGTGGCGACGAAGTACGGGGTGCGACGGCGGTTCACCATGATCTCCCCGACAAAGCGGGCCACGTTCGTCATCGGGCCCGATCTCCGGATCGTCGACGTGATCCAGAGCGAGGTGCGGATGAGCCTCCACGCCGACCGGGCCCTCGAGGCGCTGAAGTCCAGCTCGCCGTCCTGATCGGCCCCGGGCCCGGAGACGGCCGCCGGACCGCGGGACCGTCCCAGACCGCAGGCCCCTCCGATGGGAAACTGTGAGCCATGTGCCCTCGGTCAGCGATCCGACCCGCATGAGCCCGGTGCCGGGCAGCGGTCGCATGGAGCAGTTCGCCCAGGCGGTGGCGGAGCGGGTGGTCAACGTGGTGATGGATGCCATCGACATCGACGCGCTCCTGGAGCGGATCGACGTGGACGCCCTGGTGGCACGGATCGACGTGGACTCCGTGGTCAGCCGGGTCGACGTCGACAAGCTGATCGACCGGGTCGACGTCGAGAAGATCATCGAGCGTGTCGATGTCGAGAAGATCATCCAGCGGGTGGACATCGACGGGCTCATGGAACGGACCGAGCTCGGCTCGATCATCGCCCGGTCGACCAGCGGGGTGGCCTCGGAGGTGCTGGATGTGGTCAGGGCCCAGGGAGTGGGTCTCGACGACTTCTTCGCCCGCTTTGTCAACCGCCTCCTCCGTCGCCGCCCCGAGGTCCTTCCCCTCGGCCCGCGCACCCTGGTGGGCCCGCCCCCGGCTCCGGCCGAGCTCACGGCGGGGGCGGTCTGATGGCGCTGGCGCCCACCGTCAAGCCCATCGAGGGCCGACAGGGCCACTATGCCGGGGCGGTGAGCCGGCTGGTGGCGTTCGGCGCCGACGTGGGCGCCTCGTGGGGCCTGTTCACCCTGGGCGCGGCCGGCCTGACCTTCTCCGTCCAGCTGGTCAGCGGGCACAATTTCTCCCTGAGCAGCCACCAGATCGTCTCGCTGATCGCGCTGGTGGTGTGGGAGTTCGTCTATTTCTCCTACCAGTGGGCGTCGGGCGGGAAGACCATCGGGATGGCCCTGCTCGGGATCCGGGTGGTGAGGACCGACGGGTCTCCCATCGGCCCGCGGCAGGCGGTCTTCCGGACCCTGGCGCTCCCCCTCAGCTTCCTGATCCTCGGACTGGGGTTCGTCGGCATCCTCACCAACCGCGACCGCCATGCGCTCCACGACCACCTGGCCGGCACGGCGGTGGTCTACTCGTGGGACGCCCGGGCGGCCCGCCTCCGCTGGCTGGCCAAGAAGGAGAGCCCCACCTCGGCCTGAGGCCCGCCGGTGTGCCAGGGTCATTGTCGTGCGCAACCGAACCGCGCCTTCCGGTGTTGAGAGGGGTATGTACGCGGTTGCCACCCCCACCGCCCACTCTCCCGAGGGCCCTCTGTCGGCCAGCACCGTCCCACCACCGGCCGTGCCGGCGTCGGAGACCGACGCGGTGTTCATGGCCCTGTTCGAGGTGCATCGGGACCGGGTCTTCTCGACGGCGCTCCGGCTCACCGGCCGGCGCCACGACGCGGAGGACCTGGCCGCCGAGGCCTTCCTCCGTGCCTACCGGTCGCTGTCCGGCTTCGACCACGAGCGGCTCGAGACGCTGCAGCCCCGGGCCTGGCTGACGGCCATCGTGGTCAACCAGTGGCGAAATCAGCGCCGCACCGCCTCCCGCCGGCCCGTCACGGTGTCCTCGGATGCCGTCGCCGACGCAGATCCGGTCGATGCGCTCCCCGGCGTCGAGCGCCGGGTCGAGATCCATGACGACGGCGACCGTCTCGCCGCCCTGCTGATCGAGTTGCCGGAGCGCCAGCGGATCGCGGTGGTACTCCGCTACATCGGCGATCTCCCGGTGGGGGAGATCGCCGAGGTGATGGGGTGTCCGACCGGAACCGTCAAGTCCCTGATCAGCCGCGGGCTGGCCCGACTGCGGCCGGCCGGACCGGGCGCAGGGATCCGAGAAGCGACCGATGGAGGAGGACTCCGATGACCGCCACCGATGACCGACGACTGATCAGCGCCCTGTCGGTGCTCTCCGTCCCGGCGCCCCCCGATCTGGCCGAACGGATCGTGGCCCACTGGGCCTACGTCGAAGGTCCGACCGTCGACGTCTACGTCGCCTTCAGTTCCGCCGGCATCTCCAGTGTCGTGCCGGCGCCGAGCGTCTCGGGCGACGACGAGTTCACCGCCGCCTTCCGGCGCCGGTTCGGCCGTCCCCTCTTCGGCGCAGACGGCCCACCCGATGGGGTCGGAGAGGCACTGAGGACCGGCAGCGCCCTCGACCTCCCGTTCGACCTCAGCGGCCGGACCCACTTTGAGCAGGATGTACTCGGCACCGCCCTGGAGATCCCGCCGGGTGAGGTCCGTCCGTACTCGTGGATCGCCCACCGGATCAACCGGCCCCGGGCGGTCCGGGCGGTCGGCACCGCCCTCGGCCACAATCCCGTCCCCGTGCTGATCCCGTGCCACCGGGTGATCCGGTCGGACGGCGACATGGGCCAGTATGGATTCGGGCGTGAGATGAAGCGGCGATTGCTCGACGGCGAGGGTGTCGATGTGGACCGGGTCTTTTCCATGGTGCGCCAGGGGGCCAACTATGTGGGCGATGACCTCGGCCGGGTGGTGTGCATGCCGACCTGTCACCGGCTGCTCCCGGTCGACGGTGAGCACCGCCGCGGCTTCCGTTCACTGGCCCAGGCGGCTGCCGAGGGCTACCGGCCGTGCCCGAGTTGCCGACCTTCGGGCCGGTAGTGCGGTGACCGGGGCCATGCGGTGACCGGGCTGTTCGAGCGGAGGCCGGTGGTGGTGGCCCCGGGCGCCGTCCACCTTCCCGGTTGGCTCGACGGGGAGCGTCAGCGTGAGCTGGTGGGGTTGTGCCGGATGTGGTCCGAGCAGGCCGGGGGCTTCCGATCGCCCCGCATGCCGAGTGGCGGGACGATGTCGGTGCAGATCACCTGTCTGGGATGGCACTGGTACCCGTACCGGTACTCGCGGACCGTGGACGACGGGGACGGCCGCCCGGTGGTCACCTTCCCCGCCTGGCTGGGTGATCTGAGCCGTCGGGCGCTCGCGGACGCCTGTGCCGTCGACGCCACGGTCCTCGGACACGAGCCGGCGGGGGTTGCCGGGCGTACCGGGCGATATGAGCCCGATGTGGCCCTGGTCAACTGGTACGGGCCCGGAGCGCGGATGGGCATGCACGCCGATCGGGAAGAGGAGAGCCCGGCCCCGGTGGTCTCGCTCAGCCTCGGGGACACCGCCGTGTTCCGCTTCGGGAATGCGGCCAGCCGCGGTCGACCCTGGACCGACGTGGAGCTCGAGTCGGGGGACCTCTTCGTGTTCGGCGGGCCTTCGCGGCGGGCCTTCCACGGCGTGCCGAAGGTGGTGGCCGGCACCGGCGACCCTTCGCTCGGCCTCGGGAACGGGCGTCTCAACGTGACGGTCCGTCAGACCGGCATTTCGGGATGAGGGTGGTGCCGTCGAGCAAGCCTGGCTCCACCAGGCCGGAGTCCGGCGGACCGTCGACCCGTTTTGACTGAACTAGCCAATTTAGCCAATACCGGTGCGTGCGAGTGAACATGCACGAAGCAAAGACCAACCTCTCTCGCCTCGTCGCTGCCGTCGAGTCCGGAGAGGCTGGCGAGGTCGAGATTGCCCGGGCCGGACACGTCGTGGCCCGCATTGTGCCTGCCCGTTCGGCGCGGACCCCCGGCTTCTGGGCCGGACGAGTCCACATGGGTCCGATTTCGATGACCTGCCAGAGACGGTTGCCGCCGCGCTTCATGGCGACGATCGGTGAAGGTCCTACTCGACACCCGTATCTTGTCGTGGTGGCTCTCGGCTGATCCCAGTCTTCCCCCGCCCGTCGAAGCTGCCATCGCCGATCACCGTGTCGAGGTGATGGTTCGGCGGCAACTGCTTGGGAGATCGCCATCAAACGAAGCGCCGGTCGCCTCGATGCCCCAGAGGACTTGCTCGAGGCGTTGGATGCGAACGACTTTGACTCACTCCCGATCACGGCCATTCACGCGCTCACGGCCGGCGGACTGCCCGACCACCATGCCGATCCATTCGACAGGGTGTTGATCGCACAAGCCAGAATCGAGGGATTGACGCTCATCTCGGTTGACGGTCGATTCTCCGACTACGACGTCGATCTCTTGTCGCTCGACTGATTCAAGGCCGACGATGGGGACCCACTCTCCAATTTCGCTTGACGAGCGACAACGGTCATCCTGAGTGGGTGACCGACTGGTTCGGCCGATTACGGTTCCTCACAATGTCGATCTGGCGGTGGGATCAGAAGGAAGCGGTGGACCCCGGCACGAGGCTGACGGTTCCGCCTCCTGTCTCACACACTCGAAGCGCTACGGGATCGTAGGCCCGGGTGTAGATCGAACTTCCACCTGTCACGATCCCGGTGAAGTCGTGTTCCGTGCTCCCTCTCTTGCACGCCCCCAAGCTGAGTGCTGTCTGTGTCACCGAGGCGGTGGTCGACTGGAAACTGTGCGCCCAAGTGAGCGTGCCTCCCGAGGCCAGAAAGGAACCGGGGGCCGAAGCAGACCTGTTGGTCTTCGATAGCGGGGAGCATGCCTTGAATCTGATCAAGGTGAAAGCATTCCCCGACACCTTGGAACAGGTAACACTCGGCGTAGCGTTTGTGATGGTCAACTTCGCAGTGCCCGACGAGGCAGTGAAGAAGGAGTCTCCACCGTAGGCGGCGGTTACTGTATCCGTACCCAGTGGGGCGTTCGAGGAGCTGCAAGATCCGCTACCACCGGCGAGATCCGCCGCCGTCGGAGATAGAGTGGAAGTGCACAAGTTGGTGGCGCCCGCACTGAACGTCACGGTTCCGCTGGGGACGGTTCCGGCGGGGGGGCCCAAACCGTCCACGGTCACGGAGTATGTCACGGGTTGGCCCCCCGCAGCCGAAGTTGGCGATGCGGACTCTAGGACTCTCGTCGTCGGTACTGGCAAGGGTGCGTGACCGATCACCAGCTCAAAAGCTGTCGCCAACTCGGCGTGACCCGCGTCGTTGGCGTGGAAGTCGCCTAAGGGGGGACACATCCTCGTCCACTGACAGATGAGCGCAACGTTCTGTGGAACTACTGTCCCGTTCCACAAGCCGGTGAGGGCAAAGTCGGTGGTCTCGAACAACGTGGCCGGATCGGCCATCGACGCGGCAGCGGCTGCGTAGATCTGGCCAAAGAGCGCGTTGATGAACACGGTGTCAGTCTCTGACTGCTGGGCCACTGCTTGCCCACCGGCTCCGTTGAGCCAGTAGGCGAGGAACGGATCGTAGTAGTCCATCCCGTAGATGGGCAGACCGGAGTACGAGGCCCTCAGCCCATGCAAGATCAGCGGCAGCTTGGTGGCGATCTCGCTCACGCCGTTCTGAATGCAGGTGGCCTCGATCCCCGAGGGGGGCACGCAGTTATCGACATCGTTCCCCCCGATATCGATGGTCACTAGGGCGACCTGACCGGCGTGAGCCCGGAGGAATGCCTGGGCATCCGACAGCTGCGAACCGTGGAGGATCGCATCGGTGGTCGCTCCTGGTTGCGAGAGATTGACGAGCTGCAGGTTCGGATACTGGGCGAGCTCGTGTTGGTACACCAGGTTCACGTAACCATTGGCCGGTTGGGACGCTCCATAGCCTGCGCCCAGGGAGTCCCCCATGGCCACGTAGTACTGAATGTTTGTCGCGCTTGGTGGCGTGGGCATTGCCGCTGAGGCGTCCCCGACAAGTCCGAGCGAACTCGCCGCAGCAATCAGCACGCCGACCGTCAGCGCCAGCGGTCCGAACTGATGCTCCAACCTCCACCGGTTCGATGCCGTTACCCTCGTGCTCGGATCGGTCATCTCCGCCTCCCCTCCGATCGGCTGTTCACGATAGCAGTGCGGCTGGCGCAGATCTTTGGCGGCTGTCGAGATCGGTGGCACCATCACTTAGGGGCACGTCGTCCTTCGGCGCATCGCCATCGCCACGCCATCCGGGTCGGGTCGGACCTCGCCGGAGCCGGTTCGCCTCAGGGGAACGGAACTAGACGTCGGTCAGTGTGGTCTCCGTGATCCCGAGAACGCGGAGGGTGCGGCCAAGTCCGAGAAACGCTGACAGACAGATCGTGAGATCGAGAATCTCAGCATCGGAAAATGAGTCACGCATTCGATTGACAAAGGCGTCGCCAATACTCAAGTGGTCCGTGGCGAAGCGCTCCGCGTACTCCATTGCCACCCGTTCTTGTTCGCTGAAGTTGGCGCCATCGTCATGGGCACCTACGTGACGGTAGAACTCCTCGGACACCCCTCGGGCCTTGACCTTGTCCGCGCGAAACGCCAAACAGACAGTGCAGTCGTTCAACTGAGCAATCCGCATACGGGCGGCTTCACGCACACGAACTGACAGGATGCTCTTGTTGTAGGCGGCATCCACTAGCCGGTTCACAGCCGCGCCCATTTCCGGTCTGAGCGACCATAGTTGTACTGCGTCGCCACCTTCGCCCTTGGGAATATCAAGTCGTGCCATCAAAGAACTTTACGCCGGGGAGGACGATGCCGCCTCCCTCCCCGGTTTCATGCGACCCCCAACCAAACAAGCCTTCCCGCCTCTCCGCCCGCGCCCCGCTCGTCCCCGTTCGGGTTGCCGCACACCTCTGCCACCCCGGGTCCCCCGGCCCACGCGGCGGTTTTTCCGTTGGCGTTGTCCGTCTTGCTCTCTCAATGTGATAGCGCGAGGGATAGGCGAGATAGGGCTAGATCCAACCTCTACAGAGGATTGGATTGACCATCGTGTAACGATGGCAACGGTACCGGGCTCTGCGTCGTCGACTTCGACTCCGAAGAGCCTGCGAGGGGAGCTGTGGACGCACAGACTGCCCACGTCGGCCGGAAGGTGCTCGAGTGGGCGTGTCGACGGCGCTTCTCAAACGGCTATGACCAGATTCCTTAGGTGACCTGAAGGGTGAACAGATGAGTCGCCATCCGTTGTGTCCGCGGGTGCTTGGTCTTCGTATCAGCCACCTGAAGGGTGAATGCCGACAGTCCCGGGGATTTCGCTGTCCCAGAGATCACGCCGGATGTGGACTGGAGGTGCAATCCGACCG
>DATBOO010000058.1:0-2345 GCA_036553725.1 Acidimicrobiales bacterium | reverse complement strand
GGTTGCCAGGGACAGGGGTGACTGAGTCACAGGCGGTAGAGCCGGGAGCGTCTCGATGGGACCGTTTCCTGGTGGAGACACCACTCCGACCGTCGACAGAGCTTGGCGTCCGGCACCGCCCACAAAGACAACCGCGACAAGAGCGGCAACGATTGTCGCCGCCGAGATGCCCATGACCCAACGCCAGAAGACTTCGTCTTCCGGCATTTGACCTTTGGATTGGTTCGCGATCGTGGCACCCCCTCAGTTGCACGCGACCCGCGAAGGTCACGACGCCATACCGTTCCAGACTTGCACAGTATGCGGCCGACTTCACGGGATCTGCTCCCGGGCCACATAGTGGCAGGACAGGATGCATTTTCCCTCAGTACCCGTATCCACCGCCCTGAGTCGTGGGGGGCGACGGGGCCGGAGGGGCGGGGACCGGCGGGACGGTCATCGGCGGGGCGGTGGCGGGCGGGGCGGTGGCTGGTGGCGGTGTGGCCGGTGGCGGTGTGGCCGGCGGTGGTGTAGCCGGCGGTGAGTTGGGCGCAGTCGAGTTCCTGTTGGCAGGCTGAGCACCCGGCGGAGCGGTGGTGGTCGACGCCGGGACTTGTGACGAGGTCGTCGTCGACGGGGTGGCCGAGGATGATGCCGCGGCCGGGACGACGAACCAGGTTCCACCCAGTCCCTGCCCCTTGGCGTCCCCCGACTTGGTGTCGCCGGAGAATCGGTAGAGCGGCATCCCCTTGAACGTCACCTGCAGCGCGCCTCCCGGGCCGGCGACCGTCCCCAGGTCCGACGCACCGACGCCCGAGGCCGGCACATGCATCGTTCCCGCCGGGACGGTCAGAGGGGGCCACACCGCCGCGCAGGCGCCCGAGCAGGTCGGCTTGCCCGTCCCGTCGGGCGAGAAGCGGTAGAGGGTCTTGCCCGATTTGTCGATGAGGATCACGCCGAGAGACCCGCGTTGGACGGCCGTCACTGCAGCCGTCGCCGACCTGCCGGTGGTCGATCCGCCGGCACCGGTCGAGGTCGACGGCGATGCTCCGCTCGATCCGCACGCCGCGGCCACCACCAGGATCGCCCCGAGCGCACCCCCGACCACCCAGCGGCCACCGATGGCCCGCGCCGGACGTCCACTTGGACGGACGACACCCGTCCGGAGATTCAATCTCATGAGCGTCGGTGAATTCGATCCCATTTCGAAATCCCTCATTTCCCGCTTGGCGGTTGCTTCCCCCTCGATGCGCCCTTGCGGTTCCCTTCCCGCGACGGCTGCCTTCCCATGACTACGTCCCGGTCGGGGGATCCGTTCAAACCGCCGCGCCGGGTTCTCCGTTCAAAGCGCCATGCCGGGTCCGCTCAGCCCGGCCGGGTTCGCTCAGCGCCGAGCGATCCTCGACGGCGCCACATGATCAGTGCGGGGCGCAACCGTGAGTCGAGATCCGTGTGGACCCAATGTCCCAGCCGGACCGCGAGCCCCCTGCAGCCGGTCCGTCGTCGTCCGAGAGGCCACGGCCCCGGTGGGGCCGGCCGGAGCGGCGTTGCCTCCTCGGGCTCAGGGGGTCTTCCGGGCCACCTTCCGGGCCGCCTTCCAGACCGAAGCCACCAGCAGGGCGGTCACCAGCAGCACCAGGACCAGCCCGGCCCACGTCCGGGCCGAGTGATCGAAGCAGAGGAGGGCCACCGTCCCGACGATTGCCACCGATCCCACGAACAGCTCCGGGGTGTCACCGATCAGGAACTCCCACCAGAACCGCCCGAAGGCGGCAAGGGCCCGTGCGACCGCGGCCCGGGAGCCGTCGGAAGGGATCGGATCACCCACGGTCGGCCTCGGCGATCGGCGCCGTTACCCCCGGCCTCACCGGCTCCTCGTGTGCCGTGGGGCGCACGGCCGTCACCAGCAGCCACGCCACAACGCCGTAGGTGGCCACCAGCACCGGAAGGGCGAGGTCGGACCCGGGCCAGTGCACCCCGACCCCCTCCCCCGACCAGAACGTGCCGAAGCTCACCAGCATCAGGCCCACACCCATCTTCAGTGCGTTCTCAGGAACGGCCGAGAGCTGGCGGGCGACAATGAGGCCGACCACCCCCACGACCAGCACGGCGGCTGCGGCCGCGGCGGCGGCCAACCCCAGGTTGTTCGAGGTCGTGCCCAGGGTGATGACGACGACCACCACCTCGAGCCCCTCGAGGAAGACCCCCTTGAAGGCCACCGTGAAGGCGGTGGTGTCACGACCCGGGGACCCGGTCGGACCGGCGAGCTCCTCGACCTGCTTGGCGAAGATCGCATCCTCATCGTGCTTCTCCTTGAGGCCGGCGGCGCGCAGCACCGCCTTGCGCAACCACTGCAGCCCGAACAC
>DATBOO010000041.1:0-12582 GCA_036553725.1 Acidimicrobiales bacterium | reverse complement strand
CTCACTCACCGGCTGGCGGCGCACGATGCCCGGGGCCTGCACTTCCAGGCGCCGGGTCAGATCGGTGGCGATCGGGCCCCGTCCGTCGATCGGCTCGCCCAGCGCGTCCACCACCCGGCCCAGCAGGGCGTCGCCCACCCGGACCGAGAGGATGCGCCCGGTGGCCTTGACCAGCTGCTCCTCCTCGAGCCCGGTGTCCTCGCCCAGGATGACCGCGCCGATCGTCTCCTCGTCCAGGTTGAGGGCCAGGCCCTCGGTGCCGTCCTCGAACTCGAGGATCTCGTTGACAGCGGCGCCGGGCAGCCCGGTGATCCGGGCGATCCCGTCCCCGACCTCGACGATGCGGCCGACCTGCTCGGTCCCCACCTCGGGGGTGTACTCCTCCACGTGCCGGCGCAGGGCGGCGGTGATCTCGTCGGCGTTGATGGTCAGTTCAGCCATCGGCTGGGTCCCTTTCCTCTGGGGTTCGATAGGCCGCCTCGGAAACGAGGAGGTGCTCCTTCAATTCGTCCAATCGGTGACGGGCGCTGCCGTCGATCAGCAGGTCGCCGACCTGCACCACCACTCCGCCCAGGAGGTGGGGATCGACGGTCACCTGCAATTCGACCTGCCCCCCGGTCAACCGGCCCAGGGCCTCACCCAGGGACTGTCGCCGGGCGTCGTCGACCTGGTCGGCCGATCGCACCCGGGCCACCCGCCACCCGCGGGCCCGGGCCGCGTCCTCCACCAGGGCGTCGAGGGTGGAGACGATGTCACGGGCCCTTCCCCCCCGCACGGCGAAGGCGGCCAGCCGCTTCGTCGCCTCCACTACCTTGTCACCCAGCAGGTCAGCGATGACCTGCTGGCGGACGGGCACGGGCAGGTCCCGGTCCCCCAGCGCGCTGCGCAGGGCCCGGTTGGCCTCCACCGTGCGGGCGAAGCGGAAGAGCTGGTCCTCGATCTCCTCGAGCTCGGAGGTGGTCACCCCCTCGAACACCGCCGCCGCATACCCGCCTACCCGGTTGCGTGACCCGAGCCTCCCGAGCACCACCAGGTCGTCCCGCCGGGCGTCGTCGGCCGGGTCCCGCTCGGCCGCCACCGCCAACTGGGTGGCCAGCCAGTGGAAGCAGGCCTCGACCTCGGAGGCCGGGACCACGGTCACCGCCTGGTGGACCAGGCTCCGCACCTCGGGCAGGACCCTGCCCTCCAGCAGGTCGTCGAGCACCGCCCGACGCGAGGCGGTGGGCACCGACCCGTCGTTGAGGGCCAGGGCGAGCTCGTTGTGGGTGTCGACCAGCTCGGCCACGGCACGCAGCTCGGAGGCGGCCCGGTGGAGCCCGCCCGATGCGGCCAGCGCCTCGACCACAGCGGCCAGATAGCCCTGGAGGGCAGGGTTCACCGACCGCCCCCGGCCGCACCGGCGGCGGCGCCCGTGCTGGTCTCGGCCCGCACCGCGGCGATGGCCTCGTCGATCAGGTCCTGGTGGTCGGCGGTCCGGATCTCACGCCCGACCACCCGCTCGGCCGCGGCCAGCACGATCGCCCCCACCCGGCCGGTGACCTCCTCGACGGCGGCCTGCCGGGCGATGGCCACCTCGGCGTCAGCGGCCTGCATGATCCGGTCGGCCGCCTCCTGGGCCCGTCCCTCGGCCTGGGCCACGGTCCGATCGGCGGTGAGCGTCGCCTGGGCCACGATCTCCCGGGCGTGGGCGCGGGCCTCCTCCAAGGAGGCATGGCGGGCGGCGTCGGCCTCCTCGGCGTCGGCCTTGGCCTGGTCGGCGGCCTCGAGCTCGCCACGGATCTGCTCCTGGCGTTCGGTGAGCTTCTCGTTCAGGAACGGCACCACGCTCCTGCCGATGAACCCGAGGACCAGGATGAAGGCGATGAGCACGACAATGAAGGTCCCGTTGGGGATGAGGAAGTTGCTGGCTGCGACGGGCATCGCCGTCATCCTTTCGTCGTCGTCGGCACTACTTCTTGTAGAGCGAGAAGATGAACAGCGCGGTGAAGGCCAGGTTGATGAAGTAGGCCGCCTCGCACAGCCCCACGGTGAGGAACATGATCGTGGTCAGACGACCCTGGGCCTCGGGTTGACGGGCCACGCCGGCAATGGTCTGGCTCCCGGCCAGGCCGTCCCCGATGGCCGCGCCGACCGCGCCACCGCCCAGTGCGAGCCCGCCGCCGACCATGGCGCCGGCGATCCTTACTGCGTCCGCCATCGAGGCGTCTGCCATGAGTGCTTCTCCTTTGTGAGGTTGTTGATGAGATCGTGGGCCGGCGCGGATGCAGCCGTCGGCCCTAGTGGCCGGCCTCGGGGCCGGCCATGGCCGTATCGAAGTACAGGATGGTGAGGAGGGCGAAGATGAAGGCCTGGATGGCGCCGATGGCCATGTCGAACAGCTTCCAGACGATGGTGAAGGGTATCGACAGCACCCCCCCGATGGGGACCGGTCCCAGCTTCCAGATGACCAGCGCGGCCAGCAGCGAGAGCATGAGCCCGCCGGCGAACAGGTTGCCGAAGAGGCGGAGCGTGAGGGTCAGCGGCTTGATGATCTCCTCGATGGCGTTCATGAACAGGTTGACCGGGAACAGCTTGGGCGAGAAGGGCTGCTTCACGTAGTGGGAGAGATAGCCGCCCACCCCGCGGTTCTTGATGGCGGCCACGTTGGTCAGGACGAACACATAGAGCGCCATGGCCAGGGGCAGGTTGATGTCGCTGGTGGGCGCGGGGAGGAATTCGAACCTGCTCCCGATGCCGAGGACCTCGAACAGGTTGCAGACGAAGATGAAGACGAACAGGGTCAGGGCCAGCGGGACGACTCTGGCCCCCCTCGGGCCGATGGAGTCGGACACCTGCTTCTGCACCGCTCCCACCGCCATCTCCCAGATGAGCTGGAACTTGCCCGGCACGCCGCTGGTGGCCCGCGCCCGCAGGATCATCCCCATCGTCACGACCACCAGGCCGGCGATGACCGTGGCCCAGACGATGTCCACGTTGACGGTGAGGCCGAGGACCTTGACCTCGGGGTGCTCTCCCACCGAGATGTCGGAGGCCAGCAGCGGCGCGGTGAGAAGGCCGGTTACGCCCATCGGGTCAGCCACCTCCCGGCGGGTCGTCGGGCGACCCGATGGCCGGGCGGGCGTCGCCCCGGGGGATGTTGTCCTCGACGACGTTGGCGTTGATCACGTCGTCCACCGAGGTCATCGGGCCGGCCTTGGCCATGGAGCGGGCCACGTTGACCAGGAGGATCAGCTGGAACACGGCCAGCCCGGCCAGCACCCCGAACCCGAGGCTGGCTGACACGAACAGCAGTCCGATGGTGACGACGGTGATGATCCCCATCCGGCCCAGGGTGTTGAGGGCCAGGGGCCGGCGCCGGTTCTCGTCGGCGCGGGCGCTGACCCTGGCCACCGAGTTGCCGATCATCCGGAAGTTGAAGGTCCCGAGGGCCAGGCCCACGCAGGCACCGACCCCGAGGAGCAGCTGGCCGAAGGCGACGCAACCGACCAGGGCGGCCACGCCGGCGAGCAGGGCCGTCGACACCGTGCGGCGGGCTACATCGGGCACGCTGGGCAGGGAGAAGTGGGCGAACATCGTGGGCCGCTACGCCGCCGGCCGGCCGGCGGCGCCGGCCGCCCGCCGGAAGTTCACAGGTACTTGCGGATCCGGGCGATGGTCATGAGCACGGCCAGGGCCACACCGAGGGCCAGGCCGACCAGGGTGAACAGGGGGCTGGTGCCCACCGCCCGGTCGATGAGGTACCCGGCGCCGCCCCCGATCACCAGGGCAACCGCCCCGGCCACGCCCAGGGTGAGGAAGGCCACGGCCCCCGGGACGAGGGGCGACGGGTGCTCCGGCGGCGCCGACCCGTCGTCCGGATGGCGTGGCGGGGTGGCTTCGTCCATGGTCGGCCCGTGCCGGGTCAGGGCGTCTGGAGGATTCGAGCTTCACGAATTGGTCCCGGGATCACGCAGTGGCCCGGCGACGGCTGCCGGTCGAGCGGAGGCCCGGACTGACGCCCTCCAACGGGGCGAAGGGGCTGCAAATCACGGCATGCATCATCGCACTTCCGCACCGTTGGCGGCAAAACGGGAAACCCTCCGTTCACCGTTCCCCGTGGGGAGAGACCGTGGCCGCCGGGACACCGGCTCCGGGCGGGACCGGTGCCTCCACGGCCGTCTCACCTGCCCCGACGGGGGCGAGCCCCCCGGCCCCGATCGCCGAGCTCCCGAGGTCGGGAGCGCCGATGGGCGGCTCGCCCTCGGGACCGAGGTCGGTGCGCCTCCTCAGGGACGGGTGGAACAGCGTGTAGAGGATCACCCCGAGGGCCAGGGCGCCGAAGGGGATGACGGCGTTGACGCTCGAGACGTACAGCGGGAACAGGATGAACCCCGACAGCAGGACGGTCCAGGCCCACAGGATCAGGACACTGCGGCGGTGCCCGTGGCCCAGGCGGAGCAGCCGGTGATGCAGGTGGTTCTTGTCCGGGGTCGAGAACCCGGTGCGGTTGGCAGTGCGCCGGGCGAAGGCGAAGGCCATGTCGACGATCGGCACCCCGAGGATGAAGAAGGGGATGAACAGCGGGGCGAAGAAGAAGTAGGTCTGACCGCTCCGGACCGCCACCTCGGCCCCCTGCTGCACGGCCGCTCCCGTCCCCGGCTGCACGGCGACGTCCGCCGCCCGGCCCCCGATCAGCATGGTGGAGGCGGCCATGAGCAGCCCGAGCAGGAGGGCGCCGGCGTCACCCATGAAGATCTTGGCCGGGTGGAAGTTGTGCGGCAGGAAGCCCAGACAGACCCCGCACGTGACCACCGCGATGAGCGGGCCGATGTTGTCGGTCGGGAGGGTCCCGACGTGCTGCAGGTGCAGCCCATAGACGGCCAGCGCCCCCGAGGCGATGGCCACCACCCCGGCGGCCAGGCCGTCCAGGCCGTCGATCAGGTTCACCGCGTTGGTGATGGCGATCACCCACAGGGCGGTCAGCAGTGGCGTCCACTCGGGGGACAGCTGTACCAGGCCGGCCAGCGGCACCTTGAACTGGAACCAGGTGACTCCCATGAAGTAGAGGACGGTGGCCGCCAGGACCTGGCCGGCCACCTTGGCCGGTGCCGACATGTCCCGGAAGTCGTCGATGATCCCGACCACGAAGATGGCCGCCGCCCCCAGGATCAGACCCAACGCCTCGGACGAGCCGCGGAACAGCGGCCCGAGGGCGGGGATCGACGCCGCCACCGCCCAGGTGACCAGCACGGCCACGAACATGGCCACGCCCCCGGCCTCGGGGGTCACCCGCTGGTGGACCTTCCGGTCGTCGGGCTGGGCCACGTAGCCGATCTGGACGGCGATGCGCCGGGCCGGGAAGGTGAGCACCCAGGCCGACACCGCGGCCACCACGAGGATGGCGCCGTACCAGTTGAGCGGGACGACCGAGCTCACGTGGGCCCCGGCTCCCCCGGGATCACGCCCCGGCCAGCGTGGGGTACGGCGGGAAGCCGGCGCAGAGCTCGTGCACCTCGCTGCGCACCTGGCGGAGGGCATCGTCGTCGTCCCGGTTCCGCAGGGTCCGGCCGATCAGGGCGCCGACCAGCCTCATCTCCGCCGGCCCCATGCCCGCAGTGGTCTGGGCGGCCGTGCCCAGCCGCAGGCCCGAGGTGACGAAGGGCGAGCGGGGGTCGTCGGGGATGGTGTTGCGGTTGCAGGTGATGCCGGCCCGGTCGAGCACCTCCTGGGCCACCTTGCCGGTCAGCTCGGCGTCGAAGGTGCGCAGGTCGATCAGGACCTGGTGGTTCTCGGTACCCCCGGAGACCATGCGGATCCCGGTCTCCACCAGGGCCTCGCCGAGAGCGGCGGCGTTGGCCACCACCTGGGCGGCGTAAGTGCGGAACTCGGGCCGGGCTGCTTCGGCGAACGCCACCGCCTTGGCCGCGATCACGTGCTCGAGCGGGCCTCCCTGCAGCCCGGGGAACACCGCGCTGTCCACCGCCTTGGCCAACTCGCCCTTGCACACGATGGCCCCGCCCCGCGGACCCCGCAGCGTCTTGTGGGTGGTGAAGGTGACCACGTCGGCCACCCCCACCGGCGAGGGATGGACGCCGCCGGCAATCAGGCCGGCGGGGTGGGCGGCGTCGAACATGAACAGGGCGCCCACCGAGTCGGCGATCTCCCGGAACGGCAGCGGGTCGATGATCCGGGAGTAGGCGGTCGAGCCGGCCACGATGAGCTTGGGGCGCTCGCGCCGGGCCGTGTCGGCCACCTGGTCGAAGTCGATGATCTCGCCGGGCTTGTCCGGGTCGTCGGTGGCCTGGGACACCCCATAGGAGACGAAGCGCCACACCTTGGAGGTGATGCTGGCCGGCGACCCATGGGTCAGGTGGCCGCCGTGATCGAGACGCATGGCCAGGATGGTGTCGCCCGGCTCCAAAAGGGCCTGGTACACCGCCAGGTTGGCGTTGGCTCCGGCGTGGGGCTGCACGTTGGCGTGCTCGGCCCCGAACAGGGCCTTCAGCCGATCGCGGGCCAGGTCCTCCACCTCGTCGATGACCTGGTTCCCGCCGTAATAGCGCCGGCCGGGGTAGCCCTCGGCGTACTTGTTGGTGAGGACCGACCCCGACGCGGCCAGGACGGCCGGGGAGGTGAAATTCTCCGAGGCGATCAGCTGCAGGGTGGTCGACTGGCGCCGGGCCTCCTCGCCCAGCAGTCGGCTCACCTCGGGATCGTCGACCAGCCACCGGTCGAACGGGGAAGCGGCGAAGGGCCCGGCCATGGTCACTACCCCCGCCCTTCCCGGTCGCCGACCGCCATGGGCACGGTCACGCCGACCGGACGCGACGATTCGAATCGGGTGATCTCCTCGATCCGGTGGCGGTGGCGGCCACCCTCGAATTCGGCGGAGAAGAAGGCGCCCACCGCGTCGATCGCCTCGGCGGCTCCGGTGGTCCGGCCCCCGAGGCAGATGACGTTGGCGTCGTTGTGGCGCCGGGCCAGGCTGGCCGTGGTCACGTCGTGGACCACCGCGGCCCGCACGCCGCTGACCTTGTTGGCGGCAATGCCGATTCCGATGCCGGTGCCGCACACGCAGATGCCCCATTCGGCGCGGCCCTCGGCCACCGCCCGGCCGACGGCCAAGCCGAACTCGGGGTAGTCGACCGAGACGTCGGGCGAGCCGGTGCCCAGGTCAACGACCTGGTGCCCGGCGTCGGCCATGTGCTTGGCCAGGGTGGCCTTCAACTCGAACCCGGCATGATCCGAGCCAACCGCGATGCGCATCCCCCGAGTGTACCGAGGGGGAATCGCTCCGAGGGCGCCACGGTACGCTCTGGGGCCATCATGAGAACCGAGCTTTCATGAGCCTGGATCCGGCCACCCCGGTCATCGTGGGCGTCGGGCAGGTCTCCAACCGGCCGGGCACCGGGGGGGACCGCTCGCTGGCCGACCGGTCCGAGCCCATCGGGCTGATGGGCCAGGCGGTGCGGGCGGCCGTCGAGGACTGCGACGGGTCCGCACCCGGGGGCCGCGCCCCGGCGGGGAACCGGCTGATCGACCGGGTCCAGTCCCTGCGGGTGGTCAACCCGTTGAGCTGGCAGTACGTGAGCCCCGGGGCGCTCCTGGCCGAGGCCCTGGGCATCGGACCGGCCGAGATGGTCGTGACGTCGACGGGCGGCAACAACCCCCAGGCCCTGGTCAGTGCCACGGCCCTGGCCATCGGCCGCGGCGACCTCGAAGTGGCCGTGCTGGTGGGGGCCGACTGCGTCTACACCCGGACCGCAGCGCGGCGCCACCCGGACCGTCCCATGCTGCCCTGGACCGTCCAGCCGGCCGACACCGGGCGCCCGGTCCTGTTCGGCAGTGAGCGCCGGGGCACCACCGACGCCGAGGAGGAGCGGGGGCTCGACCTGCCCATCCATGTCTTCCCGCTGTTCGAGAACGCCCTGCGGGCGGGGGCCGGTCGGGGGCTCGACGGGCACCGGCGCCGCATCGGGGCGCTGTGGTCGCGGTTCTCCGAGGTGGCGTCGGCCAATCCCTACGCCTGGCTCCCCGAGGCCCGTAGCCCCGACGAGGTCATCACCCCGACGGCTGCCAACCGGATGATCGCCTACCCGTACACCAAGCTGCTCACGGCCAACATGCAGGTCGACCAGGGCGCCGCCCTCCTCATGTGCTCGGCCGGTGCGGCCCGGGCCGCCGGGGTCCCCGAGGAGCGCTGGGTCTTCCCCCTGGCCGGTGCGGACGCCGACGACCACTGGTTCCTCTCCCACCGGCTCGACTTCCACTCCTCGCCGGCCATCCGGCTGGCCGGGGCCGCCGCCCTGACGCTGGCCGGCTCCGCCATCGACGAGATCTCCCACCTCGACCTCTATTCGTGCTTCCCGGCGGCGGTGGAGATCGCCGCCGCCGAGCTCGGCCTCCCCGATGACGATCCGGGCCGGCCCCTCACCCTGACCGGCGGCCTGACCTTCGGCGGGGGCCCGGGCAACAACTACGGCACGCACGCGGTGGCCTCGATGGTCGCCGCCCTGCGGGCCGACCCGGGCTCGCGGGGTCTGGTGACCGGCCTGGGCTGGTACGTGACCAAGCACAGCGTGGGGATCTACGGGACCGAGCCGGGCCCGGGCCCGGGAGGGGGCCTGCCCTTCCCCGAGGGCACCAAGGTGGCCGGGGGCGCCGGATTCGCATGGGCGGGGCCCCAGGCCGCGGTCGGGGCGCTCCCCCAGTGCGCGCCGGACGCCGGGGCCCAGGGGGAGGTGACCGTCGAGACCTATTCGGTCTCCTACGACCGGGCCGGCTCGCCGGAGTGGGCCGTGGTGGCCTGCCGGACCCCGGAGGGACGGCGGTCCTGGGCCCGGGTCACCGACCCCGACCACCTCGGCCTGCTGGTGACCGAGGAGGGGTGTGGCCGGCTGGGCAAGCTCCGGCCCGACGGCGAGGTCGACCTCCGCTGAGCCCGGACCGCCCTCAGGTGGGCGACGGCCGGATCGGCAGCGGCGGGGGGCCCTGTCGGTCACGGTAGCGGAATTTGAAGGCGCCGTAGGCCACCGGCCCGGCCATCATCGGCAGCCAGTAAGAGGCCAACCGGTAGGCCAGGGTGGCCAGGACCGCCTCCGCCCCGCTGAGCCCGGCCAGCACCAGCAGGCCGCTGAGGCTGGCCTCCACGATCCCGAGGCCTCCCGGGGTGATCGGCACCAGTCCGATCACCCCGGCCACGGCGTAGGCCAACAGGATGAGCGACGGACGGGGATGGCTGCCCACGGCGCGGACGCAGAACAGCAGGCACAGGTAGTCGAAGCCGAGGCGGCCGGCCGAAAGCACGGTGGCCTGCCACCACTGCTGGCCCAGCACGCTCCGGATGAGATTGCGCTGCTCCACCAGGCGCTCGGGCAGCCCGGTGATCGGCTCCCGCTTCCGCAAGACCCGGTTGCGGAGCGACTGGGCGACCTCGCCGGCCCAGCACAGCGGTCGCTGGGCGGTGAGGACCAGCGCGCCGAACCCCACGAAGAGGACGAAGCCCACGGCGCCGAGGACCGCGGCATCGACCAGCCCGGAGCTCACCGGCGACCCGAACAGCACCGCCGGGAGGACGAACACGGGGAGGGCCAGCAACCCGCCGATGCCCAGGAAGGAGAAGGCGGTCAGCCCGCCCACCGCGTCGGTGGCATCCATCCCGCTGGTCGCCAACATCCTGAACTGCACCGCGGCCCCGGCCGCCGCCCCGCCCGGTACGATCAGCGAGATGGCGTTGCCGGCCAGCTGGGCGGTGATCACCGAGAACCAGGCCTTGGTCCGGAGGGCGATCCGCTGGAGCGAGAAGGTGCAGGCGAAGTGGGCCCCCTCGGCGAAGAGGGCGGGGATGAACCAGAGCAGGTTGAGGGTGACCAGCCGGGGCCACGAGTGCAGCACGGCGATGACGCTGGGAGCCACCAGGTAGAGGGCCACGCCGGTGACGGCGATGACCACGGTCCGCTTGACCAGGGCCTTCCAGCGGATGGGCTGGCGTTGCTCCTCCTCGAACCTGGCCTCGAAGGAGCGGTGTCCTCCGTCGCCGCCGGCGAGCGAGGCCTCACTCACCCGGAGGATCTCCTGGCATCCGGCCGTGCGCGGTCATCGCCCCGACCGCTCAGCCTTCGGTCAGTGCCGCCGCCGCGGCCAGCATGATCTCGGCCCCCCGGACATCGCCTTCCAGCCCCGCCTCCATGCGGTTCATCACGTAGGCCACGGTGAGCCGGGCGTCGAGGTCCATGACGATGAGCGAGCCCCCGTAGCCCCCCCAGAAACAGGCCCGGGGGCCGATCGGCATCACCTCGGTGCTCAACCCGTAGCCCATCCCGAACCGGTAGGGCATCCCGAGGAGAACGAGATCCGCCCCGTTGGACTGCTCGTCGAAGATGGCGTCGCACCCCGCGCTGGAGAGCAGCCGCACTCCCCTGGCCTCCCCTCCGCCGGCCACGATCGACTGGATGGCCGCCACCGAGCGGGCATTGCCGTGCCCGTTGGCCGCCGGTATCTCGGCCCGTCGCCACCAGGCGCGCCGGGGCAGGGTGGCATCCAGTGGGGGGTTGGACAGCGCCCGCACCGCCAGGTCCGAAGGGTTCAGCGCTCCGAAGTCGATGGGCGGCGGCGGGACCACCATCGAGACCCGCCCGTCCTCGGATTCGGGCAGGCCGATGAAGAAATCGGCTCCGAGGGGGCCGGCCACCTCGCTGGCGAACCAGGTCCCGATGGTGACACCGGTGATCCGGCGCACCACCTCGCCGATCAGGTAGCCCTGGGTGACGGCGTGGTAGCCCGACGCCGTGCCCGGCTCCCACCACGGCTCCTGGGCGGCGAGCCTCGACGTGCACAGGTCCCAGTCGGCCAGGTCCTCGGGCTCGAGGTGCTCCGTCCACCCGGCGAGGCCGGCCGTGTGGCTCATCAGGTGGCGAACCTCCACCCCCTCCTTCCCCGCGGCGGCGAATTCCGGCCAGTACTTGGCCACCGGCGCGTAGAAGTCGAGCTCGCCGCGATCGGCGAGCATCAGCGCGCAGAGGAAGGTCATCGTCTTGGTGGTCGACCACACGTTGGTCAGGGTGTCCCGACCCCAGGGCGCCGAATGAGCCTCGTCGACGTGACCACCCCAGATGTCGACTACCGGCTCCCCTTCGAGGAACACGGCCACCGAGGCCCCCACGTCGGTGCCGGCCTCGAGGCTCGAGGCCAGCGTGGCCGCCACCCCGTCGAACCGCTGGTCCCAGGTCCCTTGGACGTCAGCCATGACACCTCTCTCTGCCGCCGGCCTGTCGCTCCCGATCGTCGGCCACGCTAATCCCCCGGGCCGGACACCGGGCCGGGACCGCCGCCGGCCGGCCTCCGCCCCCGGGTCGGTATCCGCGGTGCCACCGGCGGCAGACCGGTCGGCCCGTCGGCCGCCGGAAGCCGGCCGACGCTCCGTCCTGCAGGCCATTTCCACCCATTAGCCTGGTGGGCCGTGAGTGACCCCGCGGCCGCACAGCTGACCCCCGACACCTACGACCGGCTCCAGGCCGAGCTCGTCGACCTGACCACCCGTGGCCGGGTCGAGGTCGCGGCCGCCATCGAGTCGGCCCGTGCCCTCGGCGACCTCTCGGAGAACGGCGACTACCACGCGGCCAAGGACGCCCAGGGGAAGATGGAGTCGCGGATCCGCCAGCTCCAGCGCCTGTTGAAGACGGCCACCGTGGTCGACGCCAGCCAGGCCGGGGACGGCACGGTCGCCGCCGGTTCTGTCGTCACGCTGCGCTACGACGGCGACGGCGAGGACGAGACCACCGACTTCTTCGTGGGCTCCATCGAGGAACGGCAGGGGGAACTGACCGTCGTCTCGCCGGGCTCGCCGCTCGGCCGGGCCCTCCTCGGGCACTCGGCCGGGGAGGCGGTCGAGTACGCCGCCCCCGGCGGCACCCTGAAGGTCGAGATCGTACGGATCGGGGCCTGACGGAGATGAGTGGATCGCCCTCGACCATGTCCCGCAAAGTCTGGGACCGCCACGTCGTGCACGCCGGCGCGGGCGATGAGCCCGACGTCATCTTCATCGATCTCCACCTCATCCACGAGGTGACCTCACCCCAGGCCTTCGACGGCCTGCGCCTGGCCGGTCGCCGGGTCCACCGACCCGACCTGACCATCGCCACCGCCGACCACAACGTGCCGACCACCGACATCGCCCTGCCGGTCGCTGATCCGGTGTCGGCCCAGCAGCTCGCCGTTCTGGCCGCCAACTGCGCCGAGTTCGGGGTCACCTGCTACCCGATGGGCGATGCCAATCAGGGCATCGTCCACATCATCGGGCCCGAGCAGGGCCTCACCCAACCGGGGATGACCATCGTGTGCGGCGACAGTCACACCTCGACCCACGGGGCCTTCGGCGCGCTGGCCTTCGGGATCGGGACGTCGGAGGTCGAGCACGTCCTGGCCACCCAGACCCTCCCCCAGCAGCGGCCCGCCACCATGGCCGTCGACGTCGAGGGGGCCGCCCCCGACGGGGTCACCGCCAAGGACATCGTCCTCGCCGTCATCGGGCGGATCGGCACCAGCGGGGGCATGGGCCATGTCATCGAGTACCGGGGGCCGGCCATCGAGGCGTTGTCCATGGAA
>DATBOO010000040.1:0-5066 GCA_036553725.1 Acidimicrobiales bacterium | reverse complement strand
CGCGTAGCAGGCCAGATGGAGGGCCATTTCGGACGACGGCGAACGGGTGCCGGCGATCACCTTCCCCTCCGGGTCCACGGTCACCAGGTCGTCGAGGACCATGGCGGCGTAGCTGATCGACGAGGGGGTGATGCAGATGGTGCCGTCCTCGTTTCGGGCCGAGATGTTCCCGGCCGTGCCCTCCACCAGCCCGCGGGCCAGCATGTCCTTGGCCGCGGCTAGGACCGCGTCAGCGGCGTCTTCCACGAATGCAGCCACTCCCCTACCTCCTGAACGATCGTCGGTGCGCACGACGTTCCGATTCTGCGCAGCACGCCCGCGCCGATGGTATCGGGCGATGGGTGGCATTGCCTGACACCAGAGTCAGGGACGGCTCGCTGTGGCTATCCTGGCCCGATGGGACTACTCGACACCCGGGTCGCCATTGTCACCGGCGCCGGGAGGGGAATCGGCCGCCAGGTGGCCCTCTGCCTGGCCGCGGAAGGCGCCAAGGTGGTGGTCAACGACATCGGGGTTGGCCTCGACGGCCGGGACGGGGCCTCCGGCGGTGGGGACGGGGATCCGGCCTCCCAGGTCTGCGACGAGATCGCGGCGGCGGGCGGGCAGGCGGTGGTGAGCCACGACTCGGTCAGCGACTACCAGGCTGCCGGCCGGATCGTCGACACGGCCATCGACGCCTTCGGGCAGATCGACATCCTGGTCAACAACGCCGGCATCGTCCGAGACCGCTCGCTGCTCAAGATGACCGAGGAGGACTACGACGCCGTCGTCGCCGTGCACCAGAAGGGCACGTTCAACGCCACCCGGCACGCCGCGCCCCACATGAAGGAGGCCGGGTACGGGCGCATCGTCAACATGACCTCGTCGGCCGGCCTGCGGGGGAACTTCGGGCAGACCAACTACGGCGCGGCCAAGGCGGCCATCATGGGGATGACTTTCGTGTGGGCGGTCGAGCTCGGCAAGTACGGGATCACCGTCAACGCCATGGCCCCGTCGGGAACCACCCGGATGACCGAGGGCCTGTACCAGGGAGCCGAGCCCCCGGCCAACGAGGATCCCGCCCTCAACGCGCCCATGGTGGCCTTCCTGGCCTCCGACGCAGCGTCCTTCGTCAACGGGCAGGTGGTGGGCCGGACCGGCTACGGGTACACCCTGTTCCAGACGCCCCGCCAGATCGCCACTATGTGGCAGGAGGGCGGGTGGAACCCCCAAGGGGTCGCCGACCACTTTCACGAGGTCCTGGGCCAGCACCTGCAGCCGGTGGGCATGCCCAGCCATCCCCTGCTGGGCAAGCGGGACTGAGGCCGGGACGGCTCCCACCGCCCGCGGCCGCGGCTTTCAGGAGCCCTCGTTCACGGCGATACCGTCGGCGAACCGGGACCGGAGCTCCTCCTTGAGAACCTTGCCGGCCGGATTGCGGGGCAGCCCGTCGGTGAACTCCCACCGCCGCGGCACCTTGTAGGCGGCCAGCGAGTCGAGGCAGTGCCGGCGCAACTCCTCGGAACCGAGCTCCCACCCGGGACGCACCACCACGACGGCGGCCAGGTCCTCACCCAGGACATCGTGGGGGATCCCGATCACCGCCGCTTCCTCCACCCCCGGATGCGAGAGGATCACCGACTCGACGTCCACCGCGTACACGTTGGAGCCGCCTCGGATGATCACGTCCTTGGCCCGGCCGACGATGTAGAGATAGCCGTCCTCGTCGATCCGACCGATGTCGCCCGTGCGGAGCCAGCCGTCGACCCACGTGGTGGCCGTCGCCTCCGGGTCTTCGAAGTACTCGCGCGGGCGCCCGGGGATCCGCAGTTCGATCTCACCGTAGCCATCGGCCGCAGACCCCTCTCCGTCGGCACCTACACAGCGGACTTCGGCGGGGGGGACCGGCCTTCCCACCGAGCCCGGGCGCCGTACCGCCTCGCCCTTCGGCATCACGCAGTAGACCGACCCGGCTTCGGTCATCCCGTAGTTGTTGGAGACGACGGCGTCGGGCATCCGCGCCTGCAGGCGGTCGATGGCCGCGGGCGCCAGCGGGGCGCTGCCCACCGAGCAGATGGCCACCGAGGAGAAGTCCACCTCCTCGAAGCGCGGCTGTCCCAGCAGCAGCTGGACCATCGAAGGCACGAGGAAGAGCGCCTGGGGGCGGTCCGATTCGATGACGTCCAGCCACCGGTCGGCATCGAAGCGGGGTTGGTACACACAGGCCATCCCGAGCTTCATCGGGGCGTAGACGAAGGCCAGGCCGGCGAAGGTGGTCAAGGGGCTGGCGTGGAGCCAGAGCTGCCCGCTCCACGAGGGCGCACCGTTGGGGACGGTCGAGGCGTTGGCATGGCGCACGGCGACGCCCTTGGGCCGGCCGGTGGTCCCCGACGTGAACATGATGTCGGCGAGGTCGTCGTCGTCGACCGGGACCTGGTAGGCGGATCCGTCGTCGTCCAGAACGTCGTCCCAGCGGAGGCACCGGGGTCGGTCCCCCCGGGCCCCGGCCGGCAGCGGAGGCTCGGCAGCAGACGGGACCCGGTCACCCCTCGTGGCGTCGATGACCAGGTCCAGCGGGAAGCCGTCCTCCGGTCCCCGGTCGGCGGCCACTGCATCGTCGACCCGGTCGCCGTCGGCCACCTGGGCCACCACGTGGGCGTGGACGAACATGCGCTCGACCTCGGCCGGCGCCAGTCGGGGATCCAGGGGCACGGCCACCGCGCCGGATCGGTGGATGGCCGCGTAGGCGATCACCCAGCGCACCGCGTTCGAAGGCTGCAGCCGGATGGCCACCCGATCGCCACGGCCGATGCCGAGGCCGGCCATCCCCCGGGCCAGCCGGTTGGCCTCGCCGTCCCACTGGCCGAAGGTGAGGTGCCCCTCCCCGATCACCCGGAAGGCGACCTCGTCCGGAAAGCGCTCCGCCATGGCGGCCAATTGGGCCACCTGGAGCACGGAGCCGTGCTGTCCCGTTCCACTCACCGATCTCCTCCTCTCCGCCCCGGCCGGCGGCACCAGTCGTCCCATCCCCGGCGCGTGGGACCTCCACTCTGTCCGATGAGCACCACCGGCCGCTCAGCCCAACGCCCGACGGAGGAATCCCACCAGGCCCACCGAGGTGAGCACCACCAACGAGAAGACCGCCACCACGAAGCAGACCCACGTCTGGATGTGGGGCACGTCGGGAGCCATCAGTCCCCTGAGCCCCTCGCTCACATAGGTCATCGGGTTGAGGGCGGAGACCACCTGGAACCACCGGATGTGCGAGAGCGAGGGCCACGGGTACTGACTCGATCCGGTGAACAACAGGGGCGTCGTGACCAGGGCGAACGTGAGGTTGATCCGGTTGGGGGAGACGAAGGTCCCCAGCACGAGGCCCATGGCCGCCCCGATGAGGGCGCCGATCACCGTCATCGCCGCCACGCCGGCTGCGGCCCCGGCACTCCACGGTATCGATCCGAGCAGCCAGAGCCCGATGGGGAACATGACGGCGGCGGCGATCACCCCCCGCAGGGCCGAGACCACCACCTTCTCCAGGGCCACCGCTCCGATGGGGAGCGGTGCCAATAGACGGTCCTCGATCTCGTTGCTGTAGGAGAACTCGATGACCAGCGGCAGCGCCGTGCTCTGGAACCCGGTCAGGACGGCAGCCAGCGCCACCAACCCCGGAAAGAGGACGTCGACGTAGCCGGGCCGGGCGTATCCCAACTGGGTCAGGACCTTTCCGAACACGAACAACAGGAACAGCGGCTGGAGGATCACCTGGGCCAGGAAGAAGGGGAACTCCCGGCCGGTCACGTAGAGATCGCGGCGCAGGATGGCCAGGGCGGCGCGCCACGGGCTCCACGGGCGGGATCGCCCCGGAAGTGCCGGCTCCACCACCTCTTCCGTTCCTGCCGCGGTCGTCACCGCAGCGACCTCCCGGTGAGGTGGATGAAGACGTCCTCCAGGGTCGGCTCACCGAGGCGGACATCTATGAGGCGGGCACCGACATCGCCGATGACCTGGGCCACGGGCGCCACCACCGAGGCCGGATCGGTCTGCACGTAGACCCGGAAGCGCCATCCGCCCGCCGCGGGGTCGTCGAGCTCCTCCACCCGGTCGACGGGGGCGAAGCGGCCGAGCGCCCCGAGGACCGTGGACGGCTCGGTGGCATCCCCGGGATCCACCAGGCAGTCGAGTGTCCGCTCGCCGGCCATGCCCCTCACCAGGGCGTCGGGTGTGTCGAGGGCCAGGAGCCGGCCGTGGTCGATGATCGCCACCCGGTCGCTCAGGGTGGCGGCCTCCTCCATGTCGTGGGTGGTGATCACCACCGTCGTCCCCTCGGCCCGGAGCTGGGCGATGCGATCCCACGTGAACAGGCGGGCGGCCGGGTCGAGCCCGGTCGACGGCTCGTCGAGGAACAGGACCTTCGGCTCGTGCATGAGGGCCCGGGCGATCATCATCCGCTGGATCTGCCCTCCCGAGAAGTCATCCGGCCGCCCGTCGGGCCGGTCGGCCAGGCCGAACTGGGCCAGCAGCATGTCGGCCCGGGCCTTGCGGATCGTCCGGGGTACCCCGTGGTAGCTGGCATGGAACAGGAGGTTCTGGCGTACGGACAGGGAACGGTCGAGGTTGTTCTGCTGGGGGACCACGCCCAGGACCCGCCGGGCCCCGACCGGGTCGTCGGTCACATCCACCCCGGCCACCCGGGCCCGGCCGGCGCTGGGCCGGATCCTGGTGGTGAGGATCCCGATGGTGGTGGTCTTGCCGGCACCGTTCGGCCCGAGGAAGCCGAACACCTCGCCCCGGCGCACGCCGAAGCTGATGCCGCCCACGGAGTCGACCGGCGCCTTCGGATAGCGCTTGACCAGGTCCGCGACCTCGACGGCCACCTCTGGGGCGTCATCGTCGTCGATATGCATCACACCTTTTCTTCTGCTCCCTGGGCAATCCGCTGTCCGCACCCACTGGCGACAAATGCCGGCGTCGCAAAGGCGGTGCTCAGGGCGAAGAGGGCGTTGCCCCGGTCGAGCAACCTCCAGCACCGTGAACCCTGACACGGTTATCATACAAACCACATCGGGGACCGGTCTGGGCCACCCCTC
>DATBOO010000039.1:0-13402 GCA_036553725.1 Acidimicrobiales bacterium | reverse complement strand
ACCTTGTCCAGATTGGAGATCGTGAGCTCGCGCCCGTCGATGGCGGTCTTGATCGACTCAGGGCTCACGGTGCACGTCCTTGGCGCTCTTGTCGGATCGGACCCCCCGCCAGACGGGGTGGCGCAGGCGGCCGTCGGGGGTCCATTCCCGGAATTGGACCTCACCCACGAGCCGTGGCCGGGCCCAGGTGGCGCCCTTGGCGAGGCTCGGGGGGAGGCTCTGGTCGAAGGGGCTGGTCGAACGGGCCAGGGACTCCAGCTCGCGCAGAAGCTGCTCCCGGGCGCTCCTGGTGAACCCGGTCCCGACCTTTCCGACGTAGCTCAGCATGCCCTTCCTCTCGGCCGAAGGCAGCCCGAGCAGGAGCGCGCCGAACGTCGAGCCCCGGTCCCCCTGGCCCGGCGTCCACCCCCCGATGACCACCTCCTGGGTCCGCCGTGCCTTGACCTTCACCCAGTCCCGGCTCCTCACCCCGGGCCGGTAGACACTGGCCCGGCGTTTGGCCACCACCCCTTCCATCCCCATACGGACGGCCGAGCGGAAGACCTCTTCGGCGGCCTGGTCGGTGAACGAGGGCGTCACCGCCCAACTGGGCCCGGCCGGGGCCAGTCGTTCGAGCTCGCCCCGGCGTTGGTCGTAGGACGAGTCGATGAAGGACCGGCCGTTGTGGTGGAGCAGGTCGAAGATCACCAAGCTGGCCGGGTCTTGCACGGCGGCGCGGGCCGCGTTCTTGGGTGAGGCCACCTGCAGTCGGTGTTGGAGGCGCGAGAACGAGTGGCGGCCGTCCTGGTCGAAGACGACGATCTCGCCGTCGAGCAGGACCTGGTCCGAGCCGATGGCCTCGCCCAGCTCCCTCAGTTCGGGAAACGAACCGGTGATGTCGTTCCCACCCCGGCTGATCGCCCGGGCCCGGCCCCCGTCGACCCAGACCATGACCCTGATGCCGTCCCACTTGAATTCGAAGGCCCACTCGCCCGGGTCGGCGGGGAGAGGGCCTTCCACCGCCAACATCGGCGCCAGGCGGGCGGGGAGCGGCTCGAAGCCCTCAGGTGGTGGGTCCATCCGGTGGATGATCCAATTCTTCCCCTTGGTGGGGAACAGGACGAACCGTCCCGCGCCCCGGTCTCCGTGCAGCACCACTTTGATTTCGCGTTCCGTCCACTTCTCGCACTCGTAGGTTCCCCGGTCCCAGATGGAGACCTGGCCGCCCCCGTACTCGCCGGCCGGGATCGTGCCGCTGAACGAGCCGTACTCCAGGGGATGGTCCTCGACGTGGACGGCCAGATGGTTTTCGTCCGGGGTCAGGGGCAGCCCCTTCGGAAGGGCCCACGACACGAGGACGCCGTCCCGTTCGAGGCGGAAGTCCCAGTGCAGGCTGGACGCATGGTGCTCCTGGATGACGAACTCGGGGCCTGCGTCCGGTGCGGCGGTTGGAGGGCCCCCACCGCCTGCGGTCGGAGGAAGGGGCTCAGGGGTGAGCCCCTCACGACGCTTCCGCCGGTAGTCGGTGAGCGGCTCCCCGGTCACGAGGGAGCGCTCGGCGGTAGGGTTGTGGCGGGTGCCCGGTCGAGCGTCGGAGGGCCAGTCCTCCGTGTCGGAGCGGGCACCAGTCCGTATCCTCGGACCGAAGAGGAGCCTGCGACCGTGGCAGAGACGTTCGGCATCTCGGAGAAGACCGGCGACGGGGTCTCGGTGGTTTCGGCGACGGGGGAGATCGACATCGCCACGGCACCCCCGCTTCGCCGGCAGCTGGAGGCGAGCATCGACCGAGGGCCGGCTGTCGTGGTCGTCGACCTGCTGGGGGTGACATTCATGGACTCAACCGCTCTCGGGGTCCTGGTCGGTGCCCTCAAGCGCACCCGCGCCGCGGGCGGCGCCTTGCGGATCGTAGTTTCCGACACCCGTGTCCTCAAGGTGTTCGAGATCACCGGCCTCACCGAAGTGTTCTCGATCTTCGCCACCGTCGAAGACGCGGTCCGCGGTTGACCGCCGTCACCCCGGTCTCCTTCCGGGCGGATCGCCGGTGATCGACCGCATCGAGCTCTCGCTTCCGGCTAGCGCCGAGCTGTTGGTGCTGGCCCGCCTCACCGCCGCCACGGTGGCGTCCCGCGCCGGATTCGATGTCGAGGAGGTGGAAGACCTCCGATTGGCGGTGGACGAGCTCTGCATCTCGATGGTCGAAGAGGGCGCCGGGGGGCGGTTGCGCATCGAGTTCGTTCGCGACGCCGGGCTGATAGAGGTGTCGTGCGGGCACGAGCCCGAACCGGGCGGCGCGGGCTCTGTCACCGGCGACCCAACGCTCCGCGACCTCTCCGCGCGGATCCTCGACGCCCTGGTCGACGAGCACGGCCGCGACACCCGGGGTGGGCAGAAGCGGGCGTGGCTGCGCAAGCAACGGGCCCGCCAAGAAGCCTGATGGTCCCGCCTGGCCCGCCCGACGGGGCGTCGCGCCGGCAATTGGTCGAGTTCGCCCATTCGCGGGACGACCGACTGCGCGACGAGGTGGTCGAGGCCCATCTGGGCCTGGCCCTGCAGCTGGCCCGCCGGTTCGCCCATCGTGGAGAGCCGTACGACGACCTGGCCCAGGTGGCTTCCATGGCGCTGATCAAGGCCGTGGACAGGTTCGACCCCGGACGCGGGGTGGAGTTCAGCACCTTTGCCACCCGGACGGTCATCGGTGAGCTCAAGCGCCATTTTCGGGACAAGGGCTGGGCTGTCCGGGCGCCGAGGCGGATCCAGGAGCTGTACCTCGAGCTCGGGCACGTCGTCGGGTCCTTGTCCCAGGAGCTGGGCCGGCCCCCCACCGTGGCGGAGATGGCCGGTGCCGTGGGGACCTCGGAGGAGGCGGTCCTGGAGGCGGTCGAGGCGGGAGGGAGCTACCGCACGTCGTCCATCGATGCCCCCGACCGGCACGAGGGCACCGTGGCGGACCGGCTGGGCGATGTCGACTCGGGATTTGCCAGCACTGAGGACCGCTCGGTGCTCGGTGTCTCGCTGGCCCGGCTCTCGGAGCGGGAGAGGACGATACTCCGCCTTCGTTTTGTCGAAGGTCTCACCCAGTCGCAGATCGCCGCCGAAGTCGGCATGAGTCAGATGCACGTGTCCCGGCTGCTGGCCGGCAGCCTGGCCAAGCTCCGGCACTCGTTCGTCCCGGACCCCTAGGCCGGCTCGGGCCCGGGGCTAGGGTTGACCCGCCGGCCGGCAGGCCCGCACCGATGGCCGGCCCCGGGGCCGGCAAGGAGCCTTGGACATGGGAAAGTGGAGCAGATCCGAGATCGAGTCGGCCTTCGCGGACTACCAGCAGAAGGCGGCCGACGCCGGCAAGTCCGGTGACTGGAGGCCGTGGGCCGACCAGTTCACCGAAGACGCCACCTACATCGAGCACCATTTCGGGACCTTCCGGGGCAGGGAGGCCATCCACGACTGGATCGCCTCGTGCATGTCGGAGTACCCGGGCCGGGACATGCCTGAGTTCCCCATCGAGTGGTACGTCATCGACGAGGAGCGCGGCTGGGTGGTGTGCCAGGTGTGGAATCGGATGAAGGACCCCGGCGACGGCAGTCTCCACCAGGAGTACAACTTCACCCTCCTCAAGTACGCCGGGGAGGGACGCTGGTCCTATGAGGAGGACATCTACAACCCCATGCGTTTCGGGGCCATGGTGGAGGGGTGGGAGGCGGCTCGAAAGGCTGTGTCCCCGGGCGGATCCTGACGATCGGGAACACCCCGCCCCGGGCCCGCCCGGCCGCACTACCCTGCAGTCGTGGAGCGCCGACGATTGGGGAGGACCGGGCACCGTTCATCGGTGGCCATTCTGGGGGGAGCCGCCTTCTGGGACTCCGATCCCGACCGCGCCGCCGCTGCCTTCGCCTCGGCGATGGCCGCCGGGGTCAACCACCTCGACGTGGCCCCGCAGTACGGCCGGGCCCAGGAGCTCCTGGGCCCGCTGATCCCCGCCGTGCGCGACCGGCTGTTCGTCGCCTGTAAGACGCTCCGCCACAGCCGCGACGGGGTGCGGGCCCAGCTGGAGGAGTCGTTGCGACTCCTGCGCTGCGACCATTTCGATCTCTACCAGCTCCACGCGGTGACCGACCTGGCCGAACTGGACGCGAGGTCGAGTGCGGTGGAGGCCATCCTGGCCGCCCGCGAGGAGGGGCTGTGCCGATGGGTGGGGATCACCGGCCACGAACTGACCGCCCCGTCGGCCCACCTGGAGGCGCTCCGGCGCTACGACCTCGACACCGTGATGTTCCCGGTGAACCCGCAATTGTGGACCGACACCGGGTATCGACGTGACGCCGAGGCACTGCTGGACCACGCCGGCGAGCGCGACGTCGGAGTGATGGCCATCAAGGCCGCCGCCGCCCGGCCCTGGGCCGACCGCCAGCACACGTCTTCCACCTGGTACGAGCCCTACACCTCGAGTGAAGAGGTGGCCCGGGGCGTCAGGTTCGCGCTCTCGACTCCCGGGGTCCATGCCTTCTGCACCCCGGGCGACGTCGAGGTGCTGCGGGTCGCCCTCGATGCGTCCGAGGGGTTCACGCCGATGGACGCTGCCGAGCGCCAGGAGGCGGTCGCCTCGGCAGCGCGGGAGCCGAGCATCTTTCCCATGCCCGCCGGCTGACCGGGGTGCAGTTGCTTCCCGGCTCGATCCACGCGATCACGGCACCACTCGACGGAACGGTGGTCTCGGTCCCTGTCGCCGGCGGCGATGTGGTGGAACAGGGGACGCCGATCGCCATCATCGAGTCCATGAAGATGGAGCACGTGGTGCCCTCCCCGGCCGCCGGGTCCGTCGTCTCGTTGTCCGTCGAGCCGGGCACCCTGGTGGCCGGCGGCGATCAGCTGGCGATGCTGGAGGTGTCCAACAGTCGGGCGACCGACCGGCCGCAGCCGGTGCGCGCCGACCCGGCCCTGGTCCGGGCCGACCTGGCCGAGGTGTTGCAACGCCAGGCCGGGACCCTCGACGCCGCCCGCCCGACCGCCGTGGAGCGTCGTCACCGACAGGGGAGGCGGACCGCCCGGGAGAACATCGAGGACCTCTGCGACCCGGGCAGCTTCACCGAGTACGGGTCGTTGGCCATCGCCGCCCAGCGGGGCCGGAGGTCGCTCGAGGAGCTGATCCAGCGGACCCCGGCCGACGGACTGGTGGCCGGCCTCGGGCGGGTGAACGGGAATCACTTCGACGAACGCCGGGCGTCATGCGCGGTCCTCTCCTACGACTACACCGTCCTGGCCGGGACCCAGGGTCAGCAGAACCATCGGAAGAAGGATCGCCTCTTCGAGCTCATCGAGCGCCTGCGGCTGCCGGTCGTGCTGTTCGCCGAGGGCGGGGGAGGCCGTCCGGGGGACACCGACTATGCCGTCATCACCGGTCTCGACACCATGGCGTTCAACCTGTTCGCCGGGCTGAGCGGCCTGGTGCCCATGGTGGGCATCGCCTCCGGCCGTTGCTTCGCCGGCAACGCCGCCCTACTCGGGTGCTGTGATGTGGTCATCGCCACCGAGGGCGCCTCGATCGGGATGGGAGGGCCGGCGATGATCGCGGGCGGCGGCCTCGGCGACCATCGGCCCGAGGATGTCGGCCCCCTCGACGTCCAGGTGCCGAACGGCGTCGTGGACCTGGTGGCGGACGACGATGCCCATGCCGTCCGCCTGGCCCGGGACTACCTCTCCTACTTCCAGGGTTCCACCCGGCCGTGGGCCTGTGCCGACCAGCGGTTGCTGCGGGCCAGCATTCCCGAGGACCGGCTGCGGGTCTATGACGTCCGGGGGCTGATCACCACGCTGGCCGACACCGGCTCCGTCCTGGAGCTCCGCGCCGGGTTCGCCACCGGCATGGCCACCGCCCTGATCAGGGTGGAGGGCACGGCCGTCGGCGTGGTCGCCAATGATCCGGGCCACCTGGGAGGGGCCATCGACAGCCACGGAGCGGACAAGGCGGCGCGCTTCCTCCAACTCTGTGACGCCCACGACATCCCGATCCTCTTCCTGTGCGACACTCCCGGCTTCATGGTCGGGCCGGAGGCGGAGAAGACGGCCCAGGTCCGCCATTTCAGCCGCCTGTTCGTGATCGGCGCCAGCATCACCGTGCCGTTCTTCACCATCGTGCTGCGCAAGGGGTACGGGCTGGGGGCCCAGGCCATGGCCGGGGGCAGCTTCCGCGCTCCGATCTTCACCGTGGCCTGGCCCAGCGGTGAGCTGGGCGGGATGGGCCTCGAGGGTGCGGTGAGGCTCGGCTTCCGCCGGGAGCTCGAGGCGGTGGAGGATCCCCTGGAACGGGAGGCCCTCTTCCAGGAGATGGTCGAGCGGGCCTACCGGCACGGGCAGGCCGTCAACGTGGCCTCCGCCTTCGAGATCGACGACGTCATCGACCCGGCGGAGTCGAGGAGGCGGATCGTCGAGGCCCTCCGCTCGGCGCCGCCACCACCCGTGCGCACCGGCAAGAAGCGCAGCTGCATCGACACCTGGTGAGAGCGCCGGGCCGCCCGGCACCCGGCGCGCCGTTCAGGTCTCGAGTGCCTCCCCGCGCTCGGCAGCGATGCGGTCCAGGCGGTCGCGGCCCGGGCCTCCCGAGGTCGGGGGCTCCGAGGGCCGCGGCCCCCCGACCAGTGCGCCCAGAGTGGCCGCCGTCGAGGATCGGAGCGCCTCGAGGTCGTATCCGCCTTCGAGGAAGACCACCAGGCGCCCGGGCGACGGGGCGTACCCGGCGACCACCCCGGCCAGGTCGGCGAAGTCCCCGGCGGTCAGGGCCAGGTCGGCCAGGGGGTCGGCCCGGTGGGCGTCGAACCCCGCCGATACCAGGACCCACGATGGACGGAACCGCCCGACGGCGGGCGTCACCAGTTGCTCGAAGGCCTCCTGCATGACGTCCCCGGTGGCGCCGGGGGGCAGCGGAACGTTGATGTTGGTGCCCCTCGCTCCTGGTCCACCGATGTCCGTGGCCCGACCGGTGCCGGGGTAGCAGGGCCACTGATGGGTGGAGACGTAGAGGACGTCGGGCTCGTCCCAGAAGAGGGCCTGGGTGCCGTTGCCGTGGTGGACGTCCCAGTCGACGATCAGCACCCGCTCCCCGGCGCCGGCCAGGGAGGCGGCGGCCACCGCCACGTTGTTGACCAGGCAGAAGCCCATGGCTCGATCGGACAGGGCGTGGTGCCCGGGGGGCCGCGCCGCCACGAAGGCCACGCCCGAGCCGCGGGCGCGCAGCTCCTCGACGGCCACCAGCCCCGCGCCCGCCGCCAGCCGGGCCGCCTCCCACGAGTCCGGGGTGGCGTAGGTGTCCGCGTCGAGAGGCCCGCCGCCGCCCGCACTGAAGCGGCGGAGGTGCTCGAGATGGTCGGCCGAATGGACCAGGCCGAGCTGCGCGGTCTCCGCGGGCCGGGCCGGGACCATCACCAAGTCGCCGTCGAGGTGGAGGTCGGCCACTCCGGCCATGACCGCATCCAGGCGTTCCGGTCGTTCCGGATGGCCCCGCCGCGCATGGCCCTCGGCTCCAGCGGGACCGACCACGATCAGCACGTCGCCGGCCCGACCACGATCAGCACGTCGCCGGCCGTCACTCCGGCGCGCGGGAGCTCACGGCGTCTCCTTCTGGACGCTGAGCCAGTCGCGGGCCTCGAGGTAGGGGGCGAAGGAGGCGACGATGGTGTCGATGTCCGCCGGGCTCTTGGGGCGCTGCAACTCGTACAGGTGGGGGAAGTCGAGCCATCCGGTCACGTGCTCCCACAGCCGGACGGCGTCGTCGCCGGTCGGGGGATTGACCAGCACCGGGCCGAAGAGGGCTTGGCCGTCGTCGAAGACCAGCGTCGGGACCCCGAAGCCGCCCTTGGACACCACCGACTCGTGCTCGGCGAGGACCTCGTCCCCGGTGGTGGGGTCGTCGATGGCCGCCGCCACCATGGCCGGGTCGAGCCCGAGCTCGCCGAGCAGCGTCTCGGCCACCTCGCGGCGGTGCGGTTTGCGCCCTTCCACGTGGAGGGCCCTGCCGGCCCCCTCGTACCACCGGTCGAGCAGACCCATGTCCGTCCGGCGCAGGTATGCCCCGATACGCATCATGGACCAGCCGTAGGTCCACTCCCGCTCCCAGGGGTGCTTCTTGCCCTCGGCCCGGTTGATCTCCTCCAGGCTGAAGAACCGCCACCTGACCTCCACCCCGGTCCGGTCGCGGACCTCGCGCATCCACAGGGACGTCTGGTAGGCGTAGGGGCACATGATGTCGAAGTGGAAGTCGACGGCCTCGGGATGGTCCATGGTGATCGCCCCTCGCTCAGAAGTGTCCGAGGACCGGATGGGGCACGTATGGCTCCTCGAGCTTCGCCATCTCCGCCTCGCTCAGCTCCAGCTGCTCGGCGGCCAGGGCGTCGACGAGATGGCCCGCCTTGGTGGCGCCCACGATCGGGGCGGTGACCCCGGGGCGCCGGAGGACCCAGGCCAGGGCGACCTGGGCCGGGGGCACCCGCCGTTCGCCTGCCACCTCGGCCACCCGCTCGACCACGTCGAAGTCGGTCGGCTGGCCGTACAGGTAGTCGGTGAAGCCGTCGGTGTCCGAACGGGTGGTGTGCCGGGCACCTCCCCGGTCGCGGTTGCCGGCCAGGACGCCGCGGGCCAGCGGGCTCCACGGGATGATCCCGACCCCCTGGTCCAAGCACAGCGGGATCATCTCCCGTTCCTCTTCGCGGTAGATGAGGTTGTAGTGGGGCTGCATGGAGGCGAACCGGGTCCAGTGATGGAGGTCGGCGGTGTGCTGGGCCTTGGCGAACTGCCAGGCGAACATGCTGCTGGCCCCGATGTAGCGCGCCTTGCCGGCCCGGACCACGTCGTGGAGGGCCTCCATCGTCTCCTCGATCGGCGTCCGCCCGTCCCATCGATGGATCTGGTAAAGGTCGACGTACTCCATGTCCAGCCGGGCCAGCGAGGCGTCGATGGCCGACAGGATGTGCTTGCGGGAGAGGCCGCCGCCGTTCTCGCCGGGGGTCATGGGCATGAACACCTTGGTGGCCACCACCACCTCGTCGCGGCTGAAGTATTTGGGCAACAACCGTCCGGTGGCGACCTCGCTGGCCCCGCTCGAGTAGGTGTCGGCGGTGTCGAAGAAGGTGATCCCGCCTTCGACGGCCGCCTTGACGATGGGTTCGGCCGCCGCCTCGTCCAGGACCCAAGGCCGATCGCTGTCGTTGCCGAAGCTCATCATGCCCAGGCAAACCCGGGACACCCGGAGACCCGAGTTGCCGAGGTTGACGTACTCCATGACTGCCTCCAGCCGTATCGAAGGATCGGGACTGCGCCACCGACCTTAGGCTGGCAGCCCAGATGACGACGCCGATGACCGCACCGAACGGGCCTCGGGCCGATCCGGCGGCCGGGTTGGGACACCTTTGGCGGGCCCTCCCTCGGCCAACTAGTTTCTCCACTCGTTGTGGGAAGGACAGATCAGGTGAGTGGCCGGTGGCATCGATGACCGACCCGATGGTCGAGGGGACCCCGTTCACCAGCCGGATCCGCACCCTGGCCGACGAGCAGCCCGACATGGTGGCCGTCACGCTGGTCGACGAGCACGGGGCGGCGACGGAGCTGACCTGGAAGTACCTCGACGAGCGCTCCAGTCAGGTCGGCCGGGCCATGGCGGCCCGCGGGGTCGGCCTGGGTGACCGGGTCGGGCTGGAACTGCCCAATTCGGTGCCGATGGTCGAAGCGGTTCTGGCCGCGTGGAAGATCGGCGCCGCCCCGGTGCCCGTGCGTTGGGACCTTCCGGAGTGGGAGCGCGAACGGGTGGCCAAGGTGCTCGACGCCGCCCTGATGGTCGGGCGAGACGGTGACCGACTGTTGGCCGAGGCCGACGCACAGTCGACCGCATCGCTCCCGCCGGTCGTCTCGCCCTGGGTCAGCGGGATATGCAGCAGCGGCTCGACGGGTACGCCCAAGGTCATCATGGACCACACCCCGGCGGTGCTGCTGCCCACCGCCCAGCCGTTCCCCGCCGCCTGGGGAGTCGACGTCGGCCGGCAGCGGATCCTCGTCCCCACCGCCCTCTACCACACCAATGGATTCGCCCAGTTCACCTATCTGTTGGCCGGGGACTCGCTCACCATCATGGTCAAGTTCGATGCCGCGCTGGCCGTCGACCTCATCGAGCGGCAGCGGATCACCACGGTCACCGCCACCCCGACGATGCTGGCCCGCATCGCCCGGCTGCCCGGCGTGCGCCACCGCGACTTCTCGAGCCTGGTCTGGGTCCAGCAGGGAGCGGCGTCCTTCCCGCCCGCCCTGGTCCGTACCTGGATCGACCTGATCGGGGGGGAGCGGCTGTACATGTGCTATGGGATGACCGAGCGGCTGGGGCTCACCGCCATACGCGGTGACGAGTGGCTCGAGCATCCGGGGAGCATCGGCCGGGGCTTCCGGGGCACCGAGCTCCGGATCCTCGACGAGCGGCAGCAGCAGCTGCCGGCGGGCGAGGTGGGCGAGATCTACATGCGCTCGACCACCACCGGCAAGTACGGCTATCTCGGATCGAGCCAGACCCTGCCCATGACGGATGACGGGTTCGCCACCGCCGGGGACCTCGGCCACCTGGACGAGGACGGCTATCTCTACATCGCCGACCGGCGGGTGGACATGATCGTGTCCGGCGGCGCCAATGTCTTCCCCGCCGAGGTCGAGGCCGCCCTGTCCGAGCATCCCGGAGTCGCCGACGTGGTGGTGGTCGGACTGCCCGATCCCGAATGGGGCCGGAGGGTCCACGCCATCATCGAGCCCGCGGACCCGGCCGCACCGCCGGCCGAGGAGGACGTCCGGCTCTTCGCCCGGCAGCGCCTGGCCGCCTACAAGGTGCCGAAGTCGGTCGAGTTCGTCGACCGCATCCCCCGCAGCGCCGCCACCAAGGTCAACCGGGCCCAGCTGGTGGCCGAGCGGGCCCCGGACGATCCCCCACCCGACCTCAGCGGCTGAGGACGACGACGCTGGCGTTGGCTCCCCGGCCGATGGTGTGGGCCAGGCCGACACTGGCCCCGGCGACCTGCCGGCGGCCGGCTTCGCCGCGTAGCTGGCGGACCACCTCCACCACCTGCCCCAGCCCGGAGGCGCCGAGGGGCTCGCCCTTGGACAAGAGCCCCCCGCTGGCGTTGACCGGGAGCCGGCCCCCGAGCGCCGTCGATCCGTCGCGGATCAACGCTGCCGAGCCCCCCGGATCGCACAGGCCCAGCTCCTCGCAGGAGAGCAGCTCGCGGGCGGCGTCGGTGTCCTGGCACTCGACCAGGTCGAGGTCGTCGGGGCCGATGCCCGCCTGGTCGTAGGCCGCCTCGGCCGCCCGGGAGGTCGGCGAGGCGACGGTGTCGTCGCATAGTCCCGAGAGCGGCGTCGACTCGCTCAGCACCGGCCCCGGTAGATGGGACAGCACCACCGACGACCGGAGCCGGACCCCGGTCCGCCCCCGGCCCGACCGCCGCAGCACGACGGCGGCCGCACCCTCGTTGGGCGAGCACAGCATCCACAGCCGCAGGGGCGGGCACACCATCCGTGAGGCCAGGACCGCCTCGGCGGTGACCTCGGAGCGGAACATGGCATCGGGGTTGGCCGAGCCGTGCCGGCGGTTCTTCACCACCACCGCGGCCAGATCGTCCTCGGTGACCCCGGAGGCGAACATCAGCCGCTGGGCCCGGAGGGCGAAATAGGCGGGCGTCGACGTGAGGCCGGCGGCCTCCTGCCACGGTTCGAAGAACGAGGAGCGGATGATCCCCTTCGGCATCTTCTCGATCCCGAAGGCGAGGACGGTCTGGTACTGGCCGCTGCGGATCGAGGCCGCCGCCAGCATCAGTGCGGCCGCCCCGCTGGCGCATCCCGCCTCCACGTCGATGATCGACATCCCGGTCATCGACAGGCGACCGAGCACCTTGTGCCCCGACGCCACTCCGCCGTAGGCCGTGCCGCAGAAGGCGGCCTCGAGGCCGGCCGTGCCGGCGCCGGACTCCGCCACGGCCGCCCGGACCGCCTCGGCACCGATGTCGGTCAGCGTCTTTTCGGGGAAGCGGCCGAAGGGGTGGATCCCCACCCCGGCCACCTCGACGCTGCTCATGGCCCGTCGGGGGCGAACGCCCACGAAAGCAGGCCCCCGTCCGCCCCGTCGCCGACCTCGTCGAGCACCAGGTGCACCGGCTGTCCGGCATGCAGGGCGCCGGCGTCGGGCTCGGTCAGCCGGGTCACCACCCGGATGCACCCCTCGAGCTCGACCACGCCGAAGCCGTAGGGGACCGGGCCCAGGTACCCGGGGGGGGCGGCGGTCACCGACGTCCACGCCCACAGGCGGCCGTCGGCCGCCAGCTCGGCCGTCTCGACGGTGTCGGCACCGCAGTAGGGACAGGTGTCGGTGCGGGGGAAGTGCAGGCGCCGGCAGGCCCGGCACCGGCCTCCGACGAGGTGGGGATCCTCCCCGGTGGTGAACAGGCCTTCCCGCACCGAGGTCACGAGCCGGGAGCGTAGCAACGGCGACCGGGCCGCGGACCGGTCCTTGCGGGGGCCATCAGATGATCCCGGCGTCGACCAGGGCCGCCAGCTCCTCTTCGGCCAGTCCCACGAGACCGCACCAGACCTCGCGGTTGTGCTGGCCGAGGGAGGGCGCCGGGGCCGGAGCGGCGGGACGCCGGCCGTCGAGGCGGGGGAACGGCGCCTGCTGGAGGTGGGGCCCCGCCCTGGGATCGTCGATCTCGACCAGGTCCCCCCGCGCCCTGACGTGGGGATCGGCGATGATCTCGGCGGCGTCGTAGGCCATGGCCACCGGCACACCGTGGGCCACACAGGTCTCCTCCACCTCCCGGGCGCTGCGGCCGGCGGCCCATCCGGCCACCAGGTCGTTGATCCCGTCGGCGTCCTCGACCCGGGCGGCCAGGGTCGACCAGCGGGGGTCGTCGGCCAGCTCGGGGCGTCCCATGGCCCGGCACAGCCGCCGGAAGTTGGCGTCGGACCCGGCCACGATGCAGACGTACCGCCCGTCGGCGGTGGCGTAGTTGTCCAGGGGGGCCGAGTTGGCCATGCGGTTGCCCTGGCGCCCCCGGGTCACCCCGAGGCGGTCCTGCCCGGCGATGGTCCACTCGAGGACGCGGAGGACGGCTCCGTAGAGGGGGGCGTCCACCACGCCCCCCCGCCCGGTCCCGGTGCCCGGCCGGTCGCGGCGGTAGAGGGCGGCCAGCACCGCCTCGGCCGCGAAGATCCCGGTCAGGTAGTCGGAGATGGTCACGCCCGGTCGCACCGGGGGCCGGTCCGGGTACCCGGTGATCGCCAGCAGCCCGCCGTAGGCGATGCCCATGCGGTCCAGTCCGGGACGGTCCGAGTACGGCCCGTCCTGGCCGAACACACTGATCCGGGCCCACACCAGCCGGGGGTCGCACGAATCAGGTCCGACGCCCCACCCCTC
>DATBOO010000206.1:0-10495 GCA_036553725.1 Acidimicrobiales bacterium | reverse complement strand
GTCGCCGGGTCAGCAGCAGAAAGAAGGCGTCAGCCCTCACTGCGCCTTCGGGCTCGTCGGCCCCGTCGTCCATCGCCCGGCGTGCGCGGCGGATGCGGATGGCCGCATGGTTCACATACGTCAGGATCTGGGCCCCGCGGTCGGCGGTGTCCCTGCCCTGGTAGCAGAAGGCCCCGTCGGAATCGGTCCAGGACGAGAAGTGCCGGGACGCCCGGATCTCCCTGACCCTGGCCACAGGATCGCCCGATCGCGACGTCGCCCGCGATCGGTGGCAGCGTTCCCTCACATGTTGGAGGGGTGCCTTCTCGGCCCCCTCGAGCAACTCCGACTCCCGTGCCGGATCGAGTACACCCGCGCCCGTCAGCTCATTCAGCTTGGGGGCGGAAAGGGAACCCTTGCGGACCGCGTCCTCGGTCCCGGGCAGCTGATCCAGGCGGCGGCCGTTGGTCAGGGTGTTCTTCGCCTGGCCGGGGGAGACGCCCTCGAGCGAGGCCAGCATGGCCGCGGCACTTCGATGGCCACCCTCACGCCAGATCCCCGAGGCCTCGATCCGCGGCGCCAATAGCGTCTTGCCCGCCACGGACAGCCGTTCGAATCCGGCGAAGGACCCGTAGAGCACCGTCGCGTCACCGCCGGTCAGGCACCCCGGGTCCAGTTCGGACACCACGGCAGCCAGGACATCGAAGGCGGCCTCCAGACGGGCACGAAGGCCGGCATCGGGCGATGTCAGAGGTCCGCCGGGAACGATACCGCCGGGACGGACGGAGCCCGAACGACGCTCTCCCCTGTCGACGGATGCAGCCACGGCGGAAGCCATGGATGAATCCTCCCAGGGGGGTGCTACACGGGCCGCTGCTACCGTGCCGCATGCGTTTCGGAGCCCATGTCCCGGGGGGCAGGGGCCTGCTCCCCGCCCTGCAGCACGGGGCCGACATCGGCGCCGAGGCCGTCCAGTTCTTCACCCAGAGCCCGCGGATGTGGAAGCCGTCCCAGTACGGCCCGGAGGTGCTGGCCCGCTACCGGGAGGCGCAGTCCGGGCACCCCTCGGTCACCTCTACCTTCTGCCATGCCACCTACCTCATCAACCTCGCCACTCCCGACGCCGAGCTGACGGCGAAGTCGCGGGCATGCCTCGACGCCAATCTGACGGCGGCCCAGGCCATGGGCGCCGAGGGGCTGATCCTGCACCTCGGGAGTCACCGGGGGAGGGGGTTCGAGGTGGCACTCCCCGGGATGGCCGAGGCGCTGGTGCGGGCTCTGGACTCGGTGGACTCGGACTTGCTGGGCCCGAACTCGGCCCTTTGCCCGATCCTGCTGGAGAACACGGCAGGTGCCGGCAACACGGTGGGCCGCTCCCTGGAGGAGCTGGCCGCCGTCATCGACGCCGCAGGCTCCGACGAGCGGCTCGGTCTCTGCCTCGACACCCAGCATCTGTGGGCCTCGGGCGTGTCCTTCGGCACCGTCGACGAGGCCGATGCGGTGGTCGACCTGGTCTCGGACACCGTGGGGCTCGAACGGCTGGGTTGCCTGCACCTCAACGACTCCAAGGTGGCCCTTGGGGCCAACCGGGACCGACACGAGAACCTGGGCGAGGGCACCATCGGCCGGCAACGCCTGGCTGCGCTCCTCGGCCACCCCGCCCTCCAGGATGTGCCGGCGATCCTGGAGGTTCCGGGCCGGGGTGGGGGTCCGCGGGCCGAGGATGTGAGGACTGCCCGCGAGCTCTGGGCGGAGGGAGTGGCCATCCGCTCCTGAGACCGACCCGAGCCCTGCTGCCGGGTCGCACTCGCACCGTCTTGTAATAAGAATGATTCTTGACTAGGCTGGTAAGCCTTGACTGAACACCCGTCGAGCGAGCACCCGTCGAGAGCGGGAGCCGACGCAGGGCTCCGGGCCGGGCCTGCCGGGGCGATGGCGACGGTGATGATCATCGCCATCGGTGGCCTCCTTAGTGCGTGCGGGACTGCTTCTCCGACGTCCGCGGGCACGACGTCGGGGTCGGGCTCCGGACGGGTGGTCCAGGTGGCGGCGGCCGAGAACTTCTGGGGGAGCATTGCCGCCCAACTCGGCGGGGCTCACGCTCACGTTGTGAGTATCATTACCAATCCCAATACGGATCCCCACGCCTATGAGCCCACGGCGTCCGATGCCCGCACGCTGGCCCAGGCGCAGTTCGTCGTGGAGAACGGGATCGGCTACGACCCGTGGGTTCCGCGGCTGCTCGCCGCCGACCCGGGGAAGATCACCACCCTCGATGTCGGGACCCTGCTCGGCGTTCCCGTGGGCGGCAACCCGCACCGCTGGTACGACCCGGCCGATGTCCAGACGGTGATCAGGCAGATGGTGGCCGACTATCAGAGGATCGATCCGGCCGACCGTTCGTACTTCGCCCGACAGGAGAACGCGTTCTTGACGGCCGCTCTCAAGCAGTACTCCGGGACCCTCGGCGCCATCAGGGCCCGCTATGCGGGGACGCCTGTCGGGGCGTCGGAGTCGATCTTCGCCATGCTGGCGCCGGCCCTCGGGCTCGACCTGATCACCCCGCCGGCCGCGCTCAAGGCGATCAGCGAGGGGTCCGACCTCTCGGTGGGGGACAAGGAGACGATCGACGGCCAGATCCGCGCCCACCGGATCAAGGTGTACGTGTACAACAGCCAGAACGTGACGACGGACGTGCAGGCCCAGCTGGCTGAGGTCGAGGCGGAGCACATTCCCTTCGCCACCATCACCGAGACGCTGCAGCCGGCGAATGCCACCTACCAGGCCTGGCAGACCAAGCAGCTCCTCGGCATCCAGGCGGCGCTGGCCCGGGCCAACGCCGCCAGCCCGTCCAATGCGTCCAATGGGTAGCGCCCCCGCCGCCCCCGCCGCCGGGGCCTCCCCGGCCGAGCCGGCGGTGCGGTTCGAAGGTGCCGCCGTGAGACTCGGAGGCCGCACCATCTGGTCGAACGTGAACCTCGAGGTCGGTCCGGGCGAGTTCGTCGCCGTGCTGGGCCCCAACGGGGTGGGGAAGTCGACGCTGATCAAGGCGATGCTGGGCATCCAGCCGTTGTCCGAGGGCCGGGTGACCGTGCTCGGCCGGCCGGCCGGCGGGTCGGGGAAGGACATCGGCTACCTGCCCCAGCGGAGGAACTTCGACCCCAACCTCCGGGTCCGCGGCATCGACATCGTGCGACTGGGAAGCGATGGCGACCGATGGGGGCTGCCCTTCCCCGGGGGCGCCTCACTGTTCGCCGGGAGCCGGGCGGCGCGGCAGCGGGTCGACGAGGTGGTCGAACTGGTGGGAGCCACTGCCTACGCCCGGCGACCGATCGGCCAGGTGTCCGGCGGTGAGCAGCAGCGCCTGCTGATCGCCCAGGCGTTGGTCCGCAGCCCCCGGATGCTTTTGCTCGACGAGCCCCTCGACAGTCTGGACCTTCCCAATCAGGCCGCCATCGCCGGGCTGGTCTCCGAGATCAGCGATGAGTACGGCATCACCGTCCTCATCGTGGCGCACGACGTCAACCCGATCCTGTCCTATCTCGACCGGGTCGTCTATGTGGCTCGCGGTGGGACGGTCAGCGGGCCGCCCGAGCAGGTCATCACGTCCGAGACGCTGAGCGCGCTGTACGAGACCCCGATCGAAGTGCTGCGGACCTCGGACGGGCGGATGGTGGTCGTCGGCCAGCCGGAGGCGCCCGCGCACCATGCCGATCGGCACACGGGGCACTCCCGCTGATGGGTCGGGCATGACGATGGCCCTCGGCATCGACCTGCACCAGATGTTCGGGCTGCACTTCATGGTCAACGCCTACCGGGCCGGGACGATCGTGGCGGTCGTCGCCGGTGCGGTCGGGTGGTTCATGGTGCTGAGGCGGCAGAGCTTCGCCGGCCACACGCTGGCCATCGTGTCCTTTCCGGGCGCGGCCGGGGCCGTGTGGCTGGGGCTCAGTGCGACGGTCGGGTACTTCGCCGGGAGCATCGCCGCCGCCGTGGTCATCGCGCTCGTGCCCCGATCGTCCTCGGGCCGGGCCCACAGCCAGGAATCCGCGGTCATCGGTACCGTGCAGGCATTCGCCCTGGCGTGCGGAGTCCTGTTCGTCAGCCTGTACGGCGGCTTCCTGGACAGCGTCACCGGACTGCTGTTCGGGACGTTCCTTGGGATCTCCGACGGGCAGGTGGTGACCCTCGGGGTGGCGGCCGTGGTGGTGCTGGCCGTCCTCGCCGCGCTGGCCCGGCCGCTCTTCTTCGCCACCGTCGACGCCGACGTGGCCGCCGCCCGCCGGGTCCCGGTCCGGGGGTTGTCGGTCGCCTTTCTGCTCCTGTTGGGGTGCACCGCCGCCGAGGTCAGCCAGATCACCGGCGCCCTGCTGGTGTTCGCCCTGTTGGTGATGCCGGCGGCGGCGGCCCAGCAGCTCACGGCGCGGCCGGTAGTGAGCTTCGTGGTCACCATCGTGCTGGCGGTGGCGATCACCTGGCTGGCGCTGGGTGCGGCGTTCTTCTCGGTCTATCCGGTCGGCTTCTACGTCTCGACGTTCGGCTTCACCGTCTATGTGGTGGCCGCCGGATGGCGGGTCCTGGTGGAGCGGATGCAGGCGCGACCACCTCGCCGGTCCCCGACACAATCCCCGGCGCCGTCCCCGACACCGTCGGCGCCACCCGGGGCGCCGTCCGGCCTGACCGCGGGGGCATGATGGCGCTCCCCGGCCTGACGGCTGCCGCCGGCCTGCTCACCCAGCTCTCCCACATGTTCGACCACCCGTTCCTGCGGTCGGCCTTCATCGCCGGCACCTGCATCGCCCTGGCCGCCGGCCTGGTCGGGTACGTGGTGGTGCTGCGAGGCCAGGTGTTCAGCGGCGACGCCCTGTCCCACGTGGCCTTCACCGGGGCGCTGGCCGCCCTGGCCTTCGGGGTCGATCTCCGGCTGGGGCTCTACGGGGGGTGCGTCGCCTTCGCCGTCGTCATGGCGGCGCTGGGGCGGCGGGCGACCGCCGACGACACGGTGGTCGGCAGCGTGTTCGCCTGGATCCTGGGTCTCGGGGCGCTCTTCCTCTCCATCTTCACCACCGCCCAGAGCGGGACCGGCGCGGCCGGAGGCAATGCCGGGGTGAACGTGCTCTTCGGCTCGATACTGGGCCTGTCGACGGACCAGGCCCTGGCCGACGGAGCGGTGGCCCTGGCCGTCGCCGCCGCCTTCACGGTCATCGGACGGCCGCTCGTCTTCGCCAGCCTGGACGAGGCCGTGGCCACCGCCCGGGGGGTGCCGGTCCGCCTGGTCGGCTACGCCTTCTTCATCCTGTTGGGGGTCACCGTCGGGGTGGCCACCCAGGCGGTGGGCGCGCTGCTGCTGTTGGGCCTGCTGGCGGCGCCGGCCGGGGCCAGCCAACGGCTCAGCTCGAGACCGTTCGTGGCCCTGTGGCTCTCGGCCGGCGTGGCCGTGTTCTCCATGTGGGCAGGCCTGACCCTGGCCTATCTGGCCCCGAGGATGCCCCCCAGCTTCGGGATCCTGGCCGTGGCCACCGGCGTGTACCTGGCGGCGGTCGCGGTCCCCGGAGTCCTCGCCGTAGTGTCTCGGAGATGACCATGGCCCCTTCCGTCCACGAGCAGGTCGCTCTGCGCCTGGCCGGCCTCGAGCAGCGGTACACCCCGATGCGCAAGGCGCTGGTGGCCACCCTGGCCGGGGCGGGCAGGCCCTTGTCGGTCCCCGAGATCCTCGCCTCCAGCCCCGAGCTGCCCCAGAGCAGCGCCTATCGCAATGTCACCGCCCTCATCGAGGCCGGTGTGGTCCGCCGGGTCACCGGCGTCGATGATCACGGGCGGTTCGAGCTGGCCGAGGAGCTGGCCGGGCACCACCACCATCTGGCCTGCGTCCGGTGCGGGAAGGTGGAGGACGTGGCGCCGTCGCCCCGTCTCGAGCGGGCCATGGCCGAAGCGGCCCGGGTGGTGGCCGAAGAGCAGGGCTATGAGGTCACCGGGCACCAGTTCGACCTGGTGGGGGTGTGTCCGGCCTGCCGGCAGGCGGCCGGTTGATCCCCGGATCGCCGGTTCCACACGTCGCATCGCTCCGCCCGGAGGCCCCGAACCGCAGGAGGCCCCGGTCCGCCGACGGGCCCCGGGGGAGTGGGAGCCGGGCGTCGACGTGTCCGGTCTGCGCCGTCAAGCTAGGGTCGCCGCGCACCCCTGGGGGACCCCGATCGCGACGACCGGAAGGAACCGACCATGACCACCGAGACCCGCATGGAGACCGACAGCATGGGGGCGATCGAGGTGCCCGCCGACCGGTACTGGGGGGCGCAGACCGCCCGTTCGCTCCAACACTTTCCCATCGGGGACGACCGGATGCCCGAACCGCTGATCCGGGCGATCGGCGTGCTGAAGGAGGCGTCGGCCCAGGTGAACGCCGACCTCGGCAGGATGTCGCCGGAGAAGTCGGCGCTGATCATCGCCGCCGCCCGGGAGGTGGCGGAGGGAAAGCTCGACGACCACTTCCCCCTGAGCGTGTGGCAGACCGGCAGCGGCACCCAGAGCAACATGAACGCCAACGAGGTGATCTCCAACCGGGCCATCGAGACGGCCGGCGGCGTCCTGGGCTCCAAGGTCCCGATCCACCCCAACGACGACGTCAACATGTCGCAGTCGTCGAACGACACCTTTCCGACCGCCATGCACATCGCCGCCGTCGAGGAGATCACCCACCGGCTGCTCCCGGCCATCCGGCACCTGAGGGACGCCCTCCACGCCAAGGAGCGGTCCCTGGCCGGCATCACCAAGATCGGCCGCACCCACCTGATGGACGCGGTGCCGATGACCCTCGGGCAGGAATTCTCCGGCTATGTCGCCCAGCTCGACGCCGACCTCCGCCGGATCGAGTTCACGCTCGATGACCTCTACGAGCTGGCCGCCGGCGGGACCGCCGTCGGCACCGGCCTCAACACCCACCCCGAGTTCGGGGCCCGGGTGGCATCGGCCATCGCCGAGCGGACCGGGCTGCCGTTTGTGACCGCCCCCAACAAGTTCGCCGCCCTGGCTGCCCATGACGCGCTGGTGATGGCCAGCGGGGCCCTGCGGACACTGGCGGCGTCGCTCATCAAGATCGCCGACGACATCCGGTGGTTGGGCTCGGGTCCCCGCAGCGGCCTGGGCGAGCTCGACCTGCCGGAGAACGAGCCCGGTTCCTCGATCATGCCGGGCAAGGTGAACCCGACCCAGTGCGAGGCGATGATCATGGTGTGCATCCAGGTCTACGGGAACGACGGTGCCGTGGCCATGGCCGGGTCCCGGGGGAATCTCGAGTTGAACGTGTGCAAGCCGGTGATCATCCACAACGTCCTGCACTCGGTCAGGCTGTTGACCGAGGCGTCGGCGACCTTCACCCGGTTCTGCGTGGAGGGCCTCGAGCCCAACGAGGCTCGCATCCGCCAACACCTCGAGAACTCGCTGATGCTGGTGACCGCGCTCAACCCGCTGATCGGCTACGACCGGGCCGCCGAGGTGGCGAAGAAGGCGCACAAAGAGGGGAGCACCCTGCGGGAGTCGGTGGTGGCGTTGGGCTACCTGACGGGCCAGCAGTTCGACGAGGCGGTGCGGCCCGAGTCGATGACCCACCCCTGAGGCGGTCACCGGTGAGCGGAGGTGAACCCCTGGACGTGGCGGGCGTCGACCTCACCGATCTGAGCCTGTTCGTCGACGGCTTCCCCGACGAGGTGTTCATCCGGCTCCGGGCCCAGGCGCCTGTCTGGTGGCACGCCCCGACCGAGCACACGCCCGACGGCGAGGGGTTCTGGGTGGTGAGTGCCCATCGAGACGTCATGGCGGTGGCCGCCGACGCCGAACTCTTCTCCTCGCAGGGGGCCCCGGGTGCCGAGGGGGGCGGGACCATCATCCAGGACCTCCCCTACGGCTTCGCCGCGGGCGTGCTCCTCAATATGATGGACGATCCCCGGCACCATGTAATCCGCCGGCTGGTCACCCCTACCGTGGCCCCGAAGGCGCTGGCCCGAATGGAGGACGACCTGAAGGAGCGGGCCCGGCGCATCGTCGATGCCGTCGCCGATCGGGGGGAGTGCGACTTCCTGGGTGACGTGGCCGTGGAGCTCCCCCTCCAGGCGGTGGCCTCGCTCATGGGGGTGCCCGACGCCGATCGCCACGACCTGATGGCGTGGTCCAATGCCACCCTCGATTTCGAGGGGCGCGAACTGGGCGAGACGAACCAGCGGGTCGCCGAGGCGGCCGCCTCGATGGCCGCCTACGGGACCGATCTCATCGCCGAGAAGCGGAGGACCCCGGGCGACGACATCATCTCGGTGGTGGCCAGCGCCCAGATCGAGGACGGTGGGGGCCCGCCTCGCGCCCTCACCGAAGTCGAGCTGCTGATGTTCTTCAACCTCCTGGTGGTGGCCGGCAGCGAGACGACCCGCAACTCCATCGCCTTGGGCATGGTGGCGCTGATCGAGCACCCCGACCAGCTCGAGTCGCTCCGCCACGACCGTTCGCTGATGGCATCCGCGGTCGAGGAGATCCTCCGGTGGACCAGCGCCACCCTGTACAACCGGCGCACGGCCACCCGGCCCACCGAGCTCGGTGGCCGGGCCATCGCCGAGGGCGCCAAGGTCACGCTGTGGTGGGCGTCGGCCAATCGGGACGAATCGGTGTTCGACCAGCCGTTCCGGTTCGACATCCGGCGGACCCCGAACCCCCACCTCACCTTCGGGCACCGGACCCACTTCTGTCTGGGGGCCAATCTGGCCCGCATGGAGATCCGGGTGATCCTGGACGAGGTCCTCGACCGACTGGAGGGCTTCGAGTTGGGCGGTCCGGTGGAGCGGGTGCGGACCAACAAGCACGCCGGCGTCTGCCGGGTGCCGATGCGCTTCAGCCTGCGGCCGGGCCGATGAGACGACCGGGGATCCCGGGAGGTCACTCCGCAGACCCCGGCCGCCACCTCCGCTCGGCCGTGCGGGCCGGCCGTATACTCCGGAGCGAACCGAGTCGTGGGAAGCAGCCCAGACAACACCGAGGGAGCGAAATGACCACTGTGCCCACCGACCTGAGCATCGGACTGACCGACGGGATGTTCTACGGCGGCGATCCCTTCCCGGCGTTCGCCTGGATGCGGGATCACGCGCCGGCGTACTACGACGAGTCCGCAGGGGTCTGGGGGATCACCCGGTACGCGGACATCAAGGAGATCTCCAAGGACCCGGAGACCTTCTCCAACGCCGGCGGCATCCGCCCGGACAGCGACGCCCTGCCCATGATGATCGATACCGACGCGCCCGAGCACGTCCGCCGCCGCCGCCTGGTCAGTGAGGGCTTCACCCCGGGCCGGATCCGCGAGAGCGAAGAGGGGATCCGGACCATCTGCGACGCGATCATCGACCGGGTGTGCGAGGCCGGCTCGGCCGATTTCGTCCGGGACATCGCCGCCCCGCTGCCGATGATCGTCATCGGGAACATGCTGGGAGTGGCTCCCGGTGACCGGGACGAGCTGTTGCGGTGGTCCGACGACATGCTCAAGGCGCTCGGCTCGCCCGACCCGGGGGCGATGGACAAGGCCGCCCAGGCCGCCGTCGAGTACGCCGCCTACATCACGGCGGTGGCCGAGCAGCGCCGGAGGGACAGCCAGTCGGACGACCTGATCGGAACCCTGGTGCACGCGGAGATCGAAGGCGACCGCCTGGACGAGGCCTCGATCATCTACGAGTCGCTGCTGATCCTGATCGGCGGAGACGAGACCACCCGTCACGTGATCAGCGGTGGGATGTACGAATTGCTCCGGCACCCCGACCAACTCGGGAGGCTGGCGGCCGACCGGTCGCTGATGTCCTCGGCTGTCGAGGAGATGCTGCGGTGGGTGTCGCCGATCAAGAACATGGCCCGCCGGATGACCAGGGACGTCGAGTTCCAGGGGGAGACCCTCCACCAAGGCCAGAAGCTCCTGCTGCTCTATCCCTCAGGCAACCGGGACGAGCGGGTGTTCGACGAGCCCGAACAGTTCGATATCAGCCGCACCCCGAACGACCACATGGCCTTCGGCTTCGGTTCCCACTTCTGCCTGGGCAACCGGCTGGCCCGGATGGAGCTGGCCGTGATGTTCGACCGGCTGCTCGACCGGCTCCCCGACCTGGCCCTGGCCGACGACGCCGAACCGCCCAAGCGCGCCGCCAACTTCGTCTCCGGCTACGAGACCATGCCGGTCGTGTTCACCCCGACCTCCCCGGTGGGGGCGTCGGCCTAGCTCAGCCGGGGCCTCCCGCCACCCGCCCCGGCCGGGTCCGCGGCCGGCCGGCAACGGGGCTACTGTCGGCCGGGTGGCCGACCGGGAGAAGCCTTCGGTGCTGGGGGACACCGAGGTGGAGGCGGCCCTGGCCGCAGACGACGGCCCGCGGTGGCACCTGGTCGGGGGCCAGTTGATCAAGACGGTGAACTGCTCCGGCTTTGTCGGGTCGCTCGAGTTCGTGGGAGAGGTCGGACGGCTGGCCGAGGAGGCGAACCACCACCCGGACATCGACATCCG
>DATBOO010000115.1:0-5556 GCA_036553725.1 Acidimicrobiales bacterium | reverse complement strand
CATCAGGTAGACCGAGGGATATTTCATGGTCAGGCGCGATCCGATGTTTCCGTCGATCCACTCCACGTGCGCTTCTGCGTCGGCCCTGGCCCGCTTGGTCACCAGGTTGTAGACGTTGTTGGACCAGTTCTGGATGGTGGTATAGGTGACCCGGCTCGACGCCTTGCAGACGATCTCGACCACGGCCGAGTGCAGGGAGTCGGTCGTGTACACCGGGGCCGAGCAGCCTTCGATGTAGTGCACCTGGGAACCGACATCGGCGATGATCAGGGTCCGCTCGAACTGGCCCATGTTCTCTGCGTTGATGCGGAAGTAGGCCTGCAGCGGCTGATCGACGATCACATTGGGCGGAACATAGATGAAGGAACCGCCGGACCACACTGCCGAGTTGAGAGCGGCGAATTTGTTGTCGTTGGGTGGGATGATGGTCCCGAAGTACTTGCGGACCAGGTCCGGGTACTCCCGCACCGCGGTGTCCATGTCGCAGAAGATGATGCCCAGGGCCTCGAGGTCCTCGCGATTGCGGTGGAACACCACCTCGGACTCGTACTGGGCGGTGACACCGGCCAGGTACTTGCGCTCGGCCTCGGGGATGCCGAGCTTCTCATAGGTGCTCTTGATGGCATCCGGGAGGTCGTTCCAGTCCTCCACCTGCCCCGACGTCGGCTTGATGTAGTAGTAGATGTCGTCGAAATCGAGGTCGGGCATGTTGACGGCGAACCATTCGGCCATCGGGCGCTTGTCGAAGCGCTGGAGGGCGCGGAGCCGGAAGTCCCGCATCCACTCGGGCTCCTTCTTCATCGCCGACATCTCGCGGACGATGGACTCGTTCAGCCCCTTCTTGGGCTTGAAGACGTAGTCCTCTTCGTCGGACCACCCAAGCTTGTATTTTCCGAGGTCAAGGTCGGTGGTGGTCATGTGGCTCCCGGGATGCCGTCCCGGTCGGGACGGATTTCTCCTATACAGATAGTAACAACCGGGGGGCCGAGGCAGAACGGCATGCCGCCGTCCCGGCCAGAATCACGTGTCATCCTGGTCGAATGCCCGAGGATCTGACCACCGAACGCCCGACCGATCGCCCGTCCGAGCGTTCATCCATGCGCCCCTCCGAGCGCCCGTCCGTGGCCCTCGAGCCCCCCGTCCCCGACCGCCGTCCGGTCGAGCTCGAAGCCCACGGCGACATCCGGATCGACGATTGGTTCTGGCTCCGGGACAAGGACGATCCCTCCGTGATCGACCACCTGAGGGCCGAGAACACCTATACCGAGGCGGTCCTGGCCCCCACCCGGGGGCTTCAGGCGGCGCTGTTCGAAGAGATCGTCGGCCGCATCGAGGAGACCGACCTCTCGGTTCCTGTCCGCAAGGGCCCCTGGCTGTACTACAGCCGCACCGTGGAGGGGAGCAGTTACGGCATCCATTGCCGCCGACCGTTCGCCGGGGGCGGCGCCTCGGCCGGGACCGACGGGGCCAGGGGGGCAGGGCCCGGGGGCACCCACGATGCCGTGACGGAGGGGGAGGTGGTCCTCCTGGACGAGAACCGGCTGGCCGAGGGGCACGACTACCTCGCCGTCGGGAACCTCGAGATCAGCCCCGACCACCGCTGGATGGCCTACTCGACCGACACCACCGGCGGCGAGCGCTACACCATGCGGTTCGCCGACCTCGTGTCCGGCACCGAGTCCCCGGAGTCAATCGAGGACACCACCTACGGAGCCGCCTGGGCCAACGACAACGCCACGGTCTTCTACGTCAGGGTCGACGAGGCCATGCGCCCCCACCAACTGTGGCGCCACCGGGTCGGGACCGATCCGGGCGCGGACGTGCTGGTCTACGAGGAGCCCGACGACCGCTTCTACCTCGGGGTGGGCCGGACCAGGGACGACGGCTACATCCTGATGGGCGTGGCCTCGAAGGTGACCTCCGAGGTCCGTTCGCTGGCCGCGGATCGGCCGCTCGGGGAGTTCACGGTCATCGAGCCCCGGCGCCAAGGAGTCGAGTACAGCGTCGACCACGACCGCGGCGACCCCGGACAGGGGCGCAAGAGCCGGTTCCTCATCGTGACCAACGACGGGGCCGAGGACTTCCGGCTGATGGAGGCGCCCGACGCCTCGCCGGGCCGCGCCCACTGGACCGAGGTCATCCCGGCGAGGACCGGGGTCAGGCTCGACAACGTCGAGCCGTTCGCGGGCCACCTGGTGGTCTACGAACGGGCCGAGGGCGAAACCCGGATCCGGGTCGTCGACGCCGCTACCGACGCGTCGACCACCGTGGACCAACCCGACTCCCCCTCGACCGCCTGGGGCGGGGCCAATCCCGAGTACGACTCCACCGTTCTCCGCTACGAGTACACCTCCCTCACCACCCCCCGCTCGGTCTACGACCTCGACCTGGTGTCCGGCGAGAGCGTCCTGTTGAAACGCCAGCCGGTGTTGGGCGGGTTCGATCCGGCCCGCTACCGGACGGAGCGCCGCTGGGCCACGGCGGATGACGGGACCCGGGTCCCGATCTCGTTGGTCTACCGGCCCGACCTGGTGGCCGGCCCCGCCGGTCCCGCCGGTCCTCCCGATCCTCCCGGTCATGAAATCTCCGCGGGCCCGGCCGGCTCCGGGGCGTCTCCCTGCCTCCTGTACGGCTACGGCTCATACGAGGCATCGATCGACCCCACCTTCTCGTCCCTCCGCCTCAGTCTCCTCGACCGGGGCTTCGTCTTCGCCATCGCCCACGTCCGGGGCGGGGGTGAGATGGGCCGGGCCTGGTACGAGGGGGGCAAGTTCGCCGCCAAGCCGAACACCTTCACCGACTTCGTGGCCTGCGCCCGGGCGTTGATCGCAGAGGGATGGACCTCACCGGACCGGTTGGTAGCGAGGGGTGGGAGCGCCGGCGGGCTGCTGATGGGGGCGGTGGCCAACCTGGCCCCCGAGCTGTTCCGGGCCATCGTGGCCGAGGTCCCGTTCGTCGACTGCCTCACCACCATCATGGACGAAACCCTCCCGCTCACCGTGACCGAATGGGACGAGTGGGGAAACCCGGTGGAGGACCCGGAGATCTACTCGGTCATGAAGTCCTACTCCCCGTACGACAACGTCCGCTCCGTCGGTGGGGAGGGGACCTTGGTCCGCTACCCGGACATTCTGGCGACGGGCGGGCTGTCCGACCCCCGGGTCGGCTTCTGGGAGCCGGCCAAGTGGGTGGCGAAGCTCAGGGCGGCCAACCCGGAGAACCGGGTACTGCTGAAGACCGAACTCGGTGCCGGCCACGGCGGTCCGACCGGGCGCTATGACGCATGGAAGGACGAGGCACTCATCTTCGCCTTCATCCTCGACGCACTGGGCCTCTCCGAGCCCGCATCCGCCTCATAGGAGCACGGTGTGGCGGGTCCGGCTCCCTCAGCCGGTCGAGCCGGTCGAGCCCGTCGAGCCGGTCGAGCCCGTCGCCGCGCCCGAGGAGGTCGAAGGCGTCGTTCCGGCCGGCGTGCCGGTTGATGACGGCTCGAACGTGGCCGCGAACGGGGTTTGCGCGGGAGTGGGCAGGACGACGGGTGCGGCATCGACGGCCAGGGAAGCCGCCAGGCTTCCCATCTCCACTCTGACGATTCCGCTCCCCTGGATCTGTTGGACCTGCCCGGCCTGGAGGGTTCCGGTCCACAACGTGGTCCCGGTGGAGACGGTGGTGGCGTCGATCCAACAGGGCCCGGATGCGCTGATGGTCAGCCGGTAGGGGCTGGAGCCGACCGGGTAGATGGCAGTGGTCGGGGTGGACGAGAGGGCCAGCACCGCGCCGGGTGACGTCGTGGCAGAGGCCTTGGACTTCCCCTTCTTCGTCGCCGGACCGTTGCCTCGGTGGGACGACCCGGCGACAGTGGCCGGGGTGGATGGCGAGGTAGAAGCCGAGGCGGACGCCGGGATGCCGTGGTGGGCGGCGGCCGACGCCGAGGTATTGGCGGCGTGCGTCGTTCTCGGAGAGTGAGAGCGGCGGCTGCCGACGAAGGCCAGGGTGGCGAAGACGACGAGCGCGGCGACCACCACGGCCACCGAGGCCCGCCGCCGCGGACGATGGTTCATCGAGTCGAGCGCATGTCTGTGCGCCCGATCGGTGCGGAGGACGGCGACACCGTCGCCGGACGACTCACGGCGGTACCGGTCCCGCGGGCGAGAGTCGTCGAAGACCAGCGGGGTCTCGAGGTCCGGGAACCCGTCGTTGCCCTCGACCGGAACCGGGGGCACGGACCGGGTCGTCCCCACCCCGCCCCCGGACCCGTGACGGCTGTAGAACCTGGGGCCGACGCCGGCCTCGCCGGAGCGATCAGCCTGCCCGGGCACCTCGTCTGATGACCGGATCGTCCGGTCCGAGAGGTGCTCGAGGGTCCCCAGGGCGGAGTGGTAGGTCCGGACCGAGCTCAGATCGTCGCCTCGAGGTCGCCGGAGGACGACCGCGGCAAAGGCCACCGCGGCGACCAGTACGGCTCCGACCAACACGATCCACATCCAGACCATTCAACCCGAAGCGGAAGCCGACCGGTTCGCGAGGCCCTGGCGGCCCCGTCCCGGGAAGGCCGCCTTCCCCATCGGGCACCGGAGAACGGAGTCCGGGGCGCCCGGATGACGCTCGGTCCGGCGGGCCGGTTGGGGCCGGTTCGGGCCGGCCCAGAGGTCAGATGGCGGTGACCGAGGTCAGCCCCCCATCGACGGTCAGGTGGGTGCCGGTGATGAACGAAGCCTCGTCCGAGAGCAGGAACCGGATCGGCCTGGCGACCTCGTCCGGGGTCGAGACCCGCTGGAGCGGGGTCCGTTCCTCGAGCTGCTGGCGGAAGCCGGGCAGTTCGAATGCAGGGGCGAGCATCGGTGTGGCCACGGCACCCGGGCAGACCGCATTGACACGGAAGCCCTCCATGGCGAAGCGGTGTGCGATTGACCGCATCACCCCGAGCACGCCAGCCTTCGACGCGCAGTAGGCGGTGAGCATGGCGCTCCCGAACAGCCCCTCGATCGATGAGATCAGCACCATCGCAGAACCGGGGCCGGCCTGTCGGAAGGGATCGAGGAGCATTCGTGAGATCATGGCCGCGGCCCGCACATTGACGTTGAGCGTCGAGTCCCACAGCTCGTCGTCGATGAAGTCGACCGACATCGGGCCCGAGACTCCGGCGGCGTGGACGAAGCCACCCAGTGACCCGAGCGCCCTCGCCGCCGCGGGCACCGCCTCTTCGATGGCCGCCGTGTCGGCGACGTCGACGACCGACCACTCGACCACGCTCCCATACCGGTCCCGGCACAGGGCGGCGCTCTCCTCAGCACCTTCGGCGTTGACATCCCAGATGGCCACCGGTCGGCCGACCTCGGCCAGGGCCAGGGCCGTCTCCCGGCCGATGCCCGATCCCCCGCCGGTCACGAGCACCCCGGTGGCGGGCGAGCCCAGCCGGTCTTGGTGGCGGGTGCTGCCGCGGGTCGAACCCGCGGGATTCGTCTCCATGGTCGGGGTCTGGGTGGTCGGTAGCGGAGCAGTCGGTGGCTCCAGGGACGAGGTCGGTGGCGGAGCGGCCGGTGGCTCCGAGGACCG
>DATBOO010000114.1:0-2564 GCA_036553725.1 Acidimicrobiales bacterium | reverse complement strand
GAGGCCGACCCGACTGCCTATGGCCCAGGCCCGATCCCTGCCCCCTTGTGGTGTGCCGGGTACTGTCGTTCCCGCGGATGTTGGCATCCGCCGACCGAAGGAGCGACCCATGGCCAACCCCGAGGGCATGTCGAACCACGGCTCGGGCCGGAGCCCCGGCCACAAGCGCGAGACCCGCGAGATCGTCCGGATTGTCGTGGCCGGGCTGGCGGTGATCCTCCTCATCGCCTTCGTGCTCGACAACAGCCAGACCGTCAAGGTCGGGTTCGTGTTCTTCAACACCCAGCTCAGCCTCATCTGGGTGCTGCTCATCGCCGCCCTCCTCGGCGCAGGCGCCGACCGTCTGTTCATCCTGGTGCGCCGGCGGCGGAAGGCGGCGGCCGACCGGGCCTGACCACGTCCGGTGCGATGATGGCGCCATGAGACGGGGGACGCCAGCAGAGCGATCGTCCTTCGGGCGCCGGATCCGGGGCAGGGTGCCCCGGGCCGGGCACGGGGAGTGGGAGCCGCCGCGCGCCCGCACGGATCCCCTCGAGATCCTGGCCCTTCAGGCCACCACCCGGATCCCGGAACTGGTGCCCATCCGCTACGGGAGGATGGCCGCCTCGGCCTTCGCCTTCTTTCGAGGAGCGGCGGCCGTGATGGCCGCCGATCTGGCCCACATGGAGCAGACCGGCCTGGAGGTGCAGCTGTGCGGGGACGCCCATCTCTCCAACTTCGGCGGCTTTGCCTCGCCCGAACGCGACCTGATCTTCGACGTCAACGACTTCGACGAGACCGTCCCGGGGCCGTTCGAATGGGATCTCAAGCGCCTGGCCGCCAGTCTGGAGATCGCCTCCCGCAGCCGCCACCTCGACCAGGGGGTGCGCTCGTCCATCGTGGCGCAGGGTGCGTGCTCTTACCGCGCGGCCATGCGGGAGTTCGCCACTATGCGGGACCTCGAGATCTGGTACTCCCGGTTGGACACCGCCACCATCGCCGCCCGGTGGGGTGCGCAGGCCGGCCACAAGGTCGCCGAGACCTTTCAGCGACGGGTGACCAAGGCGCAGTCGAAGGATCATCTGGCCGCCCTGGGCAAGCTGACCTCGCAAGTCGACGGGGAGCTGCGGTTCGTTCACAACCCGCCGCTCATGGTGCCGGCCGATGATGTGTTCACCGATGTGTACTCGAAGCAGACCGTTGGAAACCTCTACGACGCCATGTCGGAGTACCGCCACACCCTGTCCGGTGACCGCCAGCGGCTGCTCGACAAGTACGAGTTCGTCGACCTGGCCCGCAAGGTGGTCGGAGTCGGCAGCGTCGGCACCCGGTGCTGGGTCGCCCTGTTCGTGGGGCGGGACCTCGCCGACCCGCTCTTCCTCCAGGTGAAGGAGGCGGAGTCGGCAGTGGGCGAACCCTTCCTCGGCACGAGTGAGTTCTCCCATCACGGGCAGCGGGTCGTCGAGGGCCAGCGCCTCATGCAGGGCGCCAGCGACATCTTCCTCGGCTGGGACCGGTTTCTCGGGGAGGACGGCGTGGCCCGTGACTTCTACGTGCGCCAGCTCTGGGACTGGAAGGCATCCTTCGACGTGGAGCAGGTGACGCCCGAGGTCTTCGGCATCTATGCCCAGATGTGCGGCTGGACCCTGGCCCGCGCCCATGCCCGGTCGGGGGATGCGATCGCCATGAGTTCCTACCTCGGCCGCGGTGACCGGTTCGACCAGGCCATGTGCCGCTTTGCCTCGTCCTACGCCGACCAGAACGAACGCGACTTCGCCGCCCTGGGCCGGGCCATCGCCGCCGGCCAGGTCTACGCCATCAGTGGGCTCTGATCCCTTCGTTCCCAGTGTCTGTCATCCGGAATCGCTAATCGTCCAATCCACCCGGATCGGACGGCGGACCAGGACCCGGGGACGGCCGACCTCGGCCGGTCGGTCGGTGGTCCACGGCGAGGGGGGAGCGCGGGTGAGTCCGGCCAGGCCCCGGAGGGCGAGGTCGTAGCCCGAACGGATCCACGCGAACCGTTGCCAGCACCCATCCCGTTCCCCTTCGGGCACATCGATCACCGATCCGAGCTGGTCGAGGGCCGCCATGAACTCCTCGCGCCGGATGGACACACTCGGGGCCGGACGGGACCAGGAGCCAATGAGGTCGACCAGCAGCGCGGGCGGCTCGATGGGCAGGCCGGCGGCCCTCCCGATCCGCACCAGGGCCGGTATCCCGTTGGCCAGGACCAGCATGGGGCCCCCGATGCCCTCGCGGTTCCCGCTGGTGGCGTCCGAAGCCGAGAGCAGCAGCGCGCTCCCGTCGAGGACGGAGCCCACGGACGCCACCCACGACTGGTCCGGTGATGTTTCGGGGAAGTAGGCGAGGGCGGGAAAGGACGTGTGGGTCTGTTCGAGCTCGAGCAACCAGGTGCCCATGGCCTGCCAGAGCTCGGGATTGTCCAGTGACCTCGACCGCTGCAGATTGGCCAGGAGGGGGACCGGTGCAGCCGGCGTGCCGGCAAAGGGGCGCAGCCGGCTGATCCCGTTGCCCCTCCCGTGGTGGGCGGCGTAGATGGTGGGTAGGTAGCTGATCAGCAG
>DATBOO010000079.1:0-17464 GCA_036553725.1 Acidimicrobiales bacterium | reverse complement strand
CGGGCCCCGCCGGGACGCCGATGGATGCCTACGACTACGGCCTCCCGGACGAGGCCATCGCCCAGCGGCCCGCCGAGCCCCGCAGCGCGGCCCGCCTCCTGGTGGCGCCCGGTGTGGACGGCAACGAAGCCGCCCGGCACGCACGGGTGTCGGATCTCGCCGAGCTGGTCCGACCGGGCGACGTGGTCGTGGTCAATGACACGAGGGTCCTGGCCGGCCGGCTGAACCTGGTCAAGGCCAGCGGGGGGAGGGCCGAGGTCCTCCTCCTGGAACCGGTCGACACCGGGCCGCAGGAATGGGAGGCGATGGTCCGGCCGGGTCGCCGGTTGCCCGAGCACACCCTGCTCTCGGAGTCGGAGGGCGGGGCCCCGGTCATCGAGGTGGGCCGGGTACTCGGCGGGGCGGACGACGGCCGGCGGCTGGTCCGCCTGGTCGACCCCGGTGTGGTCGAGCGGGCCGGCCGCATGCCCCTTCCGCCCTACCTCCATGGACCCCCCGGCGACCCCGAGCGCTACCAGACGGTCTACGCCACCGAGCGCGGGATTGGGAACCGGTCCGCCGCCGCCCCCACCGCCGGCCTGCACTTCACCCCCGAGCTGCTCGAGGCCCTCGGCCGGGCGGGGGCCACACTGGCCCGGCTGGACCTGACCATCGGCCTCGACACGTTCCGTCCCGTCACCGCGCCCACTGCCGAAGAGCACGTGATCCACTCCGAGCGCTACTCGGTGCCGGCCGAGACCATGGCCGCGTGCCTCGACGCCGAACGGGTCATCGCCGTCGGCACCACCGCCGTGCGGGCCCTCGAGTCCGCCGCCGCCACCGGATCGCTCTCCGGGCGCACCGGCCTCTACATCCACGGCCCCTATCCGTTCCGGATGGTCGACCTGCTGGTGACCAACTTCCACCTGCCCCGGTCGAGCCTGCTGTTGCTGGTCGAGTCGTTCTGCGGACCGGTGTGGCGCGAGCTGTACGCCACCGCCCTCGGGGAGGGCTACCGGTTCCTCTCCTTCGGGGACGCCATGGTCGTAGGCCGGTCAGCCCCGAGGGGCGGCCGGCCGGCTCCGAAGGGCTTCCGGCGGTGAGTCGGGCCCGGGTGGAGCTCCGAGCCACCGACGGGACCGCCCGGACCGGCCTGGTGCACACGGCGCGGGGTTCCTATCCCATTCCCACGTTCATGCCGGTGGGCACCCGGGGGGCGGTCAAGGCCCTGGACAGCGCCGACCTGGAGACGCTGGATGCCGACGTCGTCCTGGCCAACGCCTTCCACCTGATGCTCCGCCCGGGGGCTGAGGCGGTGGCCGGGCTGGGCGGCCTGAACCGGTTCACCGGGTGGGAGGGGCACACCCTGACCGACTCCGGCGGCTACCAGGTGCACTCGCTCCGCCCGGCCGTCGACGACGACGGGGTCACCTTCGCCTCCGTCTACGACGGCGCCCGGGTCCGGTTGACCCCGGAGTCGGCGGTCGAGGCCCAGGGGCTGATCGGAGCCGACATCCAGATGGTGCTCGACGTCTGCACCACTCTGCCCGCCTCCGACCAGGCACTGCGGATCGCCGTCGACCGCACGGCCGACTGGGCCGGCCGGGCCCGGCGTCGCCACGGGGAGCTCGAATCGAGACCGGAGGGTCAGGCGCTCTTCGGCATCGTGCAGGGGGGCACCGACCCGGTCCTCCGCAAGGAGAGCGCCCTACGCACCGTCGAGATCGGGTTCGACGGCTACGCCATCGGCGGCCTCTCGGTCGGCGAGTCGCGGGACGCCATGCTCGAGGCGTTGGCGGCCACCGTTCCCCACCTGCCCGCCGATCGTCCCCGGTACCTGATGGGGTTGGGCGACCCGGTCGGGCTCCTGGAGGCGGTCGCCCTCGGGATCGACCAGTTCGACTGCGTGGCACCCACCCGGATGGGCCGCCACGGCGCCATCCTCACCACCGACGGGCGCCTCAACCTGCGCAACGCCGTGCATGCCGGCGATGACCGACCGCTCGACGCGTCGTGTGGCTGCTCCACCTGCGCCCGGTGGTCGAGGGGCTATCTGCGGCACCTGCTGGGCGTGGGGGAGCCGACCGCCTGGCGCCTCTTGAGCATCCACAACCTGGCCTTTGTCCTCGGGTTGATGGCCGAGGCCAGGAGCGCCATCGCCGAGGGCCGGTTCGACGCCCTGAGGTCAGCCACGGCCGAAGTGTGGAATACCTGAGGGAGGCGGCGCCGCCCCGCAGCAGGCCTGGGCTAGTGTCAGACCGCTGTGCCGACACCCACCCCATCCCCCGACCCACGCTGATGGCCGTGCTGGCGTTGGCCGCGCCCCTCCTGGGTGCGGCGGCGAAGAAGTCGAGCGGCAACGCCTCGATCCTGATCCTCTATGCCGCCATCGCCGCCGCCTTCTACTTCTTGTTCTACCGGCCCCGGCAGCGCAAGGCCAAGGCGGCGCGTCAGCAGACCAATGCCTTCGACGTCGGCGACGAGGTGCTGACCGCGGGGGGCATCGTCGGCCACGTCATCGACATCGACGGTGACCGGGTGACCCTCGAGACGAGTGTCGGAGCCTCATTCGTCGTGCTCCGGCAGTACGTGCTCCGTCGGATCGAGGAGCCGGTGCCGGAGCCCGAGGACGAACCGGAGCCGGAAGACCAGGAGTACGACGAGGTCGACGAGGACCACGAGCCCGATGCTCTGGGGAGCGGCTCGGAGTCGTCGGCCGATCACGACGCCGACGGCCACGACGCCGACGGCGTCGGAACGGTGGAGGGGGACCCAGGGACCGAGGGCGGGAATGCCGGGGGCCGCTCGGGCGGCAACCGCCGATCGAGAAGGGCCCGGAGGGCCAACGAGCACGATGAGCAAGACGGCCTCGACGGTCCACCGATCATCTGAGGCGCGATGAAGAACAAGCGCTCGCTGTGGATCAGTCTGCTGTCGGTGGTGGGCATCGTGGTCATCGCCTTGAGCGCCACCCTGGCCGCCGGTTGGAGCCCGAAGCTCGGGCTCGACCTCGACGGCGGCCTGGCCGTCGTCTACCAGACCCATACCAGCGTCAGCTCGGACGAGCTGGGCACCATCGTGACCATCCTCAACAGCCGGGTCAACACCGGGACCACCGGTGCCACCGTGGACAGCCAGGGGAAGAACCAGATCTCGGTGTCCATCCCCGGGGCGAAGAACTCGCAGCAGATCCTCAAGACCCTGGGCAACACCGGACAGCTCTTCTTCCGGCCCGCGCTCTGCTACGCGCCCTCGCTCACCGTGGCCAAAGGCGAGACGCCCAACACCGGGCCCCTGCCCACCGCCTGCGCACCGACCTCGGCGCTGACGGCCGCGAATCTCAAAGTGAACACCAGCAGCGGACAGGCCACGGCCACCCCGCCACCTGACCCGCAATTCGCGCCGTACCCGACCACCACCTCGGAGAACGATGCCGAGCACTCGGTCGTCCTGTTGCCGGGCAGCGGAGCGGCGGCGGTGAACGGCCGCTACGTGCTCGGGCCGGCCGGCCTCTCGGGCACCGGGGTGCACTCGGCCACCGCCCAGCTCCAGACCGGCCAGTGGGTGGTCAACATGCAGCTCAACGGCCAGGGGTCCCAAGCCTGGGACACGCTCGCCGCCCAGCAGTTCCACGCCATCATCGCCATCGACCTCGACGGCCATGTCATCTCCGCCCCCATCACCCAGCCGTCCCAGGCGAGCCCGACCGGGTTCGGCGGGCAGGTGCAGATCTCGGGGAGCTTCACCGAGGACCAGGCCAAGGCCCTGGCCACCGACCTCAACTTCGGCGCCCTTCCCGTCAAGCTCGACCGGCTCACCGTGCAGACGGTGTCGCCGACCCTGGGCAAGGCCTCGCTGCAGGCCGGCCTCCTGTCGGGTCTGGCCGGCCTGGCCCTGGTCATGCTCTACATGATCTTCTACTACCGGGTCCTCGGGGTGGTGGTGGTGGCCGGCCTGGCGGTGACCGGGGCCGCACTGTGGGCGATCGTCGCCATCATGGGCCAGACCCTCGGGACCACCATCGACCTAGCCGGCATCATCGGCATCATCGTGTCCGTGGGTATCACCGTCGACTCGTACATCGTCTATTTCGAACGGCTGAAAGACGAGGCCCGCACCGGCCGCACCATCCGGAGCAGTGTGGACAAGGGCTTCGCCAGCGCCTTCCGCACTGTGCTGGCGGCGGACGCGGTCTCGCTGCTGGGCGCCGCCATCCTGTACTTCATCTCCGTCGGACCGGTCAAGGGCTTTGCCCTCTTCCTCGGGATCTCCACCATCCTTGATGTCGTCCTCACCTACACCTTCACCCGGCCCTTCGTGATCCTGCTGGGCCAACGCCGCGGCGGCGGCGAGGTGGGCACCATGAGCATGGCCAGCGGCCTGGGCGTGCAGGCGGCGACCCAATGAGCCCCCGCCGCGACAACGGCACCGGTGACGACGGCCCGGGCCGCAACGATCCGGACGCGGTGGCCGAGCTCGAGGAGGCTTTCGGCGAGGAGCTCGACTTCGCCGCTGAGGAGCAGGAACTGGAGGAGCGGGGAGAGAAGCGCCACAACGTGCTCGTCCGCCTCTACCGGGGCGAGACCTCATTCGACTTCATCGGCCACCGCAAGTGGTGGTTCGCGGCCTCGGCCCTGGTCATCCTCCTCGGTGTGGTCTCCTTGGCCACCAGGGGCCTCAACCTGGGCATCGACTTCAAGGGCGGCCAGTCCTGGCTGGTCACCTCGCAGAACCTCACCGTGGCCCAGGCCACCTCGGCGGTGGAGTCGGCCGGGGTGACCCAGCCCACCGTGGTGCAGCTGACCAACCAGCTCAATCACACCAAGCAGATACAGGTCCAGGTGGACCTCAACTCGAAACCGGTGGCCGAGCGCACCCAGATCGAGAACGCCGTCCAGAACGCGCTGGCCAAGGCCGCCGACACCTCGCCGAACAACGTGGACTTCAACGATGTGGGTCCGACCTGGGGCGGCCAGGTCACCCGGAAGGCCATCGAGGCCCTCATCGTGTTCTTCATCGCGGTGACCCTGTACATATCCGCCCGCTTCGAGTTCAAGATGGCCGTCGCCGCCATGGCCGCGGTGATCCACGACATCCTGGTCACGGTGGGCATCTACTCGCTGACCGGGTTCCAGGTCAGCCCCGACACGGTCATCGCCGTGCTCACCGTGCTGGGCTATTCGCTCTACGACACGGTGGTCGTCTTCGACCGAATACGGGAGAACGCCAAGGGGCTCGGCGCCTCGGGCCGCATCACTTACTCGGACATGGTCAACCTGTCCATGAACCAGACGCTGGCCCGGTCCATCAACACCTCGTTGGTAGCGATCATCCCGGTGCTCTCGGTTCTGATCGTGGGCTCGTTCATCCTGGGGGCCACCTCCCTGCAGGACTTCGGGCTGGCCCTGGTGATCGGACTGAGCAGCGGCGCCTACTCGTCGATCTTCATTGCCTCGCCGCTCCTGGCCTGGATGAAGGAGCGGGAGCCCCGCTATGTCACCATCCGACAGCGGCTCGAGACCCGCGGCGAGCGGACCGCCGTGCTCACACCGGCTGCCGCCGCGGCCATGGCCGCCACCGCCGGTGGGGGGCGGTCCGGGGGTCGGGCCCGGGCCCAGTCCTCAGGGGTCATCCGCCCCGGGGCGGCGGCCTCGTCCCGACAGGCCAAGGGGAGTTCGGCCGCAGGCGGTGGGTCCGCCGCCGGGCGGTCGCCCGCCGCTTCTGCCCCCTCCTCCCCGGGTGGGGCGAGATCGTCGAACGGTGGAGCACCGTCGGGATCCACCCGACCGGGCGGAAACCGCCCACCGCCCCGTCCCCGCAAGGGGAAGGGCGGGAAGCGCAAGCGGCGCTGACCGCCCAGGCAGGCGGCGCTGACCGTGCGGAGCGGGGCTGACCGTCCCGAACAGGGCTCAGGGTCGGCCGGAAGGTACCCGGTGCGGCGGCTTCGACGGGTACCGTGTAGGGATGGCTCTGGCCACACCAGTCCCTGCTGAGGGGACCGCGGCCGCCGGGGACGCGGCCTCCGGTGAGGAGTACTTTGCCGGGTCGTCGCTGCCGGCCGACGAGGTAGCCCTGCTGCTGCCGGTCATCCAGTCCTTCCTGCGCCGCCACCCGGGGGACGACACCTCGCTGATCGTGCGCGCCGCGGAAACAGCCACCGTCGCCCACGCCGGACAGCGCCGGCGCTCCGGCGAGCCCTATGTGACCCACCCGATCGCCGTGGCCCGGATCGTCGCCGACCTCGGACTGGACTCCCAGACGGTAGCGGCGGCGCTGCTCCACGACGCGGTCGAGGACACCGGGGTGACCACCGAGATGATCGACCGTGACTTCGGCCCGACGGTGGCACTCATCGTCGACGGGGTCACCAAGCTGGACCGACTCCAGTTCGACTCGAAGGAGGCCCAGCAGGCCGCCACGGTGCGCAAGATGCTGGTGGCCATGGCCAACGACTGGCGGGTGTTGATCATCAAGCTGGCCGACCGCCTCCACAACATGCGGACGCTGGCGGTGATGCCGGAATGGAAGCAGCGCCGAACAGCCCAGGAGACGCTGGACATCTATGCCCCGCTGGCCCACCGATTGGGCATCCAGGAGGTCAAGTGGCAGTTGGAGGACCTGGCCTTCGCCACCCTCCACGCCAAGCCCTACGCGGAGATCGAGCAGATGGTGGCCAGCCGGGCCCCGCTGCGCGATGAGTTCCTGGCCCGGGTCCTGGTTGCGGTCCGGGAGCGCCTGACCGCGTCGGGGGTGGACGCCGAGGTGACCGGCCGGCCGAAGCACCTTTGGAGCATCTACGAAAAGATGGTGGTGCGCGGCAAGGAGTTCGACGACCTCTACGACCTGGTCGGCATCCGGGTCATCGTCGAGTCCGAAAAGGACTGCTGGGCCGCGCTGGGGTCGATCCATGCCATCTGGCCCCCGGTGCAGGGTCGCTTCAAGGACTACATCAACTCGCCCAAGTTCAATCTCTACCAGTCGCTGCACACCACCGTCATCGGACTCGACGGAAAGCCCATCGAGGTCCAGGTCCGCACCCACGAGATGCACCGTCGGGCCGAGTACGGGATCGCCGCCCACTGGGGCTACAAGGAGAACCCCGCCCGGCCCGAACGGGGAGTCGCGGCATCCGCCAAGGTGGCCAAGGACGCCAAGGAATCCAAGGACGCCGGCCGGTCGGGGGGCAAGGGACGTGGCGCCAAGGCCGCCTCCAGGGCCGCCTCCAAGGAGGCCTCGTCCCGCGCCCCGGCCGAGAGCGGTCGGAAGGGCTCGGCCATCACATCGGCCCAGCGGGCGGAGATGGCCGAACGCGATCGGCGGGCGGAGTTGCTGGCCCTGGCCAAGGAGACCTCCTCGACCACCGCCGAGGTCGAGTGGATGCAGCGGATCGTCGACTTCCAAAATGAGACCACCGACCCCATCGAGTTCCTCGAGGCCCTGAAGCTCGACCTCGAGGAGGACGAGGTCTACGTGTTCACCCCCAAGGGCAAGGTCATCGCCCTGGCGGCCAACGCCACGCCGGTCGACTTCGCCTACTCGATCCACACCGAGGTGGGCCACCGCTGCATCGGGGCCAAGGTCAACGGGCGTCTCGTACCCCTCGACACCAAGCTCAATTCGGCCGACACGGTCGAGATCTTCACCTCCAAGGCGCCCACCGCCGGCCCGTCGCGCGACTGGCTGGGCATGGTCGCCTCCTCCCGGGCCCGGGCCAAGATCCGCCAGTGGTTCTCCCGCGAGCGCAGAGAGGACGCCATCGAGCTGGGCCGCGAGGAGCTGATCAAGGAGTTGCGCCGGGAGGGGCTGCCCGTCCAGAAGCTGGCCTCGGAGCACGCGTTGGCCGACCTGGCCACCACCATGAACTACGCCGACCTGGACGCGCTGCACGCCGCCGTCGGCGACAACCGGATTTCGGCCCGGGCCGTGGCCCAGCGGATGCTCCGCGACCTGCGCGGCGGTGTCTACGAGGAGCAGCTGCCGGTCACCGCCCGCCAGCAGCCGACCGCCCAGCGCCCGGGACGGGGCTCGGCCGTCGGGGTCTACGTCGAGGGCCTCGACGACCTGATGGTCCGCCTGTCGCGGTGCTGCACCCCGGTCCCCGGCGACGAGATCATCGGGTTCGTGACCCGGGGCCGCGGGGTGTCGGTGCACCGGGCCGACTGCGCCAATGCGGCGTCCCTGGCCAGCCGCTCGCGCGAGCGACTGATCGAAGTCGAGTGGGACCACCGGTCCTCGGCCGTGTTCGTGGCCACCATCGAGGTGGTGGCCATCGACCGCTCCCGGCTCCTGACCGACGTGACCAAGGTCGTCTCCGAGCACCATCTCAACATCGTGAGCGCCAACACCCAGACTGATCCCGACCGGATCAGCCGGATGCGCTTCGACGTGGAGTTGGCTGATCCGGGCCACCTCGAGTCCGTGCTCAACCTCATCCGGCATCTCGATGCGGTCTACGACGTGTACCGCATCCTCCCGGGGAAGAAGGACTGAGCGCCGATGGCCGACAACCCGATGGCCGCGCGCGCCCCGAGTGGCACCCACGATGTGCTGTGGCCCGAGTCGGCCCGGTGGGAGGCGCTGCTGTCCGCCTTCGCCTCCCAGGTCGAGGCGGCCGGCTACGGCCTGGCCCATACCCCGCTCTTCGAGGACGTCAGGGTGTTCCGTCGGGGCATCGGCGAGGACAGCGACGTGGTGGGCAAGGAGATGTACGAGTTCGAGGACCGGGGAGGCCGGGCTCTCGCCCTCCGACCGGAGGGGACGGCCCCGATCGTCCGGGCCTTCGTCCAGCATCGGCCGCCGCTGCCCTGGAAGGCCTGGTACGCCACACCCGCCTTCCGCTATGAGCGCCCCCAGGCCGGGCGCTACCGCCAGCACCATCAACTGGGGGTCGAGGCCCTCGGGCCGGAGGACCCCGACCTCGACGCCGAAGTCATCTCCCTGGCCGACGGGTTCTTCCGCTCGCTCGGCCTCGCCTCGTTCGGGCTCCGCCTCAATTCGATGGGAGACGGGGTGTGCCGCCCCGGCTACCTCGAGGTCCTCTCCGCCTACCTGACCGAGCACCGCCATCAGCTCTGTTCTGAGCACGGCCGGCGGCTCGAGGCCAATCCACTGCGGGCGCTCGACTGCAAGCGGCCCGAGTGCCGGGCCGCCGCCGCCGGGGCCCCGGTGTTCACCGACCACCTGTGCGACCCGTGCCGCCGCCACTTCGAGCGGGTCGGGTCCGGCCTCCATGCCCTGGGGGTCCCCTTCGTCCTCGACCACCGGCTGGTGCGGGGATTCGACTACTACACCCGGACCGCCTTCGAGTTCTCCTCCGAGGCCCTCGAGGCCGCACAGAACGGCATCGGGGGAGGGGGCCGCTACGACGGGCTGGTGGAGATGCTCGGCGGCCCGGCCACTCCGGGCATCGGCTTCGGCATCGGCATCGAGCGGCTCCTGCTGGCCTGCGACGCGGAAGGGGTCTTCCCCGCCGTACCCGCACCGCTCGACGCCTTCGTGGTCGATGACGCCGGCGGTGAGTCGGCCCGGGATCTGACCGCCGCCCTGCGCCGGGCCGGGCTCCGGGCGGACCGGTCCTTCGACGGGAGGTCACTCAAGGCCCAGCTGCGCTCGGCCGACCGTTCCGGTGCCCGGGTGGCGGTGATCATCCGGGGGGAAGAGGTGGCCGCCGGGACGGCGACCGTGCGACCCCTGCGCGGGACCGGCGAGCAGCGGACGGTTCCGCTCGTCGAGTTGGCGGCGGCGGTCCGGGAGTCCGCCGGTCAGGGTCCGTCCGATCCCCCCTCTACTGTGTAGCCGGTAGGCAACTGGTCCCGCCGCCGGGCCGACACCTCGAGCCGGCCTCCGGGCCGACACCCGAAAGGACCATTCGTGACCGCCACCCACCCACCGGCCGAAGGCACGGCGATGCGTACCCGGCTGTGCGGGACGTTGCGCGGCGAGGACGTCGGCACCTCGGTCACCGTGTGCGGCTGGGTGGCCAAACGCCGGGAGCACGGTGAGCATCTGGCCTTCGTCGACCTGCGCGACCACACCGGCATCGTGCAGTGCGTCGTACCGGGCACGGTCGATGTCCGCAGCGAGTTCGTGGTGGCGGTGGAAGGTGTGGTCAGGCCCCGTCCCGACGGGACGGTCAACGCCGATCTCCCCACCGGAGCGGTCGAGGTCGGCGAGTGCACGGTGACCGTGCTCAATCCGGCCGAGCCGCCGCCCTTCGCGGTGGACGACCGGGTGGAGGTCGACGAGGTGACCCGCTTGCGGCACCGCTATGTCGACCTGCGCCGCCCGAGGATGCAGGCCAACCTGCGCACGCGGGCCGCGGTGAACGGCGCCCTGCGGGCGGCCATGGACCGCCAGGGCTTCGTCGAGGTGGAGACGCCCCTGCTGTGGGCGCCGACACCCGAGGGTGCCCGCGAGTTCACGGTCCCCAGCCGGCTGACCCCCGGGTCCGGCTACGTCCTGCCCCAGAGTCCGCAGCTGGCCAAGCAGCTCCTGATGGTGGCCGGTCTCGACCGTTACTACCAGATCGCCCGGTGCCTGCGCGATGAGGACCTCCGTGCCGACCGCCAGTTCGAGTTCACCCAGCTGGACCTCGAGGCGTCTTTCGTCGGCCAGGAGGACGTGCTCGCGGCGGTGTCCGAGGCCGTGCTCGACGTGGCCGAGACGGTGACGGGGGAGCGCCCGCCGGCGATTCCGCGGATGACCTGGGCCGAGGCGCTCGACCGCTACGGGACCGACAAGCCCGACGTGCGCTTCGGCATGGAGCTGATCGACCTATCCGCCGTCTTCGACGGCACCGGCGTCAAGGCGTTCGGCGCGCCCTGCGTGAAGGCCATCGTGGCCGGGGGCGGGTCCTCCCTCACCCGCTCGAGGCTGGACGCCCTCACCGACCGGGCCAAGGCGCTCGGCGCCAAGGGACTGGCCTGGTTCCGGGTGTCGGAGGGAGGAGGGGACGACCCGGTCGGCGATGGGGCCGGCGATGGGGCCGGCGATGGGGCGGGCGGTCCGGCCCTCGTCCTCGACTCGCCCCTCGACCGCTTCCTCTCCGCAGACGAACGGGCGGGACTGCTGTCGGCCACCGGCGCCTCGGCCGGCGATCTCGTCCTGGTGGTGGCCGACGAGCGCCGTCGGGCGTGCGAGGTGCTCGGCCAACTCCGGATCGACCTCGGGGGCCGGCCCGTCAGCGAAGGGCCGTACTCGTACCTGTGGGTGGTGGACTTCCCGATGTTCGACGGCACGGACGAGGCCGGCCACCCGGTCCCGGCCCACCACCCGTTCACCATGCCCCACCCCGACGACCTCGATCGTCTGGAGTCCGACCCCTCCTCGGTGCGCTCCCAGGCCTACGACCTGGTGCTCAACGGGTGGGAGCTCGGATCGGGCAGCGTGCGGATCCACCGCGCCGACATCCAGAGCCAGGTGTTCGCCGTGCTCGGGATCGGGGAGGAGGAGGCGGCGTCCCGCTTCGGGTTCCTCCTCGGGGCTTTCCGCTTCGGGGCGCCGCCCCACGCCGGGTTCGCGGTGGGCATCGACCGGTTGGTGGCCATCTTCGCCGGCGAGGACAGCATCCGCGAGGTGATCGCCTTCCCGAAGACCCAGTCAGGGGCGGACCCGATGACCGGGGCGCCCAAGCCTCTGACCCCGGGTGTGCTGGCCGGACTCGGCCTCCGGGCAGTGCTCACCGAGGACTGAGTCCGGTCCTGATGCCGAGCGACGACCTGTTCTCCGGGGCGGCCGAGGAGCGGATCGCCGCCCGGGCGCCGCTGGCGGCGCGGCTCCGGCCCCGCACCCTGGACGAGATCATCGGCCAGCAGCACCTGGTGGGGCCCGGCGCCCCCCTCCGGGCCCTGATCGAGTCCGATCGGCTGACCTCGGCCATCCTGTGGGGACCCCCGGGCACCGGAAAGACCACGCTGGCCTCGGTCGTGGCCGCGGCCACGGCCAAGCGCTTCGTCCCGATGTCGGCGGTGAGCGCCGGTGTCAAGGACGTCCGGGAGGTGGTCGAGGGCGCCCGCCGGCTCCTGGGCGAGCAGGGCCGGGGCACCATCCTCTTCCTGGATGAGGTCCACCGGTTCAATCGCACCCAGCAGGACGCACTCCTGCCATCGGTGGAGGAGGGACTGCTGGTCCTCATCGGTGCCACCACCGAGAACCCGTTCTTCGAGGTCAATGCGCCGCTGCTCTCACGGTCCACACTCTGGCGCCTCGAGCCCCTGACCCTCGAGGAGCTGGAAGCGGTCGTGTCCCGGGGCCTCGACGCCGAGGGCGCTCGGGCCGAGGCCGATGCCGTTTCGGCTCTGGTCGGCCTGGCCGACGGCGATGCGCGGGCGGCGCTGACCACTTTGGAGGTGGCGGTGGCCCTGGCCGGTTCGGGGCCGGTGACCCTGGGGGACGTGGAGCGGGCCCGCCACTCGCGGCTGCACCACTACGGCGAGGACGACCACTACGACCAGGTGAGCGCCTTCATCAAATCGCTGCGGGGATCCGACCCGGACGCCGCCCTGTACTGGCTGGCCCGCATGCTCGAGTCGGGTGAGGACGCCCGCTTCATCGCCCGCCGGCTGGTCATCCTGGCCAGCGAGGACGTCGGCGAGGCCGACCCCCTGGCCCTGGTGGTGGCGGATGCCGCGGCCCGGGCCGTCGAATTCGTGGGCCTGCCCGAGGCCCAGCTCAATCTGGCCCAGGCCGTGGTCCACCTGGCCTGCGCCCCGAAGTCGAACCGGGTGACGGTGGCGCTCGGGCGGGCCCAGCGCGACGTCCGCGACGGGCCCCGGGGCGAGGTGCCGGCCCACCTGCGCGACGCGCACTACCGAAGTGCGGCGTCGATCGGCCACGGCGAGGGCTACGACTACCCGCACGACCATCCCGGGGCCTGGGTCGAACAGCAGTACCGGCCCACCGAGTTGCAGGACCACCGGTACTACGAGCCGGGCGGGGAGGGCCACGAGGCGGCGGTGGCCGAGCGCTTGCGCCGCTGGCGGGGCGAAGGCCCGGAGAATCCCGATGGCGGCGACGAGCCGCGCCACCGGAATTGAGCCAGACTGGCGCCCATGACGAGGGAGCGAACGGGGCCGTCCCTGGCCGTCATGGCTGCCTCCCTGGCCGCAGTGGCCCTGATCGGCGCCGCCCTGGCTGTTCCGGCGGCCGCGGGGGCGGCCACCGGGCCGGCCGGACCCTCCGGGCCCTCGGTGCGACTGGCCGGCGGGGAACCGAGCGTGCCCGAGGGGGCGTCGATCACCGGCCCCACCGACGCCCGGGAGGGCGTGACCGCCGACGTGGCCCTGAAGCCCCGTGACCCGGCGGCACTGAGCGCGTTCGTCGATGCGGTGTCGACGCCGGGCTCCCCGCAGTACCACCGGTACCTGGCCGCGGGTCGGTTCGCCTCGTTGTTCGGACCCACGGCGGCGGCCGTCGGGGCCGTGCGGGCATGGCTGGCCTCGAGCGGCCTGCACGTAGGACCGACCTCGCCCGACGGCCTGCTGGTGCCGGTGACCGGGTCGGCCGCCCAGGTGGCCCGGGCCCTCAGGGTGTCGCTGGCGAACGCCAGGCTGCCGGGCGGCCGGGTGGCCCGTCTGGCCGAGGAGGCGCCGGCGGTGCCGTCGGCGCTGGCCCCCTCCCTGGCCGGGGTCATCGGCCTGAGCACGGTGGCCCAGCCCCAGCCCCAGATCGTGCTCGGGCCGGGCACGCCCCGCCCGGTCCCCGGGCCTCGGACCCCGGTGCCCCACGTGGGCCCGGTGCCGTGCGCCCCCGCTTCCCAGGCCGGCGGCTACACGGCCGACCAGCTGGCGGCCGCCTACGGGTTGAACACCCTCTATGGCGGCGGCCTGGTGGGTGCCGGCCAGACGGTGGGCATCTACGAGTTGGAGCCGTTCGACCGGCCCGACATCACCACCTACCTGGCCTGCTACGGGCTCTCCAACAGCGTGACCCCGGTGCCGGTCGACGGGGGCGCGGTGGGCGGCCAACAGGGGGAGGCGGCCCTCGACATCGAGGACGTCGCCGGGCTGGCCCCGGGCGCCGCCATCCGGGTCTACTCCGGACCCCAGATCGGAAGCGGGCCCATCGACACCTACTCCCGGATGGTGACCGACGACGTGGCCAAGGTGATCTCGACCAGCTGGGGCCTGTGCGAGCCGCAGATGGCCACCCAACCGGGAGTCCAGGCTGTCGAGTCCTCGCTCTTCGCCGAGGCCGCGGTGCAGGGCCAGACGGTGGTGGCGGCGTCGGGTGACTCCGGGTCGAGCGACTGCTATGTGCCCGGCGCCGATGCCGACCCCACAGTCACCGTCGACGACCCCGCCGATCAGCCCGGCGTGACCGGGGTCGGAGGGACGTCCCTCCTCGCCCCCGGGCCGGCCCCCACCGAGACGGCCTGGAACGACCTCTTCGGATCGGGCGGGGGAGGGGTCTCGTCCGACTTCGCCATGCCCACCTGGCAGCTCGGGCCGGGCGTCGGGTCCGCCCTCGCGGTCTCGAACTGCAGTGCGCTGGGCCGGACGAGCTGTCGGGAGGTCCCCGATGTGTCGGCGTCGTCCGATCCCGCCCGCGGCTACGCCGTCTTCTTCGGCGGTCAGTGGAGGGTGGCGGGCGGCACCAGCGCGGCCTCGCCCCTGTGGGCGGCGATGACCGCGGTGATCGACCAGGGTCTGGGCTCGCCGGCCGGGCTGATGAACCCCACGCTGTACGGAGCGGGCTCCTGTGCCGTGTCGCCGTTCAACGACGTGACCGTCGGCAACAACTCGTTCCTGCTGGCCGGAGCCGGGCGTTATCCGGCCACGCCCAACTACGACCTGGCCAGTGGATGGGGGTCCCCGGTGGCCGCCAGGCTGCTCGGTGACCTGGCCTCGCCTCCGAATTGCCCGGTGGTCACGGCCGTGCGGCCGACCAAAGGCGCGCCGAGCGGGGGGAACACAGTCACGGTGACCGGGGCCAACTTCTCGCAGGCGACGTCGGTCAGGTTCGGCGACGTCCCGGCGACGTCCTTCTCGGTCACCTCACCGGGCTCCGTGGTGGCCCGGGTGCCACCGGGGCCGGCGGGCGGGACGGTGGTGGATGTCACCGTCTCCGACCCGGGGGGGACCAGCCGTACCGTGGCGGCTGACCGTTACGCCTACGTCCTCCCCGGCTACTGGCTGGAGGCATCCGACGGCGGCATCTTCACGTTCGGGCATGCCGGCTTCGCAGGCTCCACCGGCGGGACCCCCCTGAACAAGCCGGTGGTGGGGATGGCGCCGACCGCCGACGACCGCGGCTACTGGCTGGTGGCCAGCGACGGCGGCATCTTCACCTTCGGCGACGCCGCCTTCTACGGCTCCACCGGCGCCCTCACCCTGAACAAGCCGATCGTGGGCATGGCGGCCACGCCGAGCGGGTTCGGCTACTGGCTGGTGGCATCGGACGGCGGCATCTTCTCCTTCGGGGACGCCGCCTTCTACGGGTCCACCGGGGCGATCAGGCTGAACCGGCCCATTGTGGGCATGGCCGCCACCCCGAGCGGGCACGGCTACTGGCTGGTGGCCGGCGACGGCGGCATCTTCACCTTCGGTGACGCCGCCTTCTACGGCTCCACCGGGGCCATCAACCTGAACAAGCCGATCGTGGGCATGGCCTCCACCTGATAGGACGGACCGGCGGCTCGCCGTTGCGCCGCGGCGGGGGAGCGTCCTCCCGAGAGCACGGTGTCCTCCCGAGAGCACGGCCGCAACCCCCTGAGTAGGGTGGTGGGCACCCACGGCTCCTTGCGCATTGTCCCGGCGGATCTGGTCCCATCCGACGGTTGCGGGGCCGGAAACGGGGAAAGGTGTACGTGATGAAACGCACCATCGGCATCACCACGCTGGCCGCGCTGCTCGTCACCGGTTCCGCCTTCGGAGTCTCGGCGGCGTCCAGCCCCGCAGGAGCCGTCCCGCCGTCGCACACGGTGGTCCCGGGCACCTGGTCCATCGCCCCCTCGGGCAACCCCCTGAACCAGAACACCCTCAGCGCGGTCTCCTGCGTCACCGCGGCGTTCTGCATGGCGGTCGGCGATACCGTCAGCACCAGTCCCACCCATACCATGATCCAGCAGTGGACGGGGACGTCCTGGATCGTCGTGCCCAGTCCCGATGTGACCGGTGCCACCACCAACGTGCTCGTCGGTGTGTCGTGCGTGACGACCGGATTCTGCACCGCGGTCGGCCACTCCTCGGCCGGCACTGACCAGACGCTGGTCGAACAGTGGAACGGGAGCTCGTGGGCGATCGTCCCCAGTCCCGATACGTCGACGTCGATCGCCAACGACCTGACCGCCGTGAGCTGCACCAGCTCGATCGTGTGCACTGCCGTCGGCACGGTGGGCACCACGCCGGGCAAGGGCCTGGCCCTGCAGTGGAACGGAGCGGCCTGGGCCAACGTTCCGACGGCCACCGCCGCCGCCGGGAACGCCGATGTGCTCAGCTCGGTGGCGTGCCGCAGCGCGGCATGGTGCTTGGCGGTGGGGAACACCACCACCTCGGGCCCCCCGACCACCCTGATCGAGCAGTGGAACGGGACGGCCTGGTCCATCGTCGCCAGCCCCAGCCCGGCGTCGACCACCAGCACGGTGCTGACCGGCGTCGCCTGCCCCAGCATGACCTTCTGTACTGCGGTCGGTGCTGTCAACAGTGCCCGATCTGCCAACCTGATCGAACAGTGGAACGGAACAGCCTGGTCGCTGGCCACCGCCTCCACCCCTGCCCTGGGCGCCTCCCTCCTGGGTGTCTCGTGCGTCGGGGCCACCTCGTGCGTGGCGGTCGGACTGGCCACCACCGGCTCGGGCAGCGTGACCCAGGCATTGGCATGGAACGGCACCACCTGGGCGGCGCAGACGACGCCCAACCCGGTGGTTACGCCCACCGGCTCCGATCGTGCCTCCCTGGCCGGGGTGTCCTGCGTCGGCGGCCAGGCGTGCACCGCGGTCGGGTCGGCACCCCCGAACACGACCGTCGGCACCGCCATCGACACGCTCGTGGAGTCGGCGCCGATCACCCGGCCCGGCTACCGGTTCGTGGCCCGTGACGGAGGGGTGTTCGACTTCGGCGGAGCCGCGTTCTTCGGATCGACCGGCAACCTCACGCTCGGCGCGCCGGTGGTGGGCATGGCCGCCACCCCCGACGGCGGCGGCTACTGGCTGGTGGCTTCCGACGGCGGCATCTTCTCCTTCGGGGACGCCGCCTTCTACGGATCGGCCGCATCCCTCCGGCTCAACCGGCCGGTGGTGGGCATGGCCACCACCCCCGACGGCGGCGGCTACTGGCTGGTGGCTTCCGACGGCGGCATCTTCACCTTCGGGGACGCCGCCTTCTACGGGTCGACCGGAGCCATCGTCCTCAACAAGCCGGTGGTGGGCATGGCCCCCACCCCGAGCGGCCACGGCTACTGGCTGGTGGCCAGTGACGGCGGCGTCTTCACCTTCGGCAGCGCCCTGTTCCACGGATCGGCCGGGGCCCTGGCCCTCAACAAGCCGATC
>DATBOO010000189.1:0-4537 GCA_036553725.1 Acidimicrobiales bacterium | reverse complement strand
CCGAATAGGCCAGGTTCCAGGCCAGCCAGTTGGGGCGGCCGTGCCGACGGGCCAGGGCGAACGAATTCCGGGCGTGGTAATAGGAGCGCCACGCCTCCGCCGCGTCGGTGGGACGCCGTTGGCGATGGGCGGCCTCCCGGCCCGCGGACGTCTGCTGGGAGGCGACCTGGCGGGCGGCGATATCGTCGACCAGGACCTCGAACCCGGCCTTGCGGATGCGGCAGAAGAAGTCCACGTCCTCGAGCCCGAAGAACCACTCCGGGTCGGGCAGTACCCCGGCGTCGACCACCGCCCGGGACACGACGGTGGCACCCCAGCAGGCCACATCCACCGGGGTCAGGTCGGGGGGATGGCCGGGCAGAGGGACCACGTTGACGGTGTGGGCGCCGCGGCCGACGAAGCTCCGGCCATAGGCCGCCACCGCCCCGAGGGGCCGACCGGTTCGACCGTCGGCGTCGATGCGCAGCATCACGTCGGCCAGGCGCGGGGCCGGGAGGGAGAACAGGCCCACGTCGTCCTCGCAGAGGTACGCCCACCGGGTGGCCGGATCCGAGAAGGCTTCGATGAGCCCGGCCCGGAAGCCGCCCGCCGGGCCGGTGTTGCGATCGAGCCGGACCATCCGGACCCGCGCCTCGAGCGCCGGGTCGTCGAGCCCGCCCACGCCGTTGACCACCACCACCACCCGGTCGGGGGGAAGGCCCTCGACCTCGAGCAGGGATCGGGTGACGTCCCCGGCCAGGCCCGGGCGCATGTGGGTGAGGACCACCGCCGTCACGCCGTCGACCGGCGCGCCGCGGCCCGGCCCTCCGGGGCCCGATAGGTCGTTGTCCTGCGCCCTGGCGGCGTCCGGCCCCTCGCCGGCAATCATCGTGCCGTCACGCCGCTAGGCTAACCGACCCGATGGCGAGCACCAGGTTGGAGGCGCGGCGCGGACGGCGAACCGGCCGATGATCAGCGTGATCGTGCCGGTGCGGGATGGTATGCCGCATTTGGAGCAGCAGCTGGGCGCCCTGGCCGCCCAGCAGTGCGCCGAAAACTGGGAGGTGGTGGTAGCCGACAACGGCTCCACCGACCAGAGCCCGGCGGTGGCCCGCCGGTGGGCCGAAGGGCACGAGCGGATCCGGTGGATCGACGCTTCGGCGCGGCAGGGGGCCCCCGCCGCCCGCAACGCCGGGGTGCGGGCGGCCACCGGCGACCTGCTCGCCTTCTGCGACGCCGACGACGTGGTGGGCGACGGTTGGCTGGCCGCCCTGGTCGAAGCCCTCGGTGACGCCGACGTGGCCGCCGGCATCTTCGACTTCTGGTCGCTCAACGGCCGGCCGGGGGGATCCCCCATTCCCGCCGCCATGCAACAGTTCGGCTTCCTGCCCGCCGGTCTGAGCGCCAACCTGGCCGTGCGCCGGAACGCCTTCGAGGCGGTGGGCGGGTTCGCCGAGGACTTGCTGGTCGGCGAAGACATCGACCTGTGCTGGCGCCTGCAGCTCGAGGGGTACCGCTTCGTCATCGGATCCGGGGCCGTGGTGTCCAAGCGGGAGCCGGCGGAGTTCAAGCAGGTGTTCCGGCGGGCGTCCGCCTATGGCCATTGCGGCCCGGTCCTCTACCGCCGCTACCGACCGGTCGGCGCCCGACGGGACCTGTCCGGGGCGGCCAGGTCCTGGCTGTGGTTGCTGGTGCAGGCCCCGCGCCTGGCCTCCCGGACGGGCCCGCGCGCCGGCTGGGCCCGGGCCGCGGGCATGCGCACCGGCCGGCTGGCCGGCTCGTTGAAGGAGCGGGTGTTCTTTCCCTGAGCACCGGAGCCTCCCCACTACCGTAGGCCGGCCCTCGGGTCAGTTGACCTCCCAGTCGCTGCCCACATAGACGTTGGACATCACCATGACGCCCTCGGGCAGCCGGATGAAGTCGGGGCCCATCACATCGAACGACATCGCCGGACGCCAGGGGAGCAGCGGCATCCCCTTCCCGCCAGCGTGGCCGGACATCGCCGGCCAGATCGAGTAGCGGCCCTTGGACAGGGGAACATGGCGCATGGTGCAGGTCACTTCGAAGTCGCCGGCCGGATAGGCGCCGTCGTAGCGGACGATGAACATCGGGAAGGCGCTGCCCTGGGAGACCCCGAGGAAGAAGTTGGCGGTGAGCGCCTCGGGTGAGTTGAGTCTCAACCGCACCACCAGGTCGCACTCGGAGCGGACCTGGCCACCGTCGGCGTTCTCGACCTCCACCTTCAGGACCTGGACCACGCCCTCGGTCGAGGTGGTCTGGGCGGCATCCTGCTCCACCGCCTTCCGGTACAGGCCCACCACCTCCCGGGTGGGGCCCGAGGCCACCGCCACCGCGTCCGCCAACCACACCGCGGTCTCACATACCGCCTCGACCGAAGCGAGGTCGTGGGACACGTAGAGCAGGGTGGTGCCCGCTTTGACGATCTCCCCGATCCGCTTCAGGCACTTCTGCTGGAAGTTGGCGTCCCCCACCGCCAGGACCTCGTCGACCAGGAGCACGTCCGGCTCGAGAAAGGCGGCGATGGTGAACCCGAGTCGCATCTGCATGCCCAATGAGTAGAACTTGACCTGGCGGTCGACGGCATCGGCGAGCCCGGCGAACTCCACCATCTCGTCGTACCGGTTGCGGATGGACTGGCGTGTCATGCCCATGACCGCGCCGTACAGGTAGATGTTCTCCTCTCCGGTCAGCTCGGGGTGGATGCCGGCGGTGACGCCCAGCAGCGCTCCGATCCGGCCCTGGACATCGCAACGGCCGGCCGACTGGTAGGTGACTTTACTGATGATCTTGAGCAAGGTGGTCTTGCCCGATCCGTTGATGCCGATCAGGGCCAGGGTGCCGCCCGGCTCGACTTCGAGGTTGATGTCCTTCAACACCCACCGGTAGTCGTGGCGGGCGCCCGTCCCGATCGACTTCCCGAACCGCCGCATCTGGTCGTAGAATTTCGGCACCGTCCGGTCGGCGCGGAACTTCTTCCAGACGTCCTCGATCTGGATGGCCCCATCAGGCAATGTCGGCAAAGTTCACCTCCAAGCGCTTGAAGATCCGGTAGCCGACGGCCAGGTAGACCGTGGCACCGAGGGCCCCGATGCCAATCAGGTTCCACTGTGGCGCGAAGCCCAACAGCATCGTCCTCCTGGCCCCGTCGATCACCGGCCCGAGCGGATTGAAGAACCCGTACACCATCTGGAGGTTGACGGTGATCCCCCCGACCCAGTGGCCCGGGATGTACTTGCCGGCGACGACGACATGGTGCACATAGTGGCCACCGGTGAGGTGGTAGTTGTTCGGGATCTTCGACAAGGGCCAGATCACCGGGGTGGCGAACAGGCCCAGCGAGGTGATCAGCGGAAGGACCTGCATGAGATCGCGCATCTGGATGATGATGCTGGCGATGGCCATGGCCACTCCGGCCGCGAAGACGACCTCGATGACCATGAACAGCGGAACCCACACGGTGGTGAGCCTCGGGGCCCGGCCGAAGATGACGAAGAGGATCGCCAGCGGGATCCAGGACAGCATGGTGTTCAACGCGTTGACGCACATGGTCTCGAGGGGGAAGCACTCCCGGGGGAACTGGGTCTTGGCCATGAGCGCCTTGTTGCTGAGCAGGGACTGGCCCCCACTGCTCAGGGCCGAGGAGAAGAAGCTCCAGCACAGGATGCCCACGAAGGCGAAGAGCGCATAGGGCAGCCCCTCGGTCCCGAACGTCTTCACCCGTGAGAACACGACGATCATGATCATCAGGGTGGCCACCGGGCTGATGACCGCCCACAGGATTCCGAGGCTCGCCTGCTTGTACTGGGCTCGAAAGTCCCGCTCGGCCAGGGTGTAGATGATGTCCCGGTGGCTCCACAGGGCCCGGGCCGACTCGAAGTGGTGGACCTTGTGGCGGTAGATGAGGTCGGACGACGGCTCAGCCGGAACCGAGGAGGCCTCGGTCTCGACCAGCGTCTGGCCGAACGGCGTCTCGGCGACTGACTCGGTCACTGCCATCGGGCAACTTTACCCCCCTGGCCCGTATTTTCGGGCCTCTCCGCTTGGTTGTCCGGGCCATAGAGTAGCGCGGCCGAACCGCCATGAGGCAACAGGCACACCCGTACCGTGCCCACCGGTATCATCAGCCCGTGCCGGCACCGGGGGAGCCCGCGACATCCAGTCCAGGGCCCCGGGCCCGAGTGCTCCTGGCCATCAAGAGTCTCGGCCACGGTGGGGCCGAACGCCTTCTGGTCGACATGGTGGCCAACGGGGACCACCGGGCCTTCGACTACCAGGTCGCATTCGTGCTCGACACAGAGAACGCCTTCGTCCCCACCCTGGTGGCGAACGGCACCCGGGTGCACGGCCTCGGTGCCCGCCGCAACCTCGACCTCCGCTGGATGCTGGCCTTCCGCCGGCTCCTCGTGGTCGAGGAGTTCGACCTCGTGCATTTCCACCTGCCCTACACCGCGGCACTCGGCCGGCTGGTCGTCGCCTCCCTGCCCCGGAAGCGGCAACCGGTGACCCTGTACACCGAGCACAGCCTGTGGAACAAGGT
>DATBOO010000181.1:0-28398 GCA_036553725.1 Acidimicrobiales bacterium | reverse complement strand
GCCGGGAGCGGTCGGTGGGGTGCCAGTTGCGCCGCGTCGACCACCACGCGCACGCCCCGCTCATGGGCGGCGTCGATGATGGCCTCGAGAGGGGGCAACCACCCGGTCACATTGGAGGCCCCGGTCAACGCCAGCAGGGCCGGCGGGCCTTCACCGCTGTCGAGCGCCGCGCACACGTCGTCGACGGTAAAGGTCCCATCAGTGGAGCACTCCACGTAGCGGCGGGTGGCCATCCGCCCCCAGGGCAGCAGATTGGCATGGTGTTCCACCACGGTGGTCACCACCACGTCCCCGGACCGGAGGTCCAGACGGTAAGCCAGGTGATTGATGGCCTCGGTGGTGTCCCTGCAGAAGATGGCCACATCGGGCCCTTCCGGCGAACGACCCGCGAACTCGAGGACGGCCCGGCGCGCTCGCTCGTAGGCGACGGTGGCATGCCGGGACCGGTAGCCGGCCCCCCGATGCACACTCGAGTACCAGGGGAGGAACTCCGCCACCCGGGCGGAGGCATCGGGGTGGGCCTGGGTGGAGGCCGCCTGGTCCAGCTCGACGGCGGGCCGATCGATCCCGTCGACACAGGGCACCAGCTGGCCGGCGCCGACCAGGCTGGCCAGGGCATCCGTCTCGTGTCGGGGGCGCTGGGCACCGGAGTCGGGGCTGGGTTCCACGTTGTCAACCCTACGGGTCAGCGTTCCGAGGCGGGTACGCTCCCGTCCATGGAGACCGACGAGGCCCCAGTCCAAGCGCCCGAGCAACGCACCGACAATGGCGGTAGTGGCTCGGTCCCTGACGGCTTCCATACGTCCGAGGTGTCCATCGACGCGGTCGACGACCTCCTCGACGAGGTCGAAGGGGCGCTCACCCGGCTCGACGACGGCACCTATGGCCTGTGTGAGTCCTGCGGGACACCGATCGAGGACGCCCGTCTCGCGGATTCCCCCACGGTGAGATCCTGCTCCGCCTGCGTCTCGCCCGGCTGATCCGAAGACCGGACGGTCCCGGGATCAGAGTCCCGGCGTCACGACGGCACTGGCGCCAATTCCGGCTCCGTCCCTTGTGGACGGCGCGAACCAGCAGGTAGCCTTTCAGCGGCTCCAGAGTTTGCTGCTCCGGGGCGCACGGACGATAAGGGCAAACCCTCCGCGAGGGGGGGACGCAGAACCACGGGACTCCACGAGTCAGCCGGGCTGTCGAATCAGATGCGCCGAGATCGGGGCTGTCTGACGAGTTGCTCCGGCCTCTGCGAGTCGGAGGACAACTTGGGGCACAGCCGGGATGCGCGGACGTGCGACTCACCGCACCAGTACCGCAGAGAAAGCCGTCTTCGCCTGGTGGCGGTCGTCGTCGCAGTCGCAGCCGTATCGGCCGCCGGATTGACAGCGACGGCGGTCGAACTCAGCGCCACGGCTCGGCCGGAGGCTACGTCGCCCCGCGGGGTCGCTGTCGGGCTCAGCACGCGGATCCGTTCGGGCTCGCTGACCTCGCCCACCGTCCCCCCGTCCCCGACGTCCACGACGACGGTCCCGGTCGTGACCACGACGACGGTGCCGTCGCCGACCACCACCACCACCTTGCCGGCGCCCACCACGACGTTGCCGGTACCGATCACGACCACGCTGTCGACCACCACCACGACCACCCAAGGGCTCGGCGGCCCCGGAGCCGGGCCGAAGCCGGCTCCGGGGCCGCCACAGCCGTCAACGACGGTGCCGGCCGTGACCACGACGACGGTGCCGGCGCCGACGACCACCACCCAGCCCGCAGGGACTGGATCGAGTCCGAACCCGCTGGCAGCCGTGGTGCCCAGCGCGCCGCCGCCGCCGATCCCTGCCCCGGCCGCTCCGCGGGAGAAAGCGCGGTGTAAGCCTGATCCGGCCGCGGCCATCGCCGCGTTGCCGGCGGGTGGCGTGTTCAACGGCTCCGGGTGCTACAAGACTGCCGGCATCCTGATCACCAAGCCCGTCACGATCAATGGCGGGACCTACAACGACCATGTCAATGCCGAGTCCAAGGACGCTCTCCACGCCGAAGGGGCCACCGACAATGTCGAACCGATCTTCCGTATCAAGGACACCTCGAACGTCACCATCAGCAACGTGGTCCTCAACGGCCTGAACTTCGGGGGCGGCTATCGCGGACTGCCATGGGTGAACGAGGAAGGCATACGGATTCTCTCGAGTGCCAACGTGACCCTCGACAATGTCAGCACCAACAACACCTACGGTGACGGACTGATCCTCGGATTCCAGCCCGGCTACCCGCCCACCACCAATCTCGCGGTCAACGGCTACACGATCAACAAAGCCGGACGCCAGGGGGTCACCCTGGCCTACGCCACCGCCTCCACGCTGAACGACGTCACCATCAATTCGTCGGCGGATGCGGGCTGGGACTTCGAGAGCGACCTCACGGGGATCGGGGCGGGCAACATCACCATCAATCGAGCCGGCGGGAGCAAGGGCATCCTCATGCAGGGGACTCTCGCCGGCCCGGTGACCCTCAATGACTCGCACTTCTCCGGTGACATCGGGCTCGTCCGGGCAGCTGCCCGGTCGGGTCAGCCCGTCACCTTCAATCGCGGAAGCGTTGTTATGAGGAACAGATTCAGCGGCACGCCGCCCGCAGGGATCTGGATGGACGGCCCTGGGAACCTCACATTCAACGGCGTCACCTTTGGCCGCCGACCGTCCGAGGGGCCGCCGAAGAGCGGAGCGTGGGCGGCGCTCGACGGCGCGCACCTGACCTTCGACGACTCGACAGTGGTGGCCCCGCTCGGAGTCAACGACGCGGCTTCCACGGTCACCATCATCCCGTGACCGCCCCCGCCGACGATGGCCAATCCAGGGTCGTGTGAGAGGGCAGGTACCCTCCCGCTACTTCTTGGTCTCCCAGAAGATCCCGTCGATCTCAGCGATCTGAGCGAGCAGCTTCTCCCCCACGGCCACGTCGTTGGTCTTCTTGGCCTCTCCCGCCGTCTTGGTGGCCTTCCAGAACAGGTCGTGAAGCTGGGGGTGCTTCTCGAGGTGCTCGGGCTTGAAGTAGTCGGTCCACAGCACCCAGAGGTGGTGCTTGACCAGCTCCGCCCGCTCCTCCTTGATGATGGTGGCCCGGACCTTGAAGGTCTCGTCCTTGGAGCCGTTGAACTTTTCCATGGTGGCCTTGACCGACTCGGCCTCGATGCGGGCCTGGGCCGGATCGTAGACACCGCACGGAAGGTCGCAGTGAGCGTGCACAACCCGGGGCGGGGAAACGCGGTCGATCATGGCGAGCAGGCGGTCCGCGGTGCGCATGGTGAACTCCTTCTTGTCTTCGGCTTGGTCAGGCGGGCGACGACGTCACCTGGTGCAGACTGGGACATGTTGCCCTATTCGGTCACCTTACCCAGGTTCGTCGTCCCGCGAACACCCAGGTTGATGCAGCGGCCGCGCCGGGGATCGCCCACAAGCTTCCGCGCTCGACCGGGCCGGCGAGGTGGGCCACGTGAGTGAGCGATGGACAAATACCGGGTAATGGCGGCCGCCGGGGCCGCAGCCGCTCTAGCCGTGGCGTGGCGGTCGTTCCGGCGGGTCGAGGTGATCGGCGGCTCGATGAGCCCGGCCTTCCTTCCCGGTGACCGGCTGGTAGTGGTGTCCCGGCCCTGGTCGCGCCCCCGGTGGCCCCGGCCCGGGCAGATCATCGCCGTTCGTGACCCGAGGGAGCCATCTCGGGTCCTGATCAAGCGGGTGATCGCCGTCGATCGCCCGAAGGGCACGCTCGAGGTCGCTGGCGACGCCCCCGACGCCAGCACGGACAGCCGGCAATTCGGGCCGGTGCCCAGGACATCGGTGGTCGGCCGAGCCGTGTACCGATACGCCCCGGCCGGGCGGAGCGGCCCCGGCCCATGGCCGGGGAGTACCATCGGGCCTGATGCCAAGCCACAAGGATGAACGCGACCGCATTCTGGCCAGCACCTACCTCGACGGAATCGAGACCAGGTCCCTGGCCGAAATCCGCTCCATGCGGACCGAATGCCAAGAAGCCGAGGTCGCCCTCTCCTATCTCCGGCGGCTGGTCCAGGGTCGCCTCGACATCGTCCACACCTACCTCGAGCACGCAGGGTCGGGCGGCGCCCCTGACCTGTCCGCTCTGGTCGATGACCTGCCCGGGATCCTGTCGTCGGGACCGGGGCGTCCGCCGGGGCCCGGCCATCTGCCCCAGCTGCTATCTCCCGACACCGAGGAGTCCGATCTCACCGCTGAGCTCGACTCGGTGCTCGGAGTAGGGGAGATCGGCACGCTCGCGGAGCTGGGGACCGATCAGCTGAACGACCTCGCCGGCCGACTCGAGGCCATCGAGAGCCGGGTTTCCGCCGACCGGCGGGCAATGCACGAGCGGATCGACGCACTGCAGGCGGAGCTGGTCGACCGCCACAAGACGGGGCGGGCCTCGGTCGACGGCCTCCTGTCGTGAAGGTCCCGGCCCGGCCGTGAAGGATCCCGTTCGCACCGAGGGCGCCCAGTTCGTCAAGGAGTTGCCCGAGCGGTTCAACGAGTTGGGCTCGTTCATCCGTGAACAGCGGAGCTCGGCGCGCCTTTCCCTCCGTAGGCTGTCCGAGCTGGCGGGGATCTCCAACCCGTACCTCAGCCAGATCGAACGGGGTCTCCGGCGGCCCTCGGCCGAGATCCTGCAACAGATCGCCAAGGCCCTGCGCATCTCGGCCGAGACGCTCTACGTCCAGGCCGGAATCCTCGAAAAGCCGGACGGCGACACCGATCTCTCCCGGCACATATTCGCCGATCACCACCTCACCGAGGACCAGCGCCAGGCGCTGATGCGCATCTACCTGTCGTTCCGCCACGAGAACGACGACCACGCGGCCGGCATCCGGGTGACCAGCTCCGCAGACGACGGTGCGAGGGAGCAGGCCAGCCCCGGAAGCCCCGGAAGCCCCGCCGGCGGGGCCGGGGACGCCGGCTCCAGCAGCGATTCCGCCGCGGTCGCGGGCTGATCGAGGCCTCCCGGTAGGATCGGCGGCGCATGAGGCGTCTGGCCGTCCTTTCGTTGCACACCTCGCCCTTGGCCCAACCCGGTACGGGGGACGGCGGCGGCATGAACGTCTACGTTCGCGAGCTCTCCTCGGCTCTGGCCCGGGCCGGGGTGACCTGCGACGTGTTCACCCGGGCCTGGGCCGACGACCTTCCGTGCATCGTCAGCATCGAGCCGGGGTTCCGTGTCCACCACGTCTCCGCCGGACCGCCGACACCGGTCGCCAAGGAGATGCTTCCCGGGGTGGTCGAGGAGTTCGCCGATGGCGTGCTCAAGCGCATGAACACGTCGGAGGGCTTCGGCACCGATGAGGACCCCCCCTTCGATGCCGTCCACGCCAACTACTGGTTGAGCGGCATGGCCGGCCACATCATCAAGCATCAGATGAACCTGCCCCTCGTCTCCACCTTCCACACCCTCGACCGGGTGAAGGCCGAGGCCAGCCCCGAAGAGGTCGAGGCCGACGCCCCCCACCACCGGGCCGAGGCCGAGTCCGCCATCATCCGCTGCTCCGACACCGTGCTCGCCTCCTGCTCGGTGGAGGCCGCGCAGATCCACCAACTCTACGGCGCCGACCCGTCCCGGATCCGCATCGTGGCCCCCGGCGTCGATCACGCCTTCTTCGGTCCCGGCGACCGCAAGCAGGCCCGACGCGCCCTCGGACTACCCGAGACGGGCCCGCTCCTGCTCTTCGTCGGGCGGATACAGCCCCTGAAGGGCGCGGCCGTCGCCGTGCGGACCCTGGCCGCCCTGGGCCGCGACCAGGCCGATGCCTGCCTGGTGGTGGTCGGTGGTCCGAGCGGGCCGCGAGGCGGCGCCGAGGTCGAGCGACTCCTGGCGCTGGTCGGCGAACTGGGTCTCGGGGAGCGGGTGGTCTTCGTCCCGCCCCGCCCGCACGAGCTGCTCTCGACCTACTACCGGGCCGCCGACGTCTGTCTGGTCCCGAGCCGCTCCGAGTCATTCGGCCTGGTCGCCCTGGAGGCCGCCGCCTGCGGGGCGCCGGTGGTGGCCTCGGACGTCGGAGGGCTGCGCAGCCTCATCGACCACGGTCGGACCGGCTACCTGGTCGAGGATCCCTCGCCCGAGGCGTTCGCCGCGTGGGTCCGGCAGATCCTGGCCGAGCCACTGCTAGCCGAGCGTCTGAGCACCGGCGCCGTACTGAGGGCGCGTCGGTACACCTGGGCCCGGGCGGCCCACCTCCTCCGTGAGATCTATGCCGAACTGACGGTGGGTCGGCTCGTCGAGTGCTCATGACCGATCGGTGGAGCGGCCTCCTCGGCGCCGACGAACGGGCGGCGGTCTGCGAGCTGATCGACCGCTGGGGCGAGCGGGAGCTCGCCGAGGGGGGTGCGCTGGTGGCGGTCGATCGCCAACCCGGTGGCGACCCGGTGTCCGGGGCCCCGCGCTGGTACCTCCGGCTGCAGGGGGACGAGAAGGAGTTCGTGACGGTCTGGCTGACCTTGCGGCAGCGGACTCTCCACCACGAGACCCAGTTCATGCCGGGTCCTGAGACGAACGTCGAGGCCACCTGGGAGTACCTGCTCAAGAAGAACGGCGACCTGCTCGGCATGGGCTTCGCCCTCGGGCCGGAGGACGCCGTCTACCTGGTAGGCCGGGTCCCGGTGGAGCGGGTGGACGAAGAGGAGCTGGACCGGATCATGGGAGCGTCCCTGGCCTACACCGATGCCTGCTTCCCGACGGCGATGGCCATTGGGTACGAAGGCAAGTACCGGCGCCGACCGGCCTCGGCCCGCGCCGCCTCCGCCTGAGCCGTCCCGTCCGCGGCCGTCCCGTCCGCGGCCGCCATGCCCTGGGCCGGTCATGTAGTCGGAGATCAGGGCACTGGTAGCGTCTCGCGAGTGACGCCGAAACTCCTGGTCGTGGGCGGCGGAAAGATGGGCTCCGCCCTGCTCGGCGGCCTCATTTCCGGCGGATGGGCACCGGTCGGGGAACTGGCGGTGAGCGAGCCCGACCCCGACCAGCGCCGGCGCCTGACCGAGGCTCATCCCGGGTTGATGGTGGTGGACGGGATGGTTCCCGCCGACGGGGCCGTGCTGGCCGTCAAGCCCGATGTGGCCGAGGCGGTGCTCCGGACGATGGCTTCGGTGCGGATCACGCGGGTGCTCTCGATCGTGGCCGGGCTGTCGTCGGCCCGACTCGAGGCCGCGCTCCAGCCGGGTGACGTGGTCGTGCGGGCCATGCCCAACACGCCGTCCCTGGTCGGCTCGGGTGTGGCGGGCATGTCCGGGGGGAGCGCGGCGCAGTCGGCCGACCTCGACTGGGCCGAAGGGATCCTGGCCTCGGTGGGCTCGGTGGTGCGCCTTCCCGAACGGCATCTCGACGCCGTCACCGGAGTATCGGGGTCGGGCCCGGCCTATGTCTTCTTGGTGGCCGAGGCGATGATCGAGGCCGGGGTCAGCGCCGGGCTCACCCGGGCGGTCAGCCGCCAGCTGGTGGTCGGGACCATCCTCGGCTCGGCCCGGATGATGGCCGACACCGGAGAGGACCCGGCTGAACTGCGCGCCGCAGTGACCTCGCCCGGAGGCACCACCGCCGCCGCCTTGCGCACCCTCGAGTTCAAGGCGGTGCGCTCGGCGTTCATCGAAGCGGTGGCCGCCGCCACCGAGCGCTCCAAGCAGCTTGGGCGGTGAGCGGCGACGAGGGGGCGCGCCTCCTGACTTCGGTCGGCGTCGGCGGAGCCCATGGACGCTGATTCACCGGCCGTCTTCTTCCTCTCGGACTACGGCACCTCCGACGAGTACGTCGGTGTGGTACATGCCGTGCTCAACCGGCTGGCACCCGCTCGACCGGTGATCGATATCTCGCACCGGATCCCACCGTTCGAAGTCGATTCCGGGGCCCGGATGCTGGTGCGGTGCGCACCCTTCCTCGGCCCCGGCGTCGTCCTGGCCGTGGTCGACCCCGGCGTGGGCACCGCCCGCCGGGGGGTGGCCATCGGGACCGCCGGGAACGGTCCGGCCTGGCTGGTCGGGCCGGACAACGGGCTCCTGGTGCCGATGGCGAGGGAACTGGGGGGTGCGGTCGGCGTCATCCAGCTCGACCCGGCCCGGGCCACCGCGGGGCGGTCCGGACCGGTGGGGAGGACCTTCGACGGCAGGGACGTCTTCGCCCCGGCGGCCGCACATCTGGTCATGGGGGGTGACTCCGCAGACCTCGGGGTCGAGGTCGACCCCGCGTCGCTGACCGTCCGGGTGGCGGTGGGCCCCGAGCCCCGGGTCGAGTCCACCCCGACCGGGTGGGCGGTGATCACCACCGTCACCTGGATCGACCACTTCGGCAACGTCCAGCTGCGGCTACGCCCCGCGGTGCTCGAAGAGATCGGCCTCCTGTCCGGCGGCACGGCAACGGCGCGGGTGGAGGGGGAGGGCGCGGCGCGTCGGCGGTCCGCGCCGGTTCGCAGGGTGGTGGCCTTCGCGGAGCTCGGCGACGGCGAGTTCGGACTGGCCCTCGATGCCAACGGGCGGATGGCCCTGGTGCTCGACCGGGCCTCGGCGGCGCTGCAACTCGGCATCAGCGGCCCAGGGGAGACCGTTCGCATCTCGGTCGCGGGCCCCGACGACACGGGACCCTGACCGCGGGCCCCAGCCCGGCAACCCGGCCGCCGGCTTTCCGGGCGGGACCCGCGGGTCCTACGATCCGACCAGTGTCAAGCGAACCCCCGGCTCCCATGCCCGATCTCAAGGCGGGCCCGACGGCCCCGAGCGGCCGGCGGATCCCCGAGGCCACCGTCGTCCGGCTCCCGGTGTACCAGCGCATCCTGGAGGAGCTGCTCCGTTCCGGCACCACCACCGTCTCGTCGGAATTGCTCGCCTCGTCGGCCCGGGTCAATGCGGCCAAGGTGAGAAAGGACCTGTCGCTGCTGGGCTCGTTCGGCACCCGGGGCGCGGGGTACGACACCGCATTCCTCATCGAGCAGATCGACCGCCAGCTCGGGCTCGATCGGGAGTGGCCGGTGGTGATCGCCGGCATCGGCAACCTCGGGAGGGCCCTGGCCCGGTCCCAGGGATTTGCGGCCCGCAACTTCAACGTGACCGCCCTGCTCGACACCGACCCCGCCATCATCGGCGAGCGGGTCGACGGAGTAACGGTCCGGCACCCCGACGACCTCCCCGACATCGCCGGTGAGGTTCCCCTGGCCATCGGGGTCATCACCACCCCGGCCTCGGTGGCCCAGCGGGTGGCCGACCTGATGGTCGTCTCCGGGGTCCGCTCGATCCTCAACTTCGCCCCCCAGGTGCTGGAGGTCCCCCCCGACGTGCTCCTGCGCTATGTCGACCTGAGCATCGAGTTGCAGGTCATGAGCTTCTACCAGGCCCGGCGTATCGAGAGTACCGGCGACGACCGCATGCCGGTGATCCGATCGGTCGGGCTGACCGGCAACACATCGGATTGACCCCGCCCCCTCCGTGGGCCGAGGCAATAACTTCCCGCCCGGGCCCATCACCCGGCGGGCCGCTCTCCGCCGGCTCGGGGCTCGCGGCATGGGACCGCCCGGATCCGGCCTACGCTTGGGTGGTGGACGTGTGCCCTCAGGACCTGCCGTGCTGCCAGCCGATCGGGACCGTGACCCGATGAGGCGCCACCGGGGCTCGGGAGCCGTGAAGGCGGTCGCCCGGTGTCTGTGATCGTGGTGGGCATCGAGCAGCGCCAGTCCCCGCTCGATCTGCTCGAGCAGGTGGCGGTGACCGATGCCGCCCTGCCCAAGGCCCTCGGTTGTCTGCGGGACAAGTCCAACCTCTCCGAGGCCGTCATCCTCTCCACCTGCCTGCGCACCGAGGTCTACGCCGTCGTCGAGCGGTTCCATGACGGCGTGGCCGAACTGCAGGAGTTCCTGGCCACTATCAGTGGGAGCCCGGCGGACACGCTGGCCGAGCATCTGATGGTCCGATTCGACGACGACGTCGCCGACCACCTGTTCACCGTCGCCGCCGGGCTCGACTCGGCCGTGCTCGGGGAGTCCGAGGTCCTGGGCCAGGTCCGGCGGGCCTGGGAGAAGGCGCAGTCCGAGCAGGCGTCCGGGCCGGTGCTCGGCGCCCTCTTCCGCCACGCCGTCGAGACCGGCAAGCGGGTCCGATCGGAGACGGCCATCGCCCGCGGCATCACCTCGCTGTCTCACGGGGCCGTGGCCCTGGCCGCCGGTCGGCGCCGCGGCGGCCTCGACGGCGCCCGGGTGCTGGTGGTGGGGGCCGGGGAGATGGGCGAGGGGGTGGCCCAGGCCCTGGCCGGTCGGGGAACGGCCGCCCTGGCCATCGCCAACCGCACCCCCGACCGGGCCGAGGCGGTGGCCGACGCGCTCTCCGGTGGCGACGCGGCCATAGTCACCACTGGGTCGCTCGACGACCTGGGACCGTTCCTTTCCTCGGCCGATGTGGTGTTCACATCGGTGGGGACCACCCATCCGATCATCGACCGCCCGATGCTCGAGGCCGCCGCGGCCGGACGCGATCCCGTCGACCCGTTGGTGGTCGTTGACCTCGGCGTCCCCCGCAATGTGGAGCCGGCCCCGACCGGGCTCGCCGGGGTGGTGCTGCTCGACATGGAGGCGCTCCGCGCCGCCGTGGCCGACGCGCTCACCGGCCGCGAGGAGGAAGTGGCCGGAGCGACTCGCATCGTCACCGACGAGGTGGAGCGGTACCGGGTGGCCTCCCGGGCCCGGGACGCCGCCCCTATGGTCTCGGCCCTGAGGGCCCGCGTGGAAGAGGCCCGCCGGGCGGAGTTCGACCGGCAGCGGTCGAAGCGCTCGGAGCTGTCCGACGAGCAGTGGGATCAGGTCGATGCGGTCACTCGCGCCATGGTGGCCAAATTGCTTCATCAGCCGACGGTGGTCCTGAAGGACGCCGCCGGGACTCCGAGGAGCGAGCGGCTGGTGGAAGCACTCCGGACGCTGTTCGACCTCTAGCCGGTGGCCCGTGGGTCTCTCCCGTGAGTGAGCGGTCGGTCGTCCGGCTCGCCACCCGTGGATCACCGCTGGCCCTGTGGCAGGCGCGCCGGGTGGCGACCCTGCTCGAGCGGGCCGGGACCGCGACCGCACTGGTGGTGGTCGAGACCGAGGGCGATCGGCGGGCAGACGTCCCGATCGACCGGCTCGGCGGACAGGGCGTCTTCGTCAAGGAGGTGCAGCGGGCGGTGGTGCGGGGCGACGCCGACGCCGCCGTCCATTCGGCCAAGGACCTGCCGGCCGGGCCGGCTCAGGGCGTCCCGGAGTTGGTGCTGGCGGCGTTCCCGGAGAGGGCCGATGCCCGTGACGTGCTGGTCGGCGGCACCATCGAGACCCTGCCCACCGGGTCGACGGTGGCCACCGGCTCAGCCCGCCGCCGCGTGCAGTTGGCCAACCGCCGGCCCGACCTCACCTTCACCGGGTTGCGGGGCAACCTGGCCACCCGACTGGCGGCCGCCGGCGCGGGGGGCACGGCCGCCGTGGTGGTGGCCCAGGCAGCGGTCGACCGGCTCGGGTGGTCCCCGCCCGAGGGTCTCGAGATCGAGGTGCTCGAGCCGGAGATGATGCTCCCCCAGGTCGGGCAAGGAGCGCTGGCGGTGGAGTGCCGGGCCGACGACCCCGTCACCCGCTCGGTCCTGGCCGCCGTCGATGACCCGGCCGTCGGGCTGCTGGTCACCGCCGAGCGTTCGTTCCTGGCCGAATTGGGTGCCGGTTGCACGCTGCCCGTCGGGGCCCACGCCGTCTGGGCCGCTGAGGGCGCCGATCGCGGGTCGGAGGGGGTCGCCGTGGCCGGGACCGCCCCCATCCGACTGACCGGGATGATGGCGTCGTCGGACGGACTGGTCGTCCTCCGGCATGCCCTCACCGGTTCCGGACCGGGGGAGTTGGGCCGGGCCGTGGCGCGGTACCTGCTCGATGACGCCGGCGGCGGCGACCTCGGCGACTGGCTTCCGTCTACCGGTCACGGCGGCGATGGCGGCCCCGACCAGTCGGCGGTGGTGGCGTGAGCGTCTCGCTGATCGGCGCCGGCCCGGGGGACCCGGGGCTGTTCACGATGCGCGGTGCCGAGCTGCTCGGGAGGGCCGAGGTGGTGATCTATGACCGGCTGATCGGGCACGAGCTGCTCGACCTGGCCCCGCCCGGCGCCGAGCTGATCAATGTGGGCAAGGCCCCGGGGACGTCGAGGCCCCAGGCCGAGATCAACGCCCAGCTGGTCGAGCACGGACGGGCCGGCAGGCGGGTGGTCCGTCTGAAGGGCGGCGATCCGTTCGTGTTCGGCCGCGGCGGGGAGGAGGCCGAGGCGCTGCGGAATGCGGGGGTCGACTACGAGGTGGTGCCGGGAGTGAGCTCGGCGTTCGCTGCTCCGGCCGCCGCCGGGATTCCGGTGACCCATCGGGGGATGGCGACCTCGGTGACCGTTGTCACCGGTCACGTGGGGGACCAGTCGGCCCCGGGCGGGGTCGACTGGTATTCGCTCGGCCGGGCCGGCGGGACCCTGGTGATCCTGATGGGCATGTCCGAGAGGGCACGGATCGCCTCCGAGCTGATCGGGAGCGGGCGCGACGCCGGCACGCCGGTGGCGGTGGTGCACTGGGGGACGACCCCGCACCAGCAGGTGGTCCGTTCGACGCTCGGCGGCCTGGCCTCGGTCGAGCTGCCGGCTCCGTCGGCCATCGTGGTCGGCCCGGTGGCGGCGCTGGACCTCGGGCCCGCGCCCGCGTCCGGCGGTGCCGGGTCCTCTTGAGCGCACTGCCCCTGGCCGGATGCAGCGTGGTGGTCACCCGGGCCCGATCCGAAGCACCGGCCCTGGCCGATCGCCTGGCGCGCCTCGGCGCCACAGTGGTGGAACTTCCGGTCATCGGCATCGAGGACCCCGTTGACGGAGGCGAGGCCCTGGCCCGGGCCGCACACCGTCTGTCGGCCGGTGCCTACCAGTGGGCCGCCTTCACCTCGTCCAACGCTGTGTCCAGATTCCTGGCCGTGCTCGAAGGAGGCTCAGTGCCCGCGGGGGTGCGGTGGGCGGCGGTGGGTGCGGGGACCGCCGGCGCCCTCGCCGAGGGTGGGATCAGGCCCGACCTGGTGCCGACGGTGTCGGTGTCGGAGGCCCTGGCCGATGCGTTCCCCTCCGTCGACCCGCTGGGACCGGAGAGGCCGGACGCGCCAGATCCGCCGGGGCGGCGACCCGGCGGGATCGGGACGGTGCTGTTCCCCCGGGCGGAGACGGTGCGGGGCGCACTGGCCGCGGGACTCAGATCGAAGGGTTGGCTGGTCGACGAAGTCATCGCCTACCGGACGGTGGCGGTCGACCCCGGGGCGACGGCGACCGAGTCGGCCGCACGCTCCGACGCCGTGCTGTTCACCTCGTCCTCGACGGTGGAGCGGACCATCGAGGTGCTCGGACCTGCCGGCATCCCCCCGGTGATCGTCTCCATTGGCCCGGTCACCTCCCGCTCGGTCCGGTCGGCTGGCCTCGGGGTGACCGGGGAGGCGAGCCCGCACACCATCGATGGACTGGTGGACGCGCTGGTGGCAGCCCTCGCCGTCGGACAAGGGGAAAGTGGAGGACCGGTGGTCCTGCCGTAGGCTGGTGGCAGTGACGAGCGTCCCCATCAGGTCCGGACCGGGCGCATCCGCGGCCGGCTTCCCGACGACCCGCCTGCGCCGACTCCGACGGAGCGCCGCCCTGCGCCGCCTGGTGGCGCAGACCCGCCTTTCGGTGGACGACCTCGTCGCCCCCCTGTTCGTCGCCGACGGGCTCGACGAGCCGCGTCCGGTGGAGTCGTTGCCGGGCGTCCTCCAGCACACCGTCGATTCGGTGGCCGTCGAGGTGAAACGTTTGGGCGCGCTCGGTGTGCCGGCGGTGATCCTGTTCGGGCTGCCGCGTCCCGAGCACAAGGACGCCACTGGATCGAGTGCGCTGCGGCCCGACGGCATCACCCAGCGGGCGCTGGCCTCGGTACGCCACGCGGTGGGCGACACCGTGGTGCTGATGGCCGACTGCTGCCTGGACGAGTTCACCGACCACGGCCACTGCGGGGTGGTGGACCGGGCCACCGGCGAGGTGGACAACGACGCCACGCTGCCCCTCTACGCCGAGCTGGCCGTGGCCCAGGCCACCGCCGGAGCCGATGTCATCGCCCCCAGTGGGATGATGGACGGACAGGTGGGCGCCATCAGGGCCGCCTTGGACGGATCAGGGCTCCGGGACACGGTCATCCTGGCGTACGCGGCCAAGTACGCCTCGGCCATGTACGGCCCGTTCCGCGACGCGGCTGGCGTGTCCATCGCCGACGGCGGCGATCGGAGGGGCTACCAACAGGATCCGCGCAACCGCCGCGAGGCGTTGGCCGAGGTGGGACTCGATGTCGGCGAGGGCGCGGACGTGGTCATGGTCAAGCCGGCGCTCACCTCCCTCGACGTGATCTCCGATGTGCGCGCCGCATTCGAAGTGCCCGTGGGCGCCTATCACGTGAGTGGCGAGTACGCCATGGTCAAGGCGGCGGCCGCCCGCGGCTGGATCGACGGGCCGGCAGTCGCCCTCGAGCAACTGACCGCGGTGAAGCGGGCCGGGGCCGACTTCGTCCTCACCTACTTCGCCGGTGAGGTGTCCGAGGCGCTCGGTGGCTGATCCCGGTGGCTGATCCCGGTGCCTGGGCCCGGTGACTGACAGCGCGGGTTCCGCGGAGCTGTTCGAGCGCGCCCGACGGGTGATCCCCGGGGGAGTCAACTCACCGGTCCGGTCGTTCCGGTCGGTGGGGGGCCGTCCCTATTTCGTCTCACGGGGCCGCGGGGCCTATGTGTGGGATGCCGACGGCAATCGGCTGCTCGACTTCGTGCAGTCCTACGGGGCCTCGATCCTCGGCCATGCCGATCCGGGCGTGGTCGCCGCGGTATGCGAGGCCGCCTCCCGGGGGACGACCTTCGGGGCACCGACCGAGGGGGAGGTGCTGCTGGCCGAGGCGATCTGTGCACGGGTGGAGGGGTGCGAGCAGGTCCGCCTGGTGTCATCTGGCACCGAGGCCGCCATGAGCGCCATCCGGGTGGCGCGGGGGTTTACCGGGCGCACCCGGGTGGTCAAGTTCGCCGGCTGCTACCACGGGCATTCCGACGGCCTCCTGGCCGGGGGTGGCAGCGGCGTGGCCACCCTCGGGCTGCCCGATTCCGCCGGGGTGCCGGCCGCGGCCGTGGCGGAGACCCTGGTGGCCCCATACAACCGGGTCCCCGAAGTCGACGACCGGGTGGCCTGTGTGATCGTCGAGCCGGTGGCGGCCAACATGGGCCTGGTGGCGCCTTCACAGGGGTTTCTCGAAGGGGTACGGGCCGCCTGCGACGCGGCCGGGGCGCTGCTGGTGTTCGACGAGGTGATCACCGGATTCCGCCTCGGCGAAGGCGGGGCGTCCGGCTGGTCGGGGGTGCGACCCGACCTGTGGTGTTTCGGGAAGGTCATCGGCGGAGGTCTCCCGGTGGGTGCCTTCGGCGGGCGGGCCGACGTCCTCTCCTCACTGGCTCCGGAGGGCCCGGTGTACCAGGCCGGGACCCTGTCGGGGAACCCCCTGGCCACGGCGGCGGGCCTGGCGGTCCTCGGGCAACTGGAGCCAGCGTCGTATGCCGCGCTGTCGGGCCGGGTGTCCCGGTTCGGGGCAGCTCTGGCCGAGATGCTCACCTCGGTGCTGGTGAAAGCGGGCTGCCAGGACGACCGCGGCAGGCAGCTCGAGGCACAGGTGCCGGTGGTCGGCCCACTGTTCGGGCTGTTCTTCGTTCCGGAGGGTTCCGCACCTGTGCGCGACTACGGGGGCGCCACCGAGTCGGCCCGCACGGGTCTCTACTCGCGGCTGTTCCGCTCGATGCTCGATCGGGGAGTCGCCCTGGCTCCGGGACCCTACGAGGTGGCCTTCCCGTCGATGGCCCACGGCGACGAGGAGCTGGACCGGGCCCTCGACGTGGCCTCGGAAGCCGTCGTGGACGCGATCTCGGGCTGAGGGACGGCCGCGGAAACCGGGGCGGCCAAGGCCGGAGCCGGGGAATCGGACGACGGCATGAGCCCGCCCGCGAGCTGGCCGGGTCCTTCCTGGCCTTGGGCCCACGGCTGGATGGCCGAGGCTGGAACGAGGCGGTCAGATCCACGCTCGCCCCGCCAGTCCGTACCAGATGGCTGGATCGCTGAGATTGGCGACCCCAAGAGGTAAGAATGGTGCAATGCGAAAGGTGGGCCTATGACGTGGCGGCGATGGGTCCGTGCGCTGATCGAGCCAACTCCCGCGCCGCTGCGGGGGCGAGCCGTCAATCGAAGGGTCGGCGCCTCGGTGAGCTCAGTCGTGGGAAATCCCGGGGCAACGGAGGAGACGTAGATGACCGTCGGAATTACCGAACTGCCCCCCGAAGGAATGCAACTCGGTGGAGTCTCGCTGGCCGGCGACGCTGACCGTGGGACGAGGACCACCGATGGTCTCAGCCTCCTCTTCACGACCGCCGGCATCACCGTTCAGGGTCCCCAACCACAGATCGAGAGGCTGCTGGTGTGGTCCGGTCTCGACACCGCCACCTGCGGGGAAAGGGTCGTGCTGCCGGACGGTCGGGCTGCCGCGGTGATGGAGTTGACCTCAGGAGGCCAGTCAATCCGGTTCCTCCTCCCGACGGAGACCGTCACCCCGGGTCAGGCCGCCTACCTCGACCAGGCCCTGCCCGCCTGGCTCGCCCGCTATCGCGGCATGGTGCCGCCCCCGGCTCCCGCTCCCACGGAGTCGGGACACGCGCCCGCCCGAGCTGCCGGGGAGGCCGCGGTTTGGGGGGAACGTGTACGTGCCGTCGATACGACACCAGCACCAGCACCAGCACCGGCTCCGACACCGGCACCCGCCGGCCCCAGCCCTGCCACCGCTGGGACCGGTTCCCAACGGTCTCCGCTGGCGGCCTCGGCGCCACCGCCACCTCCCCGTCGGCCTGCCCCCGCCAGTCCTGCCTCGAGTGCTGCCCCCGCCGGCCCTGCGCCAACCACCCCTGCGCCAACCACCCCTGCGGACCCTTCATTCGAGCGACCCGCACCGCCGGCACCTCCGCCGCCCACGCCCTCTTTCGGGGCGGTGGGGTTCGCACCCCCGCCATCCGACGCACCGCCGCCCCCCGCCCCAGGGGTAGCGCCTTCGGGGACTCCCGCCTGGGAGGAAGCCGAACCGGCGGCCGGAGGGACGGCATGGGCCGGCGGGCCGTCGGGTGAGCTGCAGAGCACCGCCGTCGAAGCTCCTCCCAAGAGCGGCAGGGCGTGGCGTCGGAGGCGCCCGCCCGAGGACAACCCCTTCCTCGCTCCCGGTGCCGCGTCGCCGGCACCGCCGACACCTCCGGCCGCAACGGCTCCATCGGCTCCGGCGGCCCCCCCGGCTCCACCGGGCGCACGGGCTCCATCGGCACCACCGGCACCACCGGCACCACCGCCGGTCGATCCACCGGAGGACCCGGTTCCCTTGAGGATGAGTCCTGCCCCTCCGCCTCCACCTCCGTCGATAGGGCCCGAGTCCCCTGCGGTTCAGGTCCCCCCGGTATGGAAGCCTCCGGTCGATGCGGTCACCGGTGAAACGCAGTGGGATACGGCCGGTGGGCCCGGCGACCCGGAGGAGCCGGCCGGTGAACCGGCTCAAGGAGGAATGGGAAGGCGCAGGCGGGCCAAGCGTGCGGCCGCCGCGGCCGCCGCGGCCGGGACGGCAGGCGCAGCCGCGGCGGTGGGCGGAGCTCTCGACCATCCCGTTCCCGATACCCCGGTGGATGCCCCGGCACCCGGTGCGGACGCCACCGCGGCCAGCACGGCCCCGGCCGCGCCACCCGCAGCCAGCCCGTTCGTTTCCGCTTCACCCGAAGCCACTCCGCTCGTTTCCCCTCCGCCCGAATCCCCTCAGTCGGCAGGCGACTGGTTCTTCGTCTCTGCGGCCGATCGGAGCGGTGGGAGCGGCCCTTCCGTCGAGTCACCGGAGGAGGCCGGGTCCGAGGATCCCGTTGGTAAGCCGGGGTCGAGGATCAGCCCGACGGTGATCGTCCTGTCGCTCGTGCTCCTGGTGGTGATCGGCGCAATCGTGTACGTCGGATTCGTCAAGAAGGACAACACCCCGGCGAGGGTCACTTCGACTCCAACCTCCGTCGCGTCGCGGGTGGCAATTGACACCGCCCTGGCCGCGTCGATCAATCTGCGCCTGTCCGATCTTCCGGCCGGGTGGAGCACCAGCACCGCCGCGGGCCAGGTGGCCCGGCCTCCGGTCCCCCCGGCTTCCGCCATGGTCAGGGCCAACCAGCTTTTGGCCTCCTGCACCGGCGTCAGCTACCCGGTCGTCGCTGGGTTGTTCGGCGGCTCCGTCGTGCCCGGGCAGACCGCTTCGGTCAGTTCACCGAGGTTCCAGAGCGGGTCCGATCCCAATCTCCAGATGTACTCGGTCACCTCGGTCATGGCCTCGGCGGCCGACGCGCAGGCCCTCGCCGTGCCGTTCGCCAATCCGAACTTCGTCAACTGCTACGGCGGCTACCAGACGGCGCTGGCATCGGCGGCTGTGCCCGGTGCCACCGCCACCGTCCAGGCCGTGACGCTGGCCGCGCCCACCGGTGTGAAGACGTACGGCTATCTGACCCAATTGACCATTCCCAACCAGCCGGGCCAGGTCATCGGTCAGGCCTTCATGGTCGGGGGGCGGATCGAGGCACGGTTGGAGCCGACGACCGATGGTCCCGCCGTGCCCTCGGGAGCCTTCACCCCCGCCTACGACGCCATGTCCGGGCGCATTGCCGACGCCCTCGGCAGATAGGCCTCAGCAACAGGCAGGCCTCAGCAGCAGACAGGCCTCAGCAGCAGACAGGCCTCAGCAGATGGGGGCTGAGGCCGGGTGGCCGGGATCATGCGGCATCGGCGACGGGCCCGCGATGAGGGCGAGGGCGCGATAGGCGGCTTCGGCCGGACCGGTCTCGTCCGGACGGAGCAGATTGGCCATGATCCGCAGGATCCAGCTCATCAGGGACTCCGAGTGCATCCCGGTGCCGACGCACAGTCTCATCAGCTCCGGGCGGCTTATCACCCGGATGAAGGCCCGGGCCACGCGGAAGTACAGGCCGTAGGCATCGTCGAGCCGGGTCTCGTAGCGGCGGAGGGCTTCGACACCGTCCCCGCACAGAGCCTCGCCGATCGCCGCCGCCGCCATTCGGCCGCTCTCGTACCCGTAGGCGATGCCTTCGCCGTTGAAGGGATTGATGGAACCGGCAGCGTCGCCCGTCACCAGGGTGGTCGGGCCGATCCGCGGCCCGACGGCCAGGCCCATGGGCAGCTTGCCTCCGGTGGGTGGGTCGAGACACCTTGAGGGGGAGAGCTCCCATTCCTTCGGTGCGCCCGCCACGAAGAGGTCCATCAGCGTGGAGGTGTTCATGCCCTTCCAACGCCGATCGGTGGACAGGAGACCGACGCCGACGTTGACCCGGCCGTCGCCCAACGGGAAGATCCATCCGTACCCGGGCACGACGTTGCCGTCGCCATCCCTGATGTCGAGGTGGGACTCGATGAACGGCTGGTCGTGGCCGGGCGAGTGGTAGTACCCGCGCAGGGCCATGCCCATCGGCTGGTCGCGGTCCCTGGACGTGCCGAGGGCGCGGCCGAACCGCGAGTTGGCGCCGTCGGCGACGACGACGTACGAGGCCCGGATCGACCGGGTGGCGCCGGTGGCCTTCTCCTTCACGACCGCGCCGACGCAGGCGGGCAACAGCTCGGGCCCAGAGGTCGGGCCCCGCTCCTCGACGATCGGTTCGACGGCCTCGGTGCCCTGGAACACGGTGGCCCCCGCCTTGACCGCACGCTCGTTGACGATGGCATCGAGGTCGTGCCGGGTGATGACGTAGCCGTAGGAGGGGAACGATGGGTGATCCGGCCACGGAAGGTCGAGCACCTTGCCGAATGCATGGGCCCTGAGGCCGGTGTAGCGGTGGGCGCCGGCCAGGGACCCTTCGATGCCCATGTCGGCGATTTGGCGCACCGAGCGCGGGGTGAGCCCGTCGCCGCAGGTCTTCTCCCGGGGGAACACCTTCTTCTCCACCAGGGCCACGTCCCACCCGGCCTCCGCCAACCAGTAGGCGCACGAGGAGCCCGACGGGCCGCCGCCGATCACCAGCACATCATGGGTCTGGCCCCGATCGACGACGGGCGGCGGGCCCGCGCCCCTGGCTTCCGGGGGCCCGTTGGGTCGATGGGCGGTTGGGGGGCTCACGACCCCCAATGGTAGGGGCGGTTCGGGAGGGCGGGGACGGCGGCCGGAGGCGTGGCCGCAGGCCGGCATCCGGGCCTCCGTCGATGTGCTTCGGCGAAGGGGTGCGTGGTAAAAACAAGTCCCTGTGGACAATTACCTGCCAATTCTGTTGCTCCTCATCCTCGGCATCGTGTTCGCAGCCGTCTCGTTCGTGGCCTCGTCGCTCCTTGCCCCCAAGCGGCGGCCGACAGCAGCCAAGACGGCCCCCTACGAGTGCGGCATCGTCCCGGAGATCGAACCGCCGACCCGCTTCCCGGTGCGCTTCTATCTGATCGCCATGATCTTCATCATCTTCGACATCGAGATCGTGTTCTTGTACCCGTGGGCGGTGATCTTCCGCCAGCTCGGGTCGTTCGGCCTGGTGGAGGTGGTCGTCTTCGCCGTGGTGGTCTTCATCTCCTTCCTCTTCCTGATCAGCAACGGGGCCCTCAGCTGGGGTCCGGCCAAGCGGCTGGTCGGCGCCCTGCCGCCCCGCACCTCGGATTCGACCATTGCCCGGATCACGGCCGGACCGGGGGGTCCCAGCCGGTCCGCGCCCCGCGGTGGTGCGGTGCCCTCCGATCCGGCTGGTCCCGCCACCGCCGACCCGGACGCCCCGACGACCGGGGAGCCGGTCACGGCTCCGACCGGGCCCGGCCGGGCCGCGTAGCACGGGGAGCCGGGTCACCGTGGGTCTCGAGGACCTCCAGCATAATTTCCTCACCGGTCGTCTCGAGGACCTGGTCAAATGGGCGCGCACCTATTCGATGTGGCCGGCCACCTTCGGGTTGGCCTGCTGTGCCATCGAGATGATGTCGGTGGGCGCCGCCGACTTCGACCTGGCCCGGTTCGGGATGGAGGTCTTCCGGGCCTCGCCCCGCCAGGCCGATCTGATGATCGTGGCCGGCCGGGTCTCACAGAAGATGGCGCCGGTCCTCCGTCAGGTCTACGACCAGATGATGGAGCCCAAATGGGTGCTGTCGATGGGCGTGTGCGCCAGCACCGGCGGCATGTTCAACAACTACGCCATCGTGCAGGGAGTCGACCAGATCGTCCCGGTCGACGTGTACGCCCCGGGCTGCCCGCCGACTCCCGAGACGCTCATGCACGCCATCCTCACGCTCCACGAAAAGGTGCGCACCAACGACATCACCCACCGCGGCCCGGGCGGCGGATCGGACACCAGACCGCTCACCGACGATCAGGGGGCCGACACCGACGACGGTCGGACCCATGGTGACGAGACCACGTCGGGATGGAACCCCGACCGGCCCGACGCCGTCCATCTGGGCACCCCGAGGCGCAATCCGGTCATCGCCCGCAGTGTGGGAGAGCCGCTGTGACGGCGGGGGGAGCCAGCACGGGTATGGCCGACGCCACCCTCGCTGCCGCCGATCCGGGCACCACGCCCCCGCCCGCGGTCGGGCCGTCCGGCGAGGTCGTGTTCCCCACCCGTGAGCAGTACGCGGCCGTGGTGGCCGGGTACCGGAACGCCGGGTTCGAGATGTGCGCCGACCTGTGCGGGGTCGACTACCTGGCCCACCCGGCCCGGCGCCTGCCCGAGGGGGTGCGGCCCGAGCGCTTCGAGGTGGTGGCCAACCTGTTGTCGCTCAGCCAGGCCCGTCGGGTGCGGCTGCGGGTGCAGGTGCCCGAGGCGGACGCGGTGGTCGCCTCCCTCTTCGACGTCTATCCCGGCGTCGAAGCCATGGAGCGGGAGGCGTTCGACCTGTTCGGCATCGTCTTCGAGGGCCACCCGGACATGACCCGCATCCTCATGCCCGAGGACTGGGAGGGCCATCCCCTGCGCAAGGACTACGGGGTCGGCCGGGTACCCGTCCAGTTCAAGGGAGCACCGGGGCCGCGATGAGCGACGTGGAGGCGACCTCCCCGGCCGGACGCGCCGACCTGCCAGAGCCCCGTCCCGACACCGTGCTGGATCCCCCGGTCCCCGGCGACGAGTTCTCGGACCGTGGTCCCGGGACCGAGGCCCGGGGACTGGTGGCGGAGACCTCGGAGGGGGTCCAGGAGCTGACCAGCCGGTCGGAGACCGAGCCCGGCCAGCTGCGCCGGGAGGTCGGTGCCGTCCTCCGCCTGCCCGAGGGCGTGGCCGTCGATCCATCGGACATCGACATCGAGCAGAGCGACGACCAGACGATGATCATCAACATGGGGCCGCAACACCCGTCCACCCACGGGGTGCTCCGGCTCATGCTCGAGCTCGACGGTGAGACGGTGCTCCGCACCAAGCCGGTCATCGGCTATCTGCACACCGGCATGGAGAAGACGGCGGAAGAGCTGACCTATGTCCAGGGGTCGACCAATGTCACCCGGATGGACTACCTGGCACCGCTGCACAACGAGCTGGTGCTGTCGCTCGCCGTGGAGGCGCTGCTCGGTGTCGAGATGCCACCGCGGTCGGACTGGATCCGGATGTTGCTGGTCGAGCTCAACCGGGTGTCCTCCCATCTGATGTGGATGGCCACCAACGGCATGGACCTCGGGTCGACCTCGATGATGATCTACGGGTTCCGCGAACGCGAAATGGTCCTCGCCTTCTTCGAGAAGACCACCGGGCTCCGGATGAACCACAACTTCATCCGGCCGGGGGGCACGGCCGCCGACCTCCCCGACGGATGGGAGGACGATGTCACGGTCATCTGCGACACGGTGATGTCGCGTACTGCTGAGTACGACGAGCTCCTCACCGGGCAACCCGTGTTCCGTCAGCGTTCGGATGCGGTGGGTACCCTGTCGGCCGAGGAGGCCCTGGCCCTGAGCCTGACCGGTCCGGTGCTGCGGTCGACCGGCGTGCCCTGGGACCTGCGCCGCTCCATGCCCTACCTCCGCTACGACGAGGTCGACTTCGACGTGATCGTCGGGACCTACGGCGACAACTTCGACCGGTATTCGATCCGCTTGAACGAGATCCGCGAATCGGTGCGGATCATCCGCCAGATCATCGAGAAGATGCCCGCCGGTGACTATCGCGTCCAGGACAAGAAGGTGACCCCGCCCCCCCGGGCCCGCATCGATGAGTCGATGGAGGCCCTGATCCACCACTTCAAGGTGTTCACCGAGGGCTTCAAGGTCCCCGAAGGGGAGGTGTACGTCGCCGTCGAGTCCCCGAGGGGCGAGCTCGGGTGCTATCTGGTCTCGGACGGATCCCCCAAGCCCTACCGGATGCACATACGCGGCCCGAGCTTCGTGAACTTGCAGGGCCTCCCGCTGATGATGCGCGGCGGACTGGTGGCCGACGCGGTGGCGGTCTGCTCGACCATCGACCCGGTGATGGGGGAGGTGGACCGGTGACCGGGGCAGCCCGCACCCCGGTCGGGGTCCCGCGGCGGTCCGGTGACGACGCTGCCCTCCGGCACCTCTCCGCCGACACCCGGGCCCGGGCCCGCGAGGTCATCGCCCTCTACCCGCAGCCCCGCTCCGCCATGATCCCGCTCTGCCACCTGGCCCAGGAGGAGGACGGTTGGCTCACCCCGGCGGCCATGGCCGACATCGCCGGGCTGCTCGGCGTTACCCCGGCCGAGGTGCTCGGCACCGCCTCGTTCTATGACATGTTGCACACGGAGCCGGTGGGCAGCCACGTGGTCTCGGTGTGTACCAACGTCGCCTGCCTGCTCAACGGGGCGGCCGAGCTGCTCGAGCACGCCGAGTCGTCGCTCGGGGTGAACGCCGGTGGCACCACGGCGGACGGAAGCATCACGCTCGAGGAGTCCGAATGCCTGGCCGACTGCGACAGGGCCCCGTGCCTCCAGGTGAACCACCGGTTCGTCGGGGCCCAGACCCCGGCGTCGTTCGACCGGCTGGTCGCCGACCTGCGAGCCGGTGTCCGCACCGAGGAGATCCCGGGCCACGGCACGCTTGTCCGGGTGCGCCGCACCACCGGGCTGCGGGCGGACCCGGCCACGGTGGCCGGCGAGCGGGCGGCGATGGCCGAGGCCCAGGCCGGGCGGGCGGCGGCCGCCGAGGCGGCCAAGACGGCGTCCGACGGGGTCGGGGGACAGCCGTAGTGGCGGTCACCGAGGCACCCAAGATCGTCACCAGCCGGCTCGGCCATGCCGATTCCCACACGCTCGAGCGCTATCTCGCCACCGGGGGCTACAAGGGCCTGCGCAAGGCGTTGACCATGACGCCGGAGGCGGTGGCCCACGAGGTGGACACGGCCAGCCTGCTCGGCCGGGGCGGGGCCGGGTTCCCCGCCGGGCGCAAGTGGGCCATGCTGCGCAAGAGCCCGGTGACCTACCTGGTGATCAACGGCGACGAGAGCGAGCCGGCCACGTTCAAGGACCACCTCCTGCTCGAGCGGGACCCCCACCAGCTCCTCGAAGGCGTGCTCATTGCCGCCTACGCCCTGCAGGTCACCCAGGTGTTCATCTACATCCGCGGCGAATTCGCCCTCGCCATCGAGCGGGTGCAGGCGGCCCTCAACGACGCCTATGGCGCCGGGGCGGTCGGCTCCGACATCTTCGGATCGGGCTTCTCGGTGGACGTCGTCGTGCACCCGGGAGCGGGGGCCTACATCTGCGGCGAGGAGACCGCACTGCTCGAGTCGCTCGAGGGCAAGCGCGGGTTCCCCCGGATAAAGCCGCCGTTCTTCCCCGCCGCCATCGGACTCTACGGCGCGCCCACCGTCGTCAACAACGTGGAGACCATGTCCAACCTCCCGTGGATCGTGGTGAACGGAGGGGCGGCGTTCGCCGCCCTCGGCGAGGGCCGTTCGACCGGCACCCGGCTGTTCGCCCTGGCCGGCCACGTCAACAACCCCGGCGTGTTCGAGCTCGAGATGGTCAAGACCACCTTCTCCGACCTCATCCATGCCCCGGTGCTGGGCGGGGGGATCCCCCACGGGCGGGCCCTCAAGGCGTTCATCCCCGGCGGGGTGTCGGCACCCTGGTTCGGGCCCGATCAGATCGACCTGCCCCTCGGTCAGGACGAGGTGGCCGAAGCCGGCTCCATGCTCGGATCCGGCTCCGTGGTGGTCATGGACGACCACACCTGTGTGGTGCGGGCCTCGTGGCGAATCACCAAGTTCTTCGCCCGTGAGTCGTGCGGGCAGTGCACGCCGTGCCGCGAGGGGTCGGGCTGGCTCGAGAAGATCATGCGGCGCATCGAGACCGGCCACGGCCGGGAGGCGGACCTCGATCTCCTCCTCGATGCCTGCGACAACATCGCCCCGGGGCTGAGCTGGCCCCCCCAGCAGACCACCATCTGCGTGCTCGGCCCCTCCATCCCGTCGTCGATCGCCTCGGCCATCGAGATGTTCCGCGACGAGTTCCTGGTGCACATCAAGGACGGGGGCTGTCCCTATGGCTGAGCCGGCCGTCCCCGCCCACACCGACCCCGGCGACCAAGCGTCCGGCGATCCGGTCCCGATGGTCACCTTCAGCCTCGACGGGCGGGAGGTCCAGGCCCCGAGGGGCGAGATGCTCATTGCCGCCGCCGAGCGCGCCGGCACCTTCATCCCCCGGTTCTGCTACCACCCGCGCATGAAGTCGGTCGGAGTCTGTCGGATGTGCCTGGTGGAGGTCAGCGGCCCGCGGGGTGCCTCCCTGCAGCCCAGCTGCTTCATCGAGGTGCAGGAAGGGGCCTCGGTGGTCACCGCCTCCGACAAGGTCAAGAAGGCCCAGGACGGCGTGTTGGAGTTCCTCCTCATCAACCACCCGCTCGACTGCCCGGTGTGCGACAAGGGCGGCGAGTGCCCCCTGCAGGACCAGACCCTGGCCTACGGCCCCGGGGAGTCCCGGTTCGTCGAGGAGAAGCGGCACTTCGAGAAGCCGATCCCCATCTCGGAGCTGGTGCTGCTCGATCGCGAGCGGTGCATCCAGTGCAGCCGGTGCACCCGCTTTGCCGACGAGGTGGCCGGCGAGGCGCAGATCGACTTCATCGGACGGGCCGAGATGCTCGAGGTCAACATCTTCCCCGAACTGCCCTTTACCTCCTACTTCTCGGGCAACACCGTCCAGATCTGCCCGGTCGGAGCCCTGACCGCGACGCCTTACCGGTTTGCCGCCCGCCCCTGGGACCTCGACCAGGTCGAGTCGACCTGCACCACCTGTGCGGTGGGATGTCGGGTGGCGGTGCAGTCGTCGTCCAACAGGATCACCCGCCTGCTGGGCATCGATGCCGACCCGGTCAACCACGGCTGGCTGTGTGACAAGGGCCGGTTCGCATTCGACTCGGTCAACCGTGACGACCGTCTGACCGAGCCCCTCGTCCGCCGGGACGGCGCACTGGTGGCGACCTCGTGGCACGAGGCCCTCCGGGCCGCCGCCCGCGGCCTCAAGGCGGCCGCCTCCAAGGGTGGCGCCGAGGCCGTCGGAGTCGTGGGCGGGGCCCGCCTGACCAATGAGGGGGCATACACCTGGGCCAAGCTGGCCAAAGGAGTTCTCGGCACCGACTCGGTCGACGCGCAGATGGGGGACGGGCTGCCCGCCGAGGTGGTCGTCGGCCTGCCGCGGGCCACCATCGACCAGGCTGCCGCGGCCGACACGGTGATCCTCCTCTCGGGAGACCTGCGCGAGGAGCTCCCGGTCCTCTTCCTCCGCCTGCGCGCCGCCGCCGTCGACGGCGGGCTGTCCCTGGTCGAGCTGTCGCACCGGGCCACCTCGCTGACCCCGTACGCCGGGGCCTCCCTCCGGTTTGCGCCCGGCGATGCCCCCGCGCTGGCCCGGGCCCTCGTCGATCCGGCGGCCGCACCTCCCACGGCCACCGACCCGGAGGCGCTGGCCGAGGCCCGGCGGCTGGCCGGGGCCGGCCGGGTGGTCGTCGTCGTCGGGCGCCCGTCGCTGGCCGAGGATGGGGCCCTGGTGGCCGAAGCCGCCCAGGTGCTGGCCCGGGCCCTGCCCGCGGCCCGTTTCCTCCCGGCCCTACGGCGGGGCAACGTCCAAGGTGCCCTCGACATGGGCCTGGCCCCGGGGATGCTCCCGGGCCGGGTCACACTGGAGGCCGGGCGGGAGTGGTTCGGCCACGCCTGGGGCTCGGTGCCAGGGGCTCGGGGCAGGGACACGGCAGCCATGCTGGCCGCCGCGGCCGGCGACGGGTCCGTCGACGGGTCCGGAGACGGGTCCGGCGAGGGCTCCAAGGACGGGCGGGTCCGCGCCCTGGTGGTGCTGGGATCCGACCCGCTGACCGACTTCCCCGATCGCCGTCTGGCCGCACGGGCCCTCGACGGCGCCGATTTCGTGGTGGCGGTGGTGTCATCGCCCGGGCCGGTCACCGAGTGCGCCGATGTGGTGCTGCCGGCGGCCGAGGCCCACGAGCGGCCCGGGACCACCACCAACATCGAAGGCCGCATCAGCCGGCTGGGCCAGAAGCTGGTGAGTCCCGGTCAGTCCTGGTCCGACTGGATGATCGCGTCGGAGCTGGCCGTGCATCTCGGCGCCGACCTGGGGCTCGGCTCGGTCGGCGAGGTGTGGGACGAAGTTGAACGACTGGCGCCGGCCCACCGTGGCATCACCCGGGCGGTGCTCGACGCCCCGGGGGCGGCCGACGGGGTGCTGGCTCCCCTGCGGGCCAGTGCCGTGTCGATCTCGAGAAGGGCGACGGACGGCCTGCTCGATCCGATCGCCTTCCCCGGGGTGGAATCGGTGGAGCGGCAGGGGGCGCCACCGCGGGTCGGCCTGGCCGAGTCACCGACGGCCGGCGCCGCCCTCCCGACCGGTGCGAGGGCGGGGGCCGACGGCACCGGCCCGGTGCGACCGGAGCCCCTGGCCGGCCCTGTCGACCTGGCCGTGCCCCGGGTCACCCCGAACGACCGTTATTCGGTGCGGCTGGTGGCCACCCGCTCGCTGTACGACCTCGGCAGCGCCGTGAGCTCGGTGCCTGCGCTGGCCGGCCTGGTGGCCCCCGCCCCGCTCCGGGCCAATCCCCACGACCTCGACGAGCTGGGGATACCCGCCGGAGGATCGGTGCGGGTGCGCACGTCCTCCGCATCGGCCGTGCTCAGGGCAGCTCCCGACCCGTCGCTGCCCCGCAAGGTGGTGGCCGCCGACTTCAACGTCCCGCTCGACGAGGGGACCATCGCCGATCTCATCGACGTGGGCGGTCCCGTGGTCGAGCTACGGATGGAGTCGCCGTGAGCCCGCTGGCACCGGTCGTGCAATTCCTGGCTGCCGCGGGAGACCCGCTCTATGGCGGCAGCGTCGGATGGGTCGTCGTCCT
>DATBOO010000145.1:0-18471 GCA_036553725.1 Acidimicrobiales bacterium | reverse complement strand
TCGAATGCTGCAGAACGCCCACTGCTGGACGGCGTCACGGAGATGGCCGTTGCAGGCGAGCCGGTTGGCGACGATGAGCTCGTGCTTGCCGGATCGGCGGGTGACGGGCGCTTTCCCGGCGTAGCATTGCAGTCCGTTCGGCCCCTCGAAGTTGGTGACGGCGCCGATCTCAGCGGCCACCCTGGCGGCGAGACGATCACCGAGGCCCGGAAAGCTCAAGTAGATCTCGCCGCCAGGGACCGCCGGCCCCCGGTCGCCGTCCTTGGGTTGGCGGGTGCGGCCGGTGCGCGGTGCGCCGAGGAGCAGTTCGCCCATGCGCCGCTCCCACGCCCGGCGCTGCGCGCCGAGGGCGAGGAGTTGGGCGGCTGCGAGGCGGATGGTGTCGGTCTTGGCTCGCAGGAGCCAGTCCCGGGCGACGAAGTGATCGCCGGCCAGAGCCGAACCGACCCTGTCGGCGAAGCGGTCGGGCCAGCCGTGCCTGCAACTGCGGGCGAAGGCCTCCAGGTCCGGACGCGACGCTGCTGCCAGGGCATTCGCGGTCGGCCAGCGTTCCAACAGGCGCAGGAAGGTGGGGGCGCCCATGTCATCTCCGGCGATGGCCAGCGCGGCGGGGAACGTCGCGATCAAGTCGGCGCGCAGCCGGTTGAGCAACCGGCGCTCGTCACGCGACGCGCGTTCGTCGTCACGGGTGATCGAGCGCAGCTCGGCAGCCTGCTCGCCGTGGGGGACGAGCACTCGCAGCCGCTCGAAGCGGTCCAGGGCGATCACACAGGCGATGCGGGCGTCTTCGGCGTCGTCCTTCTTCTTCGCCGGCCCACGCCGTCGGGCCAGGAGGTCAGGGTTGACCGGCACCACCGCGTAACCAGCGTCGATCAGCCGTTCGACGAGCATCCCGTAACTCGTCTCGAGTACCACCCGCACCTCGGCCGGGTCCGTCTCCAAAGTGGCGATCCGGGCGATCAACGCATCAATCGATCTCGGGTCGTGCTCCACCCGGGCGATGTCGAACACCCCCTCACCCGGCCGACCCAAAGCCACCAAATGGAACTCCTCGGCCCAGTCGATTCCAACTCCAAGCACACCGTCTCCTTCGTTCGTCGGGCACCAACTGCGAAGGCACAGCACCGTGCTGATGGACCAGTCCTCGAGGGACGACACCCTTGTTGGCGTCAGGCCTTCAAGACCACCCGCCGGGGACGCAGTCTCATATCAGTCCTCGAGGGACAAGCACTGCAAGCGTTCCCCGGCGGAGGTCTCTGCAATGGACGGTAGACCCATCAGCACCACCGGTACCCGGCCGGCTACCGGAGAGGACGCCCGCCGACCGTCCCGTCCGCCGCGGGTGGGCCCGGGGACGGAGAAGTCCCCGCGACGGCTGACCGGCGAATTGGTCGTCGCCCTTGCCGCCATCGTGGCCGTGGCCGTCGTCACCGGCTACGTCGACCTGCTCATCGTGGTGGTCTCCATCATCGTGATCGTCATGCTCCACGAAGGAGGCCACTTCCTGGCGGCCAAGCGCGGGGGCATGAAGGTCACCGAGTACTTCGTGGGCTTCGGGCCGCGTCTGTGGTCGTTCCGGCGGGGCGAGACCGAGTACGGCGTGAAGGCTCTGCCCCTGGGTGGCTACGTGAAGATCCCCGGGATGACCAACCTGGAGGAGGTGGACCCGGCCGACGAAGGGCGCCTCTACCGGGACAAGCCGTTCCACTCCAGGCTGCTGGTGGCCGTGGCCGGTTCGGCCGTCCACTTCCTCTTGGCCTTCCTCCTCCTGTGGACCCTGCTGACCTTCGTCGGCGTGCCCAACTCGGACCAGGTGCAGATCCAAGGAACGAACCGGGTGGGCGGGACGACCAGCCCTGCCGCCGTGGGAGGGATCCGAGCCGGCGACGTGGTCGTATCGGTGGACGGCAAGCCCATCGGGGGGAACGTTGACGCGCTGACCTCTGCCATCCACGCCCACCCCGACCAGCCGGTGACGGTGGTGGTGATCCGCCGCGGCCAGACCCGGACGCTGACCGTGACCCCGGCCAACGGTCGGGCGCTGCCCGAGCACGGTGTCGTGGCGCCGGCCGGCTCGGCGCCCTACGGGATCATCGGCGTGAGCCTCGGCTCGCCGGTCCAGACCCGGACACCCCTCGGCGCGCTGGCCTCGACCGGGTCAGAACTGGGGAGCGTCGCCTGGGCGTCGGTGACCGGCATCGGCCACCTGTTCTCACCTAACGGGGTCAGCCAACGGTTCGCCCAGGTGACCAGCGCCAGAGCGGCCAATCAGGCGGCGGCCAACGGCACCCGGGCTTCCTCCATCGTGGGCATCGGCGCAACCGCCACTGACGCCCTCCACGCCGGCATCGGGGACTACCTGTACATCCTGATCGTCATCAACATCTTCTTCGGGGTGTTCAACCTCTTCCCCATGCTCCCCCTCGACGGCGGCCACGTGGCCATCGCCATCTACGAGAAGGCTCGCACCGGTCGGCGCAAGGTCATGTACCACGCCGACGTGGCCAAGCTCCTGCCCTTCACCTGGATGATGTTCCTATTCCTCGGGATCGTCATCGTGCCGGCCCTTCTGACCGACATCCTCCACCCGGCGGCCAATCCGTTCGGCTGAGCGCGGACCGACGGCGGCCGGCCCAGGGGTCTGACGGTGCCCCGGTAGACTGAGGACATGGGACGCACGGCTTGGACGACCACCGAGCGGCGCCCGACCCGCCAGATCCGGGTGGGCGACGTGGCCGTGGGGGGCGGGGCGCCGGTCACCGTGCAGTCGATGACCACCACCAAGACTGCCGACGCCGAGGCCACCCTGTCCCAGATCTACGCCCTGGCGGCGGCGGGCGCGGACCTGGTGCGGTGCACCTGCAACGAGGAGGCGGCGGCCGAGGGGCTGGCCCGGATCCTGCCCCGCTCGCCGGTGCCGATCATCGCCGACATCCACTTCCACCACGAGATGGCCCTGGCCGCCCTGGAGGCCGGGGTACAGGGCCTGCGGCTCAACCCCGGCAATCTGCGCAAGGAGGTGGAGATCAAGCAGGTGGCGGCCGAGGCCAAGGACAGGGGGGTGCCCATCCGGATCGGCGTCAATGCCGGCTCCCTCCACCCGGACCTGTACAAGCGGTTCGGCGGTGCCACCCCCGAAGCGCTGGTCGAGTCGGCCCGGATGGAGCTGTCGTTCTTCTCCGAGGTGGGATTCGACGATGTCAAGATCTCGGTGAAGGCATCGTCGGTGCCGTTGATGATCGAGGCCTACCGGCTGGCCTCGGAGACCTTCGACCACCCGTTGCACCTCGGGGTGACCGAGGCGGGCCCTCCCCCCGCCGGCCTCCTGAAGGGCACCGCCGGGATCGCCACCCTGCTGGCCGAGGGGATCGGCGACACCATCCGCTACTCGCTCACCGCCGACCCGGTCGAAGAGGCGCGGGCCGGGCGGCAGCTGCTGGAGGCCCTCGGCCTACGCGAACGCAAGGGCCTCGACCTGATCGCCTGCCCGAGCTGCGGACGGGCCGAGATCGACGTCATCGCCGTGGCCAACGCCGCCCAGCGTGCCCTCGAGGACCGCAACCTGCCCATCCAGGTGGCGGTGATGGGCTGCGTGGTCAACGGCCCCGGCGAGGCGCGCGAGGCCGACCTGGGCATCGCCGCCGGCCGCCGGCGGGGCCACCTGTTCATCAAGGGAAAGATCGTCCGGGTCGTCCCGGAGGACGAGATGGTCGAGGCCCTGGTGGCCGAAGCGGAGAAGCTGGTCACCGAGGGGGTGGAGGCCCGGCTGGCCGCGGCCGACTCCGGTGCCGAGTCGGAGGCGGACGCGGACCGGAGGGCGCTGATCGAGGCCCAGGGCGAGGACGCCAACGCCTCGGAGACCAAGGTGGACCTCATCCGCAAGAAGTACGGCACCGACCCCGAGCCTGACTGACCGGAGGACCGCCGAGGGCTGGGGCCCCGGGGTGGTGGCCGGTAGGATCGCCGACCATGCGCATGTCCCGGCTCCTGGTCCGCACCCTGCGTGAAGCGCCGGCCGACGCCGAGGTGGTCAGCCACCAGCTGCTGGTCCGGGCGGGATACATCCGGCGTCTGGCCTCGGGTGTGTACTCCTTCCTCCCCCTCGGGCTACGGGTCCTGCACCGGGTGGAGGCGGTGATCCGGGAGGAGCTCGACGCCGCCGGGTGCCAGGAGCTGCTGCTGCCCGCCCTCCATCCCATCGAGCTGTGGGAACGGTCCGGACGGGCCGCCATGTTCGGGAGCGACGCCCTCCCGGCCATGACCGTGGACGCCCGGGGCGGGACCTTCGTGCTCGGGCCCACCCACGAGGAGGTGGTCACCGTCACCGTGGGAGCCGAGGTCGACTCCTACCGGCAGCTGCCGCTGACCGTCTACCAGATCCAGGTCAAATTCCGAGACGAGGCCAGGCCCCGCTTCGGCCTGCTGCGAACCCGTGAGCTGATCATGGCCGACGCCTACTCCTTCGACGTGGACCGGGAGGCCATGCAGGTCTCCTACCGGGCGGTCTTCGACGCCTATCTCCGGATCTTCGGGCGCCTGGGCCTCGAGGTGACGCCGGTCGAGGCAGAGTCGGGCGCCATCGGGGGCGACGTCAACCACGAGTTCATGGTGCCCTCGGCCGTGGGCGAGGACCACTTCGTCTCGTGTCCCTCCTGCGGGTACGCCGCCAATGTCGAGGCCGCCACCAGGGGGGTGGCCAGGGTGGCCGGCGGCGACGGCACCCGAGCCTCGACCGCGCCGCTGGTCGACCACCACACGCCGGGTCGCCCAGGGATCACCGACGTGGTCGCCTACTTCGGCGACCAAGGGGTGGTGGCGGCCGACTTCCTGAAGAGCCTGGCCGTGTTCGACGCCGGGGGCCGACCGACCGTCCTCGTGGTCCCCGGCGACCGCGAGGCCCGGCTCCCGAGCGGGTGGCGGCTGTTCGAGGACGCGGACTTCGCCGACCATCCGAGCCTGGTCAAGGGCTATATCGGCCCCTCCGACCAGCAACAGCGCGGCGTGAGGGTGGTCGCCGACCTCGACGTGGCCCGGGACGGCCCCTGGATCGTGGGGGGCAACCGGCTGGACCACCACCTGACCGGAGCCCTGCTCGGCCGCGACTTCACGGTGGACGAGTGGGGCTCCTTCGCCCAGGTCGTCACCGGCGACGACTGTCCCCACTGCGGAACGGGCATCGAACTGGTCCGGGCGGTCGAGGCGGCCCACACCTTCCAGCTGGGCCAGAAATACTCCGAGGTCATGCCCGGTTCGGACTTCGTGGCCGAGGACGGCGGGGAGGAGATCTTCTCGATGGGCTGCTACGGCATGGGGGTGAGCCGGCTGCTGGCAGTGGTGGCCGAGGAGCACCACGACGATCGGGGCCTGATGTGGCCCCGGGAGGCCGCGCCCTACCAGGTGCATCTGGCGGCACTGGGCGCCGGGCGGTCCCCCGAGGTCGGGGACGCCGCCGACCGGGTCTACGAACGCCTGGTGGCGGCCGGGATCGAGGTCCTCTACGACGATCGCGACGTGTCCCCGGGGGTCAAGTTCGCCGATGCCGACCTGCTCGGGGCGCCCGCCCGGTTGGTGGTCGGGTCCAAGGGGTTGGCCCGGGGCGTCCTGGAATGGCGGTCGCGGGCCACCGGGGAAGAACGGGAACTGCCGGTCGACGCCGCCGCCGAGGACCTCGTCGCCGGCTAAACGGCTCGGATCGGCCGGAGGGGCGGTTCTGTCCCCAAACCGCGGTGAATTCGCACGTCAAGGCGTTTACAGCGCGGAAGCGGCGCTGCTATACTCGTGCACCTGCCGTTCGGTTGGAGTGAAGTGGCGCTGACGAAGCGTGGGCGGACAGCCCACGCTTTTGTTTTGGTCCGGAACGCTTCGAACGAAGGGCGGAACAGGCTTTGGCCGGGCAGTTCGCCCGGCCGATCGCCGGAGTGAGAACACACGACGTCCAACCGCAGCCGACATCGAGACTGGAGGAGGCAGCCCACATGACCGACGACCTCTTTGCTGCGCTCCAGCCGGCGGTCGCCGCCTCCGATCTCGAACTGGTCGACGTGGAGCTGCGCGCCGGTGTCCTCCTGGTCACGGTGGACCAGGAGGGTGGCGTCGATCTCGAGGCGCTGACCGAGGCCAACAGGGTGGTGTCGACCCTCCTCGACGACCTCGACCCCATTCCGGGCCGATACACCCTCGAGGTCTCGAGCCCGGGCCTCGAGCGCACCCTGCGGTCGCCCGACCACTTCGCCCGCGCCATCGGCGAGACGGTGACCGTCAAGACCCGGCCCCAGGTGCCGGGGGACCGCCGGCTCCGGGGCGAATTGGTGGCCGCCGACGAGGAGGGGCTGGTGCTGGCCGTGGACGGTCGGGCCGACGAGCAGACCCGACTGGCCTACTGCGACATCGACCGGGCCCGCACGGTCTTCGCCTGGGGGCCCGAGCCGCGACCGGGCGCAAAGGGCCCCAAGTCTGCGACCCCGAGGAAGGCGTCGGCGCCCGGGACGACGAAGACGAGGAAGCAGGTCGCAACCCCATGAGCAAGCCGAACTTCGAGTTCCTCGACGCGCTCGGCCAGATCGCCCGGGACAAGGGCATCTCCGTCGAGACCCTCCTCGACGCCCTGGCCAATGCCCTGGTTGCCGCCTACAAGCGCCGGCCCGACGCCGCCGAGGAGGCGGTCGTCACCATCGACCCCGAGTCCGGGGAGATCCGGGTCTACGGTCAGGAGCTCGACGAGGACAGCAATGTGGTCCGTGAGTGGGACGACACCCCCGACGACTTCGGCCGGATCGCGGCCCAGACGGCCAAGCAGGTCATTCTCCAGCGGATCCGTGAGGTGGAGCGCGACCTCAAGTACGAGGAGTACGCAGGCCGGGAGGGCGACATCGTCACCGGTATCGTGCAGCAGACCGACAATCGCTACACGCTGCTGGACCTGGGCAAGGTCGAGGCCCTGCTCCCGCAGGCCGAACAGGTCTCCTACGAGCGCTACGAGCACGGTGCCCGGCTGAAGGCCTACATCGTCGAGGTGCGCAAGACGACCAAGGGGCCCCAGATCGTGGTCAGCCGAAGCCATCCCGGGCTGATCAAGCGCCTGTTCGAGCTCGAGGTGCCGGAGATCTCCTCCGGCGCGGTCGAGATCAAGGCCGCTGCCCGTGAGCCCGGCCACCGCACGAAGATCGCGGTGTGGTCGAACGACCCGAATGTGGACCCGGTCGGTGCCTGCGTCGGCGCCCGCGGCTCGCGGGTGCGGATGGTGACCAACGAGCTCCGCGGCGAACGGGTGGACGTGGTCCCCTTCTCTGACGACCCGGTGGAGCTGATCCAGTCGGCGCTCGCCCCGGCCCGGGTCCGAGAGGTGCGCCTCGACGACGACACCGGCACCGCCACGGTGATCGTCAGCGACTACCAGCTGTCACTGGCCATCGGCAAGGAGGGGCAGAACGCGCGCCTGGCCGCGAGGCTGACCGGCTGGCGCATCGACATCAAGAGCGAGACCCAGTTGGCCGAGGAGGAGTCCGGCTACGCCGGCGAGGAGTGGGCCGAGGGGGAGTGGATCCAGAACGAGGCGGGCGAGATGGTCTGGCAGCCGGCCGAGGGCGGCACGGCCGTGTCGGCCACCGAATGGTCGCAGGGTGCCGAGGGGGCGGGGACGGCGGCGCCCGAAGCGGCCGGGCCGGAGGCAGCAGGCCCCGAGGGGGCGGAAGCGGCCGCGCCCGAGGCCGACGGGTCCGGATCCGACGGGGCCCCGGTCGATCCGGAGGTCGCCGCACCGGCCGATGAGCCGGTCACCCCCGACGTGGCCGCCGTCGGCGGGGCGGTCGGGGACCGGGCCGAGGAGGTCACGTAGCCCCGATCCGGACCTGTGTCGGGTGCCGGCGGACCGGGTCTTCGGACCTGCTGGTCCGGGTGACACGTTCCGGTGACGGTTCCCTGGTGGTGGGCCGCGGCCACCCGGGCCGGGGGGCATGGCTCTGTCGGGGCTCCCCGTCGTGCCTGGAGTTGGCGGTGAAGCGACGGGCGTTCGACCGGGCGCTCCGAACTCAGATGGAGGACTCGCAAGTCGAAGGGTTGCGGGCCGCCCTCCGGTCCCCTCGGGGCGAGAACGCCGGACCGGGCTCGGAGGGTCCGGTCCCGTGATGTGCGAGAATGGATGGTCGTGTGTGCGTATCGGCACCTACGACGTGAATGAAGGGCAGTAACAGCCGTTGCCGAAGAAGATCCGGGTCTACGAGCTCGCACACGAGCTCGGTCTGACCAACAAGGAGGCGCTCGACCTCTGCCTGTCCCTGGGCATGGGCGTCAAGAGCCATTCGTCGTCCATCGAGGACGCCCAGGCCGACCGCGCCCGTCGGAAGGCCGACCGGGAGGGCCTCCGCCGTCCGGTGCAGCCCGAGGAGCCCGCCGCTCCGGCCAAGAAGGCGGCGGCCACGAAGAAGGCTCCGGCCAAGAAGGTGGCCGCCACCGCCACCGCTGATGGCGGGGCACCGGGCCCCGACCGGAAGCCGGTCGGCGCCCCTGAGGAGCCGGCCGCCGACTCCGGCGCATCCGCGGGGGCCGGGTCGTTGCCGGGACCGGCGACGCCTCCACCGGTCAAGCGGTCGGGTGCACGGCTGATCACCAGCCGGCCGGCCTCCGAGCAGCCGGCAGCCGTCACCCCGGCCCGCCCGCCTGCTCCGACCACCCCGGTCCGACCCCCTGCTCCGGTCGTCCCGGCCGCACCGGCCGCACAAGCCCCTGCCGCACCGGCCGCACAAGCCCCTGCGGCACCGGCCGCACAAGCCCCTGCGGCACAGGCCCCGGCCGCGCCGGCACCCCCCGCCCGGGCGCCCGCTCCGGTGGCTCCGGCCGCCGCCCCGCCGGCTGAGCGGACGTCCCCGATCGCCACCCCGGCAGCCGCCCACGCTCCGCTGGCGCCCACGGCCCCGGATCCGACGGCCACGGCTCCGAGCACGCCCCCCTCGGCGCCGGTCCACGCGCCGACCAGTGCTTCGGGGCGGCCCATCCCCCCGCCTCCGGGCGGCCCACCCCGATCGGTGACCGGCAAGCCCATCCCGCCGCCGCCCGGTTCGGGAGGCCGACGGCCGCCGCCGGGAGGCTCGCGTCCGGGAGGATCGAGCGGATTCACCGGGCGCACCGGCGGTCCGGGTGCCGGCGCGGGGCGCTCCGGCGGGGTGCGCACCGGGGGCCCGGGCGGATCCGGCGGGGGAGGATTCGGAGGCCGTCCCGGAGGAGGCGGATACACCGGACGGCCGGGCGGAGGTCCCGGTGGTGGTCCCGGCGGTCCGGGCGGACCGGGTGGACGGGGAGGTCCGGGGGTAGGGCGCGGGCGCCCCAATCAACGCCGGCCGCGTCGCCGACGCCGCAACCTCGAGGAGCTCGAGCCGACCCAGCTCACCGCCTACGCACCCTCGACCGCACCGGTGCCCGACACCGAAGTCATCATCGAGCGCGGCTCCACGGCCCGTGACCTCGGCCCCAAATTGAACCGCTCGGCCGGGGACGTCATCCGCTTCCTGCTGCTCCAGGGCGAGATGGTCACCGCCACCCAGTCGCTGACCGACGACATGATCGACCTGTTCGCCGCCGAGCTGGGCGCCGACATCCGTCTGGTCGACCCCGGAGAGGAGCGCGAGGCCGAGCTGCTGGCCAAGTTCTTCGACGACGACGACGAAGAGGAGGCGGAGGAGGACCTGCGGCCGCGGCCTCCGGTGGTCACCGTCATGGGCCACGTCGACCACGGCAAGACCCTGCTGCTCGACCGTATCCGTTCCGCCAACGTCGTGGCGGGCGAGGCCGGTGGGATCACCCAGCACATCGGCGCCTACCAGGTCGAGTGGAACGGCCACCCGATCACTTTCATCGACACCCCGGGCCACGAGGCGTTCACCGCCATGCGGGCCCGCGGCGCAGAGGTGACCGACATCGTGGTGCTGGTCGTGGCGGCGGACGACGGGGTCATGCCCCAGACCATCGAGGCCATCGACCACGCCAAGGCGGCCGAGGTTCCCATCGTGGTCGCTGTCAACAAGGTGGACCGGGAGGAGGCCGATCCCAATCGGGTGCTCCAGCAGCTCTCCGAGCACGGACTGGTCCCCGAAACGTGGGGCGGGGACACCATCACCGTCGAGGTCTCGGCCCTCCAGAATCTCGGCATCGACGACCTGCTCGAGCAGATCGTCCTGGTGGCCGAAGTCGAGGAGCTGGTGGCCAGCCCCGAGGGACGGGCCCGGGGCGTCGTCCTCGAGGCGGAGCTCGAGATCGGCCGGGGCCCGGTGGCTTCGGTCATCGTGGAGCGCGGCACACTCCGGGTGGGCGATCCCATCGTGGCCGGAGCGGCCTGGGGCAAGGTCAAGGCCCTGGTCGACGAGCACGGGGACCAGATCAAGGAGGCATCCCCGTCGACCCCGGTCCAGGTGCTCGGGTTCTCCGAGCCGCCCGACGCCGGGGATGAGTTCCGGGTGGCCCCCGAACTGGCCCAGGCGCGGACTATCGGCGAGGCGCGTGCCCACCGCTACCGGGTGGCCGGTCATGTCCCGGCGGCCACGTCAGCCCTGGGTGGGGCCAAGCTCGAGGACCTGTTCGAACAGATCCAACGGGGCGAGACCGCCACCCTCAACCTCATCCTGAAAGCGGATGTCCGCGGCTCGCTGGAGGCGGTGACCGACAGCCTGCGCAAGCTCGAGCGGGAGGACGTCAAGCTCAGCTTCGTCCACCGGGGGGTGGGCGGGATCACCGAGTACGATGTCCAGCTGGCCCAGGCCTCGGCGGCGGCGATCATCGGCTTCAACGTCCGCCCCGACCGCCGGGCCCGTGAGATGGCGGCCAAGGCCAACGTCGAGATCCGCCTGTACGAGATCATCTACAAGCTGCTCGAGGACCTCGAGGCGGCCATGCTCGGCCTGTTGTCACCGGTCTACGAGGAGGCGGTCACCGGCGAGGCCGAGGTCCGCCAGGTCTTCCGGGTGCCCCGCATCGGTGCCATCGCCGGCTGCTACGTGCGGGAGGGCGTCATCACCAGGGGGTCGAAGGTCAGGTTCCTCCGGGACGGCGTGGTCATCTGGAAGGGCGCCGTCACCTCGCTCCGCCGCTTCAAGGACGACGCCCGCGAGGTGCAGTCCGGCTTCGAGTGCGGAATCGGCCTGTCCGACTACCAGGACCTAAAAGAGGGCGACCTGATCGAGACGTACGACGAGCGGGAGATCCCCCGGACCTAGGTGTGACGGTCGTCCGGTCCGGGACGGCGCGTCCCGGAGGCGGTGGGAAAGAGGAGCCCTGTGCGAGGTCGCCGACACGACAATCGAGGAGTGGCCCCCTACCCACGGTCCCTGCGGGTCAACCAGGTGGTCCGGCGGGTGCTGGCCGAGGAGCTCGAGCGCCTGGCCGACGCCGACGAGCGCCTCCGCCTGATCACGGTGACGGCGGTGGACACGGCACCCGACCTCCGCCATGCGGTGGTCTATCTGAGTTCCCTCAGTGAGGACGCGGCCGAGGGGCTGGCGGAGCGCCGATCCCAGCTGCAACACGAAGTCGGCCGCCAGACACGGATGAAGCGCACCCCCCGATTGGAGTTCGCGGTCGATCCCGCCGTCGTGGCCGGGGGGCGGGTCGACGACGCGCTGCGCCGGATCCACGACCGGGACGGCGGGCCCGAGGGTCCCGACGCCCCGCCGTCCCGGTGAGCCCGGCCGGACCGAACCAGGTCACCGGACTGGCCGTGGTGGACAAGGAAGCCGGCTGGACGTCGCATGACGTGGTGGCCCGGTGCCGTCGCATCTTCGGCCAGCGGAGGGTGGGCCACGCCGGCACACTCGATCCGGATGCCACCGGGGTCCTCCTGGTGGGCCTCGGACGCGCCACCCGGCTCCTGCGCTTCCTCACCGCCCTGCCCAAGGTCTATGAGGCCGAGGTGGTCCTCGGCTCCGCCACCTCCACGCTCGATGCCTCCGGTGAGGTGACCGGGACCTGGGACATGGAGAACGTGAGCCTGGCGCAGGTCCGCGCGGCGGCAGCCACCCTGACCGGGCCGATCGAACAGGTCCCGCCGATGGTCTCCGCCGTGAAGGTGGGCGGCCGCCGACTCCATGCCCTGGCCCGGGAGGGGATCGAGGTCGAACGGGTGGCGCGGCCGGTGACCGTCCACCGGTTCGACGTCGATCCGGGGCTGACTCCGAGCGTGTTCCGGATCGGTGTCGAGTGCTCGTCGGGCACCTACGTCCGGGTGCTGGCCGCCGACCTGGGCACCGCCCTGGGCGGCGGTGGTCACCTCCGCAACCTCAGACGGACCCGGATCGGATCGTTCTCGGCCGGGGACGCACGGCTGGTGGACGAGCTGACCCCGGCCGTGGTCCTCACCCCGGCGCAGGCCCTGCGCGACCTCGACCAGGTGGTGGTGCCGACCGACGTGCAACGGGACGTGGCCCGCGGCCTGGCCCTCGACCGGGTACCGCTCGGGGTGGCCGGAGACGGCCCGTGGGGCCTGGTCGACGACGGACACCGGCTGCTGGCCGTCTACGAGGCCACCGAGACCGACCGGATACGTCCGGCCGTGGTCATGGAGGCGGCCGGATGATCCCCGGGGGACAACCGGTCGAGCCGTGGGCTCGCACCGGCGGCCACAGCCGCGGCAGTAATCTTCCCTGGTGATGGACATCGTGACCGATCCGACGACGCTGGTCCCCCCGGCCGGGGGGAGCGCGGTGACCATCGGGGCCTATGACGGCGTCCATCTCGGGCACCGGGCACTGCTGGCCGAGATGGGGTCGCGGGCCCGGGACGAGGGATTGACCACCGTCGTCGTCACCTTCGACCGCCACCCGGCCACGGTCGTCCGCCCCGACTCGGCGCCGAGCCTGCTCTGCGATCTCGACCAGAAGCTCGAGCTTCTGGCGGCGGCCGGTGTGGACCGCACGGTGGTCATCCCCTTCGATATGGAGCGGGCCAACGAGACGGCGGAGGACTTCGTCACCACCGTCCTGGTCGAGGGACTGGACGCCCGCCTGGTCGTAGTGGGGGAGGACTTCCACTTCGGGCACGGGCGCAAGGGCAACGTGGCCCTGTTGCGGGAGATGGGATCGACCTCGGGCTTCGCGGTGGACGGCGTGGCCCTGCGGGCCGACCGGGACCGCCCCGGCCCATCGGGTGAGCCGATCTCGTCCACCCGGGTGCGGAGCCTGGTGGCCGGCGGCCGGGTCGAAGAGGCCGCCGCCCTGCTGGGCCGGCACCACCAGGTCAGGGGCCCGGTGGTCCACGGGGACCATCGGGGCGGGTCCGAGCTGGGGTTCCCCACTGCCAATGTCGATGTCCCGCCGGCCATCAGCCTTCCGGCCGCCGGGATCTACGCAGGATGGTACGGGCGCCCGGACGGTTCGATCTGGGAGGCGGCCATCTCGGTCGGACGCCGTCCGACCTTCTACGGCGCCGGGGGTGATCTGCTGGTCGAGGCGTTCCTGCTCGACTTCTCCGACCAGCTCTACGGCGAGGAGGCCCGCGTCTCGTTCGCGGCCCGGCTACGCGACGAGCTGGCCTTCGACACCACGGCCGCGTTGATCGCCCAGATGGAGCGGGATGTCGCCGCCACCCGGACGAAGCTGGCGGCGGTGGCCCCCGGGGCGGCCGGCGCCGGCCTCTGACCGCTTCAGACCGCCGGTGCACCGCCGAGCAGCTCGGCCCGCAGCTCCCGTTTGAGGACCTTGCCGGCCGGATTGCGGGGGAGCGGCTGGGACCGGAACCAGAAGCGAGAGGGAACATTGAAGGCCGCCAGCCGTTCGCCCACGAACCGGGCCAGCTCGTCGGCCCCGACGTCAGACCCCGGTCGCAGGACCACGACGGCGCCGACCTCCTCGCTCAGGACGGGGTGGGGCACCCCGATGACGGCGCAGTCGGCCACGGCCGGGTGTTCGAACAGGGCGGCCTCCACCTCGACGCAGTAGACGTTCTCACCGCCGCGGATGATCATGTCCTTGGACCGGTCGACGATGTGGACGAAGCCCTCCTCGTCGATGCGGGCCACGTCGCCGGTGTGGAGCCAGCCCCGGGTGAACGTCGACGCGGTCTCCTCGGGGCGGTTCCAATAGCCCCGCACCACGTTCGGGCCCTTGATCCACAGCTCGCCTGTCCGTTCCGGATCAGGCGCCTGGTCGGACGGCGGCTCTTCCTCCTCGTATCCCTCGGGAACCACGGCGACGTCGCACACCGGCGCCGGGGGGCCCACACTGGTCGGCTTGCGCACGTAGTCGTCACCGGCGTTCATGGTGGTCATGGCCGAGGTCTCGGTGAGGCCGTAGCCGTTGCCCGGGGCCCCCGACGGGAAGTGCTCCTTGATGCGGCGGACCAGGTCGGGAGGGCAGGGTGCACCGCCATAGGAGATCGAGCGCACGGACGAGGTGTCCCGTGTGGCGAAGGCCGGTGAGTCGATCACCTGCATGACCATGGCCGGAACCCCGCCGAAGATGGTGATCCGCTCGCGCTCGATCAGCTCGAGCGCCCGCTCGGGGTCGAAGTGGTGCATCATCACCAGCTTCCCCCCGGCCGCGGTGTTCGACACCAGTACCGCATGGCAGCCGGTGGCATGGAAGAGCGGCACCGAGAGGAGATTGGCGTTCTGGGTGCCGCCGCTGACGTCGGCCACCGGGCCGCTGCGGCGGAGAGCGCCCACGGTGGCCACGAAGAAGAGGTTCATCAGGTTGGACGCGCTGTTGCGGTGGGTTCCCACCGCGCCCTTGGGACGGCCGGTGGTCCCCGAGGTGTAGAAGATGGTGGCGTCGTCGTCGGGGTCGATGGCTACGTCGGGCAGGGTGGCCTGCTCGGGCAGGCCGGCGGTCAGCTGTGCGAACGGGAGCACAGGGAGGGGGGTCGATCCGGACCGGTCCACGACCGATCCACGCGCGTGACGGCGCCCCCCGGCAGGATCGTGCTCCTCGGAGCACACGACCATTGACCGGAGGTCGGGAATCGTCTCCAGGTGGGGGAGGATGCGGTCCCGGCGCTCCTCGTCCACGAACGCCACAGACGTCCCCGAGTCACTCAGGCCGTAGGCCAGCTCGGCACCGGTCCACCAGGCGTTGAGCGGCACGACCACCGCCCCGGCGGCGATCGAGGCCCAGAAGGCCATCACCCACTCGGGCAGGTTGCGCATGGCGATGGCCACCCGGTCGCCCTTCTTGATCCCCAGCTCTTCGATGAGGACCCGGGCCAGACCGACGGCGATTCGGAAGTGCTCCGCGAAGGTGACCCGCTCGTCCTCGTAGACGAGGTAGTCGCTGTCCCCGTGGAGGGACGACAGCTCGAGGACCGAGCGGAGGCTGGCGGGGGCCTGCTTCCAGGTGCGGGTGCGAATGCCCCTGATGGTCAGGTCCTCCATCTCGAAGGTCTGACCCGGCGCCGTCAGGGTCGCCGTGGCCTCGGCCAGGGTGAGGGGAATCGATGGCCCACTGTCGGATGCCTGCGGTTGCGGCCGTGGCTGCGGCTCGGCCAGGTCGGGCATGTTGCGCTCCTCTCAGGTGCTCTCACTGCGCTCTGCTGGGCTGAACTCGATGGTCCACTTTCGGCTCCCACCCGGCTACCCCGAGCAGCTCCTCGAGCGAGGTGTCCGGCCGAGGACCGGGTCATGCCGTGTGGGCGGACGGCGAGCCGGTCTGCTCCGCGGGATCCTCCGGGGCGGGCCCCCGGAAGACGGCGGTGCGGTAGTACGCCAACTCGGCCACGCTCTCGCGGATGTCGTCCATGGCCCGGTGGCCGCCGGCCTTGGTCGGGGCCCCCTTCATCGCCCCGGGGTACCAGCGACGGGCCAGCTCCTTGACGGTGGACACGTCCACGGAGCGGTAGTGGAGGTAGTCCTCGATCTCCGGGAGCTGGGCGGCGAGGAACCGTCGGTCGGTCCCGATCGAGTTGCCGGCCAGCGGCACGGTGCGGGCCTTCGGGACGTGGGCGCGGATGAAGTCCATGGTGGCGGTCCCGGCCTGCTCGAGGGAGATGCCCGATACTGCGATCTCGGCCAGGAGCCCACTCTTGGTGTGCATCTCCCTGACGTAGTCGTCCATCAGGGCCAGCTGTTCGGGAGCGGCGGAGACCACCAGGTCGGGCCCTTCGGCGACAATGGTCAGGTCGTCGTCGGTCACCAGCGTGGCCACCTCGACGATGACGTGGCGCGCGATCTCGAGCCCGGTCATCTCGAGATCCATCCACACCAGCACGCCGGTACGCTACCGGCTGGCGGCCCGCGCTCCAAGGTGGCGGCTTCTGTTCCAAGTGGGCCGCAGGTGGGCCGGGGCTGGGCCAGGGTGCCGACGCCGCCGGTCCGCGGGCGGTAGCGTCAGGACCGGGAGAAGTGGAGGAGTCCGGTGGCCCCCGGATCACGCAGCGGTGCCAGATCGGTCGTCGACGAGGCGTACCTCCGCGTCCCGGGGTCGGGATCCGGACTTTCTGTGCCGGTGGTGCGGACCGACCCGGGTATCCCCTTGCCCGCCTATGCCAGGCCGGGTGATGCCGGCGCCGACCTGGTGGCCCGGATGGACGTCACGCTGGCCCCGGGGGGTGGCCGGGCCATGGTCCCGACCGGTATCACCCTGGCCATTCCGGAGGGTTTCGCCGGCTTCGTCCAGCCGAGGAGCGGCCTCGCCCTGCGCCACGGGGTGACCTGTCTGAACACCCCGGGCCTCATCGATTCGGGGTACCGGGACGAACTGGCCGTGCTGTTGATCAACACCGACCCCGTGTCCCCCTACGAGGTGCACCGGGGCGACCGGATCGCGCAGCTGGTGATCCAGCGGGTCGAGTCCGCCGATTTCGTGGAATCCGCCGAGTTGCCGGCGAGCCAGCGCGGCCTCGGCGGCTTCGGGTCGACGGGACGGTAGGGGACGGTGGAGCGCCTGACCGGGTTGGACGGGGCCTTCCTCAGCCTGGAGTCGCCCACCACCCATCTGCAGATCCTCGGTGCGCTGATCTTCGATCCGGGGGAGGTCGAGGGCGGAGTCGACTTCTGGAGCGTCAGGGACATGGTGGCCGGACGGGTGCACCTGGTCCCCCCGTTCCGGAAGCGGATGATCGAGGTCCCCTTCGGGTTGCAGCAGCCGTCGATGGTCGACGATCCCGATTTCGACATCGACTTCCACGTCCGCCGGACCAGCCTCCCCGCCCCGGGAGGACTGGCCGAGCTAGCCGTGCTGGCCGCCGACCTGGCTTCCCGCCCGCTCGATCGCCAGCGGCCCCTCTGGGAATTCCACGTCGTCGAAGGGCTCGAGCACGGTCACCTGGCGGTGATACCGAAGGTCCACCACTCGATCATCGACGGTGTCTCCGGAGCCGAGGTGATGGCTGCCTTCTTCGACCTCGAGCCGAAGCCCGCCCCGCGCCGGCTCTTCGCCCCGCGCGGCGAGCGCCGTTCCCTGCGTTGGCCGGACGCAGCTGATCGCCCACCCCAGGGCCCAACGCCGCCGGGGTCGACTCCGGACAACCCGCCCTGGTCGCCCGAGCCGCTGCCGGGTGAGATGGCGCAGTGGCGGCACACCGTCGGGTCGCTGCCGGGCCACGCCGAGGGACTCATCCGCTCCCTGTCGAGGACCCTGCAGACGGCACGGCGGTTGAGCGATCGGAACCGGGAAGTGGCCGGCAGCTTGCCGCCGACGCCGTTCGAGGCTCCCCGCACGTCGATCAACCGTGCCATCTCGCCGCATCGACGGGTGGCCTTCGCCGCACTGCCATTGCGCGATGTGAAACGGGTCCGGGAAGTTCTCGGCGGGACCGCCAACGACGTGGTCCTCGCCGCTACCTCCGGAGCCATGCGCGCCTTCTTCGCCGAGCGGGGAGAAGTGCTCGACCGCTCGCTGGTGGCCATGGTCCCGGTGTCCGTGCGGGCGCCCTCCGAGCGGGACGCATTGGGCAACCGGGTGTCCGCGCTCCTCGTGTCGCTGGCCAGCGGCGTGGAGGATGCGGCTGCCCGCTTCCGGCACATCCGAGACGGGATGGAGACGGCGAAGGAGCAGAGCCGATCCATAGGGCCCGATGTGTTCGCCGGGTGGGCCCAGGCCATCCTCCCGGCGGTGGGCACCCGCTTGTCGAGGTTGGTGACGAACCTTCGGCTGTTCGACCACCTGGCACCGGTGTTCAACCTCATCGTCTCCAACGTCCCGGGACCGGACTTCCCCCTGTATCTGGCGGGCGCCCGCATGGTGGCCATGTACCCGCTGGGCCCGATCGTCGAGGGTGTCGGGGTCAACATCACGGTCTTCTCGTATCTGGACACCATGTTTGCCGGCGTGCAGGCCTGCTGGGACCTGGCCCCGGACATCGACACCATTGCCCGGGGGCTCGAGCATTCCCTCGACGAGCTGGTGCAAGAGGCGGATCGCCGGGTCCGGCCGGTGCCGTGGTGGCACGCAGAGCTCCCGGCATGACGCAGGAGTGTCTGCTGGTGAAGTGAGACGGACGACGTGAGACGGACAAGAGAAGAGGAAGGGCCACCCAATGAGACTTGACCGACGAACTTTC
>DATBOO010000140.1:0-4836 GCA_036553725.1 Acidimicrobiales bacterium | reverse complement strand
CGAAGCTCTCGTGTGTCAGTTGTCCTGCCAAGGGCACTGCTGATTTGCGACCTTCGGGTGGGATAAGCGCTGAAAGCATCTAAGCGCGAAGCTCGTTCCAAGATGAAATCTCCCACAGGGTCAACCTGGTAAGGCCCGTGGCCAGACGACCACGTTGATAGGCCGGAAGTGTAAGTGCGGTAACGCATTCAGCTGACCGGTACTAATCGGCCGAGGGCTTGGAAACTTGCTCGTGCTCGCTATGGAACGCTCAGGCGTGATCGACTGTCGATCACGCCGGGCTCGGACGTACATTCCCTTTGGTGGAGGGCGTCCTTGAGCCGGAGAGCGCACGGTTTCCGGTGGCCATGGCGGCGGAGAGACACCCGTTCCCATTCCGAACACGGCAGTTAAGCCCGCCAGCGCCGATGGTACTTGGGGGGTAGCCCCCTGGGAGAGTAGGACGCCGCCGGGATTTCTCCACGACCATGCCCCCCGCCCGGCGGGGGGCATGGTCGCGTCCGGACCCGACATCGGCCATGCGGAGCCATCGGGATGAGCAGAATCTTCGTCGACTTCCTGTGCCAGGATGCGGCCGGACTGGCGTCGACTTCGACGAACGGACCCACATGCGCTGTTGCATCTGGACATCGACACACTCCGTGCCGACCACCTCGGCCGATACGGCTACCACCGGGACACGACACCCAACATCGACGCCCTGGCCGCCGGCGGTGTGCGGTTCGCCAACGTCGACGCCTCGGACGTGCCGTGCCTCCCGAGCCGCGCCGCGCTCATGTCTGGCACGTTCGGTATCCGCAACCGAGTGGTCAACCACGACGGAAGCGGCGCCGAACTCCGGAACGAGGGCCCTCGCCGCGGCTTCGTGAGTCACCACGCGTTCAAGTCTTGGGTAGGAAGCTTGTACTGGAGTGGCTGGCAGACGGCCTCGATCTCCAGCTTCCCGTTCCGGCACTCGGCGACCTGGTGGAATCCCGGGTTCATGGAGGCCTTGAATCTCATGCGTGGCATGGGAGCCGAGCGCGCCGACCAGGTGGTGCCCGTGGCTCTCCACTGGCTGGAGCGTCGGGGCCACTGGCTGGAGCGTCGGGGCCAGGCGGATGAGCTTGCTGGACGACTGGACGGCTGAAGAGCTCGCTCGGACGGGAATGGGCGATGTCCGTGGCCACGAGAAGGCGATCCCTTGGACACGGTGCGAGACGAGGGGGGACCGTTCCACGTCCGCAAGCATCTGGGCCCCTACCTCGAGCGTCTGCGGGCAGCGGGGCGTGGGCGCTGGGCAGAGGTGCTGGCCACGCGCCATGCCGACCAACTGTTGAGATCAGTCGAGACGGCGCGAAATCCGAGGCGTCCTCGAACTGGAGCCGTTCTGGCCTGAAGGTAGGCTTCCGGACATGGCAGCGAGCAAACCTCCTGGTTCGCCGCGCCCGCGAGGATCCGGTGGTGCGGGGAGGGGATCCCCCCGAGCGGCTACTGGCGGCGGAAGCAACAGAGGCAGCACCGGCGGAGGAAAGAGTGGACGTGGCGGTGGGGCCTCGGGGTCGGGGCGGCCGGAAGCGGCCGGTAGGGTCCGTCGTCCCTCGGGAGGCCCGGGCAGCGCGGACTCCGGTCGGTCAGCACGGTCCGGTCGTCCCCCAAGTAGCGGCACCGGACGCAGCGGCCGCGGCACCGGAGGACACAGCAGCAGCAGCAGCAGTGGCGCCGGACGCAAGGTAACTCGACTGACCGATTCGGGGCGGGCCGCACCGAAGAATGGCCCCAGCCAGACTCAGGCCCGGTCTCGCCGCACCGGCGATGCGGGCCGGGGGGATGGTCCCGGGCCCGGCGGCCGGCGCTCAGAGTCGGGCTCTCCGCCAGGCGCAGGCTACGGAGGTGCGCGCGGCAAGGCGGGGAGCGGTGCTCGCCGATCTGGCGCCGGACCGAGGAGCGGACCGGTCGACGGGTCGTCCAGGCCGGACCGGTCACGCCGGTCAGACCGGTCCGGCGGGTCCGGCGGGTCCGACGACAGGCCCCGGACCGGGTCCCAATGGGAAGACCGGTCCCGCTCGCCGGTGGTCCGAAGGGGCTGGGGCAGTGTGGCCCGGAGAGGCGCGAGCACGGTGCGGGAGGAGCCCGGCGCCCGCCGAAGAGACGAAGACACCCAGGACGGCCGCCGCCGGGGGCAGGCCAGGCGAGAGGAGTACGTGCCCGAGCGCTGGGTGCGCACCGACACCCCCAGCCGGGGGAAAGGGACCGGGGCGGAGCCGCTGCGCCCGCCTGCCCACCGGACGGTCCGGGCGCCAGCCGAACTGCCGGCGGACGTCGCCAACGAACTGGCCTCGGCGGCCGGGCCGGACTGGAACCATCTCCGCGAGCGGATGACCGAGCGGATGGCGGCCGGCATCGGGGCCTACGAGCGCGAACGGTACCGGGACGCCTCCCGGATCCTGAAGACGGTGGTCGACGCCGTGCCCAATGCACCGTCAGCCCGGGAGCTCCTGGGGCTCAGCCAGTACCACCAGGGCTACTGGAGGGCGGCCCTTCCCAACCTCGAGGCGTTCTCGGCCCTCACCGGCTCGGTCGACCAGCACCCGGTCCGGATGGACTGCCATCGGGCGCTGGGTCGCCCCAAGCGGGTGGAGGCCCTCTTCACCGAGCTCCGACAGGGGTCGCCTGAGCCAGAGGTCCTCTCCGAGGGCCGATTGGTGCTGGCCGGCACCCGAGCCGACGTAGGCGACCTCGCCGGTGCGGTCACCCTGTTGGTCGAGGCCGGAGCGGGCCGTCTCGTCCGCAATCCCGCGGAGCGGCACCTCCGCCAGTGGTACGTGCTCGGGGACTTGATGGAGCGGTCGGGCGACCTCCCGAAGGCCCGGGAGCTCTTCTTGCGGATCAGGGCAGTCGACGAAGACGCCTACGACGTCGCCGATCGTCTCGAATCGCTCGGCCCGACGGCCAGGGCCCGGCGGGCGCCGAAGAGGCCGCGCCGCTCCCGTTAGGCTCTTCGACCATGAATCTCGAACAACTTCTGGGCGATGAGGCGGACTCGCTGCTCAACCACGTGGCCACCGCCTTCAAGGCGGACCAGCTCTCCATTCCCGGCCCGGGGCACCTCGACCGGATCTTCGTCGAGTCCGACCGGTCCCCGACGGTGCTCCGCAACCTGGGGACGCTGTACGGCACCGGACGGCTGGCCGGCACCGGTTATCTCTCCATTCTCCCCGTCGACCAGGGCATCGAGCACTCGGGAGCGGCCAGCTTCGCCAAGTTCCCCGCCTACTTCGACCCGGCCAAACTGTGCGACCTGGCCATTGCCGCCGACTGCAACGCCATCGCCACCACGGTCGGGGGCCTGGGCATCGTCTCGCGCCGCTACGTGCACAAGATCCCCTTCATCGCGAAGCTCAACCACAATGACTTCCTCAACTACCCCAACACCTACGACCAGGTCATGTTCGCCGGGGTGGGCCAGGCGGCGGACCTCGGGGCGGTCGGGGTCGGCGCCACCATCTACTTCGGTTCGGAGGGGGCGGACCGCCAGATCGTCGAGGTGTCGCAGGCCTTCGCCGAGGCCCACCGGCTGGGAATGTTCACCGTCCTGTGGTGCTACCTGCGCAACGCAGCCTTCAAGCAGGGCGACACTGACTACCACCTCTCGGCCGACCTCACCGGTCAGGCGAACCACCTGGGGGTGACCATCGGGGCGGACATCATCAAGCAGAAGCAGCCCGAGAACAACGGCGGCTACAACGCCCTCAAGTTCGGGAAGACCGATCCCCTGGTCTACAGCGAGCTCACCACCGACCATCCGATCGACCTCACCCGCTGGCAGGTGGTCAACTGCTACGCGGGCAGGATCCCTCTCATCAACTCCGGCGGAGAGTCCAAGGGGGCCGACGACATGGCCCAGGCGGTGCGGACCGCAGTGATCAACAAGCGAGCCGGGGGAGCGGGTCTGATCGTGGGCAGGAAGGCCTTTCAGCGGCCCGCCGCCGAGGGAGCCGCCCTCATCCACGCCATTCAGGACGTCTACCTCGACGAGACGGTGACGATCGCCTGACCGACCCAGGCCGGGAACAGCCGGGAACAGCCGGGAAACGCCCGAATCCACCCGAATCCACCGGAATCGACCCGATCGGGCCGGGGATCAGGGTGTTCCCGCCCGGCCTCACCCGAATGGCCCCGTGGGTGTCGCTACGGTGAAGGAGGCCGACGGTAGACTGCGGTGTAAGAACGAACTGGAGTCTTGGGTGTTCATCCGGGCGAACACCGGTGATAGCTGACAGCGCCGAGCACGCATCCGGCGACTGAGCGCGGTAGAGCAGGAAGAGGAGCATGGTGTCCGACACCACCACCGATCCGAAGTCCCCCCACTTGATCGATCGCGTGGTGATCCGGTTCGCCGGGGACTCCGGGGACGGCATGCAACTCGCCGGCGACCGCTTCACCACCACATCGGCGGTCCTCGGGAATGACCTGGCCACCTTCCCCGACTTCCCGGCGGAGATCCGGGCCCCGGCCGGGACGCTGGCGGGGGTCTCGGCCTTCCAGGTGCACATCTCCGACCACGACATCTCCACGCCGGGCGACTCTCCCAACGTTCTGGTGGCCATGAACCCCGCCGCGCTCAAGGCCAACATCGACTCGCTTCCCAACGGGGCCACGGTCATCGTCAATGTGGACGCCTTCGAGGAGCGCAACCTGGCCAAGGCCGGCTATGACGCCGACCCTCTGGGCGACGGCTCCCTGTCGGCGTACACCGTCTACGAGGTCCCGATGACCTCGATCACCACCGAGGTCTCCAAGGATGCCGGGGTGAAGCCGCGGGATGCCGAGCGGTCCAAGAACTTCTTCGCCCTC
>DATBOO010000099.1:0-1996 GCA_036553725.1 Acidimicrobiales bacterium | reverse complement strand
AAGGGGGCGAATACACCCATGAGTGAAGTCTCGTGCAGGCGGTCGCCGATCTGCACCGGCTTCTCTGGGGATCCGGCCTGGCCCGCGGGTTCCGCGCGTCCAGCAGGTCCAATGAGTCCGGCGGCCCCCGAGAGGAGGATCCGGGTCACCTCGTAGGCGGTCACGGGAGCCAGCAAGATGCCGTTGCGGTAGTGGCCCGTGGCCATGATGAGCCCAGCCACATGGGTCTGGCCCACAATGGGAGCGTTGTCCGGCGATCCGGGCCTCAGCCCGGCCGTGTTGTCGAGGAGCTCGTATTCATCGAGGGCCGGGACCAGCTGGCGGGCATCGTCGAGCAGGTCGCTCACCGCGCCGATCCGCACGCTGAGGTCGAACCCCCGTTCTTCGACGGTGGCACCGACGACCAGCGTTCCGTCCCGGCGGGGGACGAGATAGCAACTCCTCCCGTGGACCATGCCCCGAACCGTCCGACGCAGGGAGGGCCCCCCGGCGTCGCCTCGCAACCGGACGGTGATCCCCTTGACCGGGCGCACCGGAGGTCGGATGGCCTCGGGGATCCCCCCGATCTGGCCCGACCGGCAGCCAGCGGCCACCACCACCGCCCCGGCGGCGAGACGGCCCCCGTGGCGGAGGGTCACGCCGGTCACCCGACCGCCGTCACCGTCACCGCCGTCGACGTCCGACACCTCATCGTCGCTGAAGGCAACCCGGTGGGCCCGGCACGCACCTGCAAGGGCGTCGACCACCCGACGATTGTCCACCTGGTGGTCGTCGGCCAGCTCGGCTCCTCCTCTGATCCCCGGAGCCAGCAGGGGCTCCTCCCCCCTGCATTGGCGCGCCGAGAGACGGCGGGCCCCCAGTCCGTGCGCAAGGTGGAATCCGAGGACGTCGTCGGTGGCGGCCTGGTCCGAGGGATCCACGGCCACCAGCAGGGTCCCGTCGGCCCGGTAGCCGACCGACTCGCCGGATGCCGTTTCCAGGGCCCGGGCGAACTGGGGCCACTCCCGCGCGGCCCGGAGGTTGAGTGCGATGAGGGCCTCCTCGCCGTAGTAAGCCTCTCCGACCGGAGCCAACATGCCGGCTGCGGCCCAGCTGGCACCACGGCCCGGCGCAGGATCGACAACGGTCACCGCCATCCCGTTGACGGCCGCCGTCCAGGCGATGGACAGGCCGATGACACCGCCCCCGATCACAACCACGTCAGCAGGTGCCCTGGTGGCCATGCCTCCATGGTACGGCGGGGTCGCTGACCGTCTGACAGGGCCAATTGGCCGATGGGGCGTGTACAATCTACGGACCACGCATGGGCCAGCGTCGTCCCGAGCCGGTGGATCCCCTTCCTTCGTTGGAGCGACCGATGACGACTTTCGCTGGAACCCAATCTGGAACCCGTCCCGACGCGCAGCCCTCTCTCACCGCGGTCCCGGTGTCCCCGCCCCGCTCCCGTCCGACACCCCCGGTGGGCGGCCTCTACGATCCCCGGTTCGAGCACGATGCCTGTGGGGTCGCCCTGGTCGCCGACCTGCAGGGCCGACCCACCCACACCCTGGTCCGACAGGCGATCTCCGCCCTCGAGCACCTGGCCCACCGGGGGGCCACCGGCAGCGAGGAGGACAGCGGGGATGGTGCTGGGATCCTGATCCAGGTTCCCCACGACTTCTATGCCGCCGTGGTCGACTTCGACCTTCCGGCCCGCGGCCGCTACGCCACCGGCATCGCCTTCCTGTCGAGGAGCGGTGACGAGGCCGACGCGGCCCGTTCGGCCATCGCCAAGTTGGCGGGGGAGGAGGGCCTCGACGTCCTCGGCTGGAGGGACGTGCCCTTCAACCAGGCGTCACTCGGGTCGATCTCCGAGGCGGCCATGCCGTCGATGCATCAGCTCTTCGTGGCCCCTGCCCCCGAAAGCGCGTTGACCGGGGACGATCCGGCCCTCGCCATCGACCGGCTGGCCTTCGTCCTGCGCAAACGGGCCGAACACGAGATCGGGGATTGTTAC
>DATBOO010000053.1:0-4292 GCA_036553725.1 Acidimicrobiales bacterium | reverse complement strand
GACCCGCCGTCAGAAGGCGTTCTCGATGACCTCGACCTGGCCGGCGGTGATCGAGACCACGTCGAAGCGTGCCTCGACCCGGGCCCGGCCCGAGGCCGGGGTCAGTTCCGACAGCCAACGGGCGGCCAATCGCCTGATCCGGCGTTGCTTGGCCTCTGTCACCGACTCGGCACCCGTGCCGAAGCGATCGCTCGAACGGGTCTTGACCTCGCAGAAGACGACGGTTTTGCCGCGCCGGACGATCAGGTCCACTTCGCCTTCGCGGCGACGCCAATTGCGGTCGAGCACCTCGTAGCCGTTGTCCTCGTACCACCTGGCCGCCCGGGCCTCCCCCTCCGCACCGAGGACCTGCCGCCGATCGGCTCCGGGGCCGGCGCCGGTCGCCGGGCGGCCTGGAACCGGCGAGCTCAAAGATCCTTCTCGGGCAGCCGTTCGATGTTCACGTCCCGGAAGGTGAGGATCCGCACCGAGGGCACGAAGCGGGCCGGGCGGTACATGTCCCAGACCCAGGCATCGTTGAGATTGACCTCTACGCAGGCCGGCGAGGAGTCGGACCGCACCACCACGTCGACGCTGTTGGCCAGGTAGAAACGCCGCTCGGTCTCCACCACGTAGGCGAAGAGCGGCAGGACGGCCCGGTACTCCTGCACCAGGGCCAGTTCGATCTCCGACTCGTAGCGCTCGAGGTCCTCTTCACTCATGACGCTGATCTACTCATAACGCTGCTTCACTCAAGGCGCCGGCCCGCTGATGATGCTGCTTCACTCATGACGCTGGCTTGCCGTGTCGCTGCCCGATCAGGCCCCCGGCTCATCTCATGGCGCGGGGCGCGGGCCGCCGAGAACAGCGGCCCGACGGCGGGATCAGCGCCGACAGAGGACCGAGAGATCACCGTTCAGGCCCGGGCAGACCGCCGCTCCTTGATCTTGGCCGCCTTCCCGTGGCGGTCGCGCAGGTAGTAGAGCTTGGCCCGGCGGACGTCACCCAGGGACACGACCTCGGTCTTGGCGATCACCGGGGAGTGCACAGGGAAGGTGCGCTCGACGCCGACGCCGAAGCTCACCTTGCGGACGGTAAAGGTCTCCCGGACGCCGGTGCCCTGGCGCCTGACCACGGCGCCCTGGAACACCTGGACCCGTTCGCGGGTGCCCTCGACGACCCGCACGTGCACCTTGACGGTGTCGCCCGGGCGGAAGTCGGGGATGTCGTCCCGGAGGCTGTCGCGGTCGATGATGTCAGTCGGGTTCATGGGGCGCGTCTCTCCAGGTATCGTTCGAACTCACCCGCCGGGCGCCCGGCCCTGAGCCCTCACCTGGAGGTTCTCCCACCGGGGAGTTCCGGGCGGTCCGGGCCTTCGATCCGAACACCGGTCGACCGGCGCCAGCGAGGCTCACCAATCGTAGCCGTGATCGCGCAGCAGTCGCGCCTCACCGTGCTCGGCCAGGAGCTGGACCTCGTCCGCGGTCAGGGGACCCCGGGCGGCCATGAGATCAGGGCGTTGGCGCAGGGTGCGGGCCAGGGCCTGGGCCCGGCGCCACCGCTCCACCCGTCCATGGTCGCCGGACACGAGGACATCGGGGACCTCCCAGCCCCGGAAAGCGGCCGGGCGGGTGAACTGGGGGTATTCGAGCAGGCCGGCGGAGAAGCTCTCGTCGGCGGAGGAACGGTCGTTGCCGAGCACCCCGGGGAGCAGCCGGGCCACCGCCTCCACCACCACCAGGGCGGCCAACTCGCCGCCGGCCAGCACGAAGTCACCCACCGAGAGCTCACCGTCGACGAGGTGGTCCGCCACCCGCTGGTCCACCCCCTCGTAGCGACCGCACAACAGCGAGAAGCCTCCCTCATTCGCCGCCAGCTCCTGGGCCACCGACTGGTCGAAGCGCCGTCCTGACGGCGACAGCAGCAGTAGGGGCCGGGGCAGGCCGTCCGGCCGGGCCGCCACCGCCTCCACCGCCCCGAACACGGGCTCGGGAGCCAGGACCATCCCCGCCCCACCCCCGAACGGGGCATCGTCCACCGAACGATGGGGGCCCGTCGCCGCATCCCGCACATCGTGGGTGCGAAGGTCCAGCTTCCCCCCGGCCCGGGCCCGACCGAGGATCGAGGCATCGGCGTAGTGCTCGATGACCTCGGGGAACAGAGTGAAGACGTCGATCCGGACGGAGACCATGGACGGGCCGGGTCAGCCCAGGTCGAGGAGGCCGTCGGGCACGTCCACCGTGACCAGGACGCCGGGCTGGCTCCCCACCACGAACCGGAGGGGGATCAGACCTCCTCCCTCGAGGACCAACAGGTCACTGGCCGGATTGGCCTCGACTCCCTCCACCGCGCCGAGAAGACGCCCCTCGGTGTCCTCCACCCGCGCCCCGATCAACTCGTGGACCCACAGGGCATCGGGGTCGTCCAGGGGCGGTGCGAACAGGTCGGTCCCCCGCAGGGCTTCGGCCTGTTCGATACCCGAGACCCCGTCGAAGGCGACGATGTGCCGGTGCCCGTGGGGCGACGAGCGGACGACCCGGAATTCGCGCCCGTCCGCATCGCGGAGCACCGACCCGGGTGCCACCCGCTCCTGCCGGTTGGTGCTCAACGACACGATCAGGTCCCCCTTCAGCCCGTGGGGCTTCACGATGGAGCCCACGTGGAGCACGGTCGTCCCGGTCATCGGGTGGGAACGGAGCGACAGGTGGGGAGGGGGCTTTGGAGCTGTCGGGCGTCTCGGACGCCAGGGCCGGGGGGCCGGAGGTGGGCGTCGCGCCGCACCAGGTCGGCGGCCTCAGCCGTCGTCGATGTCGACGCTGGTCCGGATGCCGTCACGGGCACCGGCGGCCGCCACCACGGTGCGGATGGCCTGGGCCACGCGTCCCCGGCGCCCGATCACCCGTCCCATGTCGTCGGGGGCCACATGGATGCGGAAACGGACGGAATCGCCCCGCTCCTCGGTGTTGATGACCACGGAATCGGGATCGGAGGTGATGGAGCTGACCAGGTAGGTCACCACCGCCAGTGGAGTGCCGCCCGAGACCCGGTTGCCGGCGTCGTCGTCCTCGTGGCCGTCGTCATCGTCGATGGTGTTGACATCGTCGGCGGAATCGATGGCCAGGTCGTCGCTCACATGGCCGCCTTGGCCGTCGCAAACTCGTCGAGTGCCCCGGACCGCTTCAACAGCTTCTCGACCCGCTCGGTCGGCGTCGCCCCTTGCGAGAGCCATTTCACGGCCTTGGCGTTGTCGATCTCGATGACAGCGTCGGGCTCGGCCAACGACTTGCCGCGGGGGGCGTAGGTACCCACGATCTCGATGAAACGACCATTTCGCGGCGAGCGGCTGTCCGCCGCCACCAGCCGGTACGTCGGCTGCTTCTTCTTCCCGATCCGCACCAGGCGGAGCTTTACTGCCACGTTGAACTCCTCTGCATTGTGTCGATAGCGCCCAGTAGTCTCCCACCAATGACGGGTTGACGGGCAATCGGCCCCATTCGGGCGGATCCGCGCCACGCGACCACCGCGGAAGGGCCTCGGTCAGCGGGCCTTGGGAGTGACCCGGCCGCCGCCCTTGCCCTTCTTTCCGCCCCTGCCCTTCGCCTTCGTCGGGCCCGCCCCCGCGCCTCGGGCCCCGGCTGAGCCGGCGAACGCAGAGGGTTCTCCCCCGGGCCCGCCCATGGCCCCATCCCCGGGTCCGCCCTTGGCCCCGCCCCCGGGTCCGCCCATGGCACCACCCATCTCGGCCATCTCGGCCATGGCTTTCGGCGACATCCGCCCACCCCGCCCGAGCATCCCGCCCAGGCCGCCGAGGCCGCCCGGCCCGCCGGACTTGCCGAGCCCCTTCATCATCTTCTGCATCTCCCGGAACTGCTTCAGAAGTGCGTTCACGTCGGAGGTAGCGGTGCCGCTGCCGTTGGCGATCCGGACCCGCCGGGCGCCGTCGATGATCGACGGGTTCCCCCGCTCGGTGGGCGTCATCGAGCGGATGATGGCCTCGACCTGGCCGATCTGGCGATCGTCGATGGCGGAGGAGGCCTGCTTCAGGTCCTTCGGCACCCCCGGGAGCAGGGAGAGCATCCCCGAGACCGAGCCCATCTTCTTCACCTGTTGCAACTGCTCCAAGAAGTCCTCGAGCGAGAACCTCCCCTCGATCATGGCGGCGGCACCCTTGGTGGTGACGTCCTTGTCCATGGTCCGGTCGGCCTGCTCGATGAGGCTGAGCACGTCGCCCATCCCGAGGATGCGGTCGGCCATCCGGTCGGGGTGGAACTGATCGAAGTCGTCCAGCTTCTCGCCGGTGGAGGCGAAGGCGA
>DATBOO010000187.1:0-16780 GCA_036553725.1 Acidimicrobiales bacterium | reverse complement strand
CAGGGTGGAGGTCGAAGTGGCACACCGTCTGCGGAGTCCGCTCCAGGGCGGTGAGGAAGGTCTCCTGGTCGCGACGCATATCGAGGAGCGGGAGCGCCAATGCCTCGGGCAACCAACGCCTCGCCAGAGGCGTCGCCCAGGCAGCCGCGTCCCGAAGGAGTGGGATGTCCGCATCCCGCTGGGCGAGATAGGCCCGAAGCCACCTTCGGCTCAGCCACGGCTCATCCGGCAGGCTCCGCCCTACGGCGAACTCCGCCTGGGCACGCCCCAGGTGGCGAGCTGACTGCCCGAAGCGCGTCACCCGCCACTCGGTGGCGGCAGAAGCAGCATGAAGGTCCTCGATCCACAGCGCCACACTCCCATCTGATCGCTCCGCGATCAGATGGCAGGTTGGAGCCCGCAGTCCTCCGGCAAAGGACGCGAGGAGCGGGGACTCGTAGGCGATGGCCTCCCGGCGCCAGTAGTACCAGTGGTCAGGCTGCTCCCCGGCCCGCCAGTTGGGATGCCCCTCATTGCCCAGACCGAGGAGTTTGACCACGACGGACCACTGGTCGGCGTGGATGCGCCAGATCCCGACGGTTGCCGAGGCCACCGGATCATGGAGCTCGTCGCAGACCCAGGTGCCAACCGCGCTGGATCCGGTCAGCCGCTCGACGACCTCGCCCAGCTCCGACAGATCCACCGCCACGACCTCGGACTCTACGGGACCGGACGTGGATCAGGAGGGAGCCGACCGCTTCTGGGGAGGATGAGCGGGTGGACGCGGAGATCTTCGGTCTTCGGGGGCACCGACCTCCGCCGGAGGTGAGCCTCACCATTGATCACGCCCGGAAATCCTCAATTCTGAGGTTGTTTGTGGGGAGCACTGAAGGCACTGTATCGTTACACGATTTGGTGAACGGCGTCACGGTCGACTCGGCCGCCTTCGGCGGGAAGTCCGCCTCCTCCACACAGAAAAGGATGTCTTCATGCGTAGAGTCATCGCAGCAGGGGCGGGAGCGGTCATCGCCTTGACCATGGGCGTCGGCACGGCCTCCTCGGCCTGGGCCGCCACACCGCCGACCACCTATGTCCCGGTCACATCGGCGGACCTGATCGCCTCCCCGGCAACGCCGGCTGCGGGTCAGTTCGCGTTGGTCAACGAGGGCGACGGAAGCGGCGGGGTCACCACGGTGACCGGACCGGCCCCGGCAAGGGGCAGCCTCCAGCTCACGGTGACCGGCACCGGCTCCCACTGGGCCGTCTTCAACAGCGACCACAACGGAACCGCGCTCAGCAGCCTGACCGCGCTTTCGTACTCGACCTTCACCAACAACGCGGCGCGCGTCCTCGACCCAGGGCTCCAGCTGGCGATCAATCCCGGCAATGTTACGGGACTCGATGCCGGCGTCACCTTCTCGACACTCAACTTCGAACCGTACGTACAGCTACCCTCCAACCCCGTCGTCGCCAATACCTGGCAGACGTGGAACGTGCTGAACGGCGTGGTGTGGGGCACCCATCTCACCGGCGCACCACAGAGTGCTCCGATCAGCTGGAGTGCGTTCGTCGCTGACTACCCCAACGCCACGATCAAGGATGGTGTAGGCGTCAACGTCGGCAGCAACTGGACCGCCATGGTCGGAAACGTCGGCAGCCTCACCATCGGGACCAGTGCCGGGTCCACCGCCTACATCTTCGAGCCGATTGCCTACCTTCAGGTCACCACCTCATCGCTGCCTGCAGCGACGGTGAATTCGGCGTACTCGGCAACCCTGGCGGCCATCGGCGGCAATCCGCCCTACAAGTGGTCGGTGTCGGCGGGCAGACTTCCCAACGGCCTCCATCTGGCCAAGTCCACCGGGGTGATCTCGGGCATTCCGAGCAAGCATGACAGCGGGACCTACGCCTTCACGGTGAAGGTCGTCGACAAGAAGATCAAGACGAAGCACCAGCCCACGACGCAGAACACCGCCACACAGGCACTTTCAATTGCCATCACCTGAGGACGACTCGCGGGCCCGCAGCCGCATGGCGGCCCTCAGGTCTGATCGGGAGCAACCGAGGTAGCCTCCCCTCCCATGGAGATTGAGGGCATCGGCGTCGCTGATCGGATCCGGATGGAGGATCTGCTCACCCGCTATGCCACGGCCATTGACAGTCTCGACTGGGATCTGCTCGACACCGTGTTCACGAATGATGCCCGTCTCGACTACCGGTCGGCGGGCGGCATCCAGGGAACCTACGGCGAGGTTCGCCAATGGCTCGCCGGTGTCCTTCCTCTATTCCAGCTGACCCAACACCTCGTGGTGAACCGTGAGTTCGAGAGCGGCCCCGACGGAATTCGCGCCAGATCATGCTTTCTCAACGCCAATCGCCTCGAAGTCGGAGGCAGGCCGTGGCTGTTCACGGTCGGGGGTCGCTACCACGACCAACTCGTCAACACGCCATCCGGCTGGCGGATTGCAGAGCGCATCGAACACACGCTGTGGTGGGACAACCCAATGCCCGGGCTTCCCGAAGTCCCTTACCCGATGGCAGAGCCATCCGATGGCTAGCTCAGTGGAACAACCCGCCGTGTCGCTCCCAGGCCACCTCCGGAGGGATGTCGTCGTAACAGTCGATCCACCTCTGGCACTGGGCGCAGAACACACTGACGCAGTTGTCCGACCGGGCCACCGAGCCGTCGGCCGGAGTCAGGTCGCCGATCTCGGATTTCGGTGGCGGGCGGGTGAAGTCAACGGCGGATGCCCGGATGACGGTCATTCCTGGCTTGTCGGTGTCCTGCTCCATCGCCCGCCCTTCGAACCGCACTTCCGGTCCCCCAATGGAGGAACGGCGCAATCGGGCCCGGACTTGAGCTATTTGTCCGTCGACCCGGGCACCCGAGCCTGCATCTCCGGAGGATTGACGGGTGGCCCCGGGGATCTCCCTGGCCGGGCGGCCGACCGGCCTGCACCACCGCCCACCCCCCGGTCCGATGAGGGGAATTCGACCTCCTGCCCCCGGCTCCCCGGCTTCGTCGTAGGCTGTCCCGGTCAAGGCCCGGCACAGGGGGGATCGCGGTGACCGATTGGTGGCAGGCAATGAAGAAGTGGGCGAGCTGGCTGGAGGGCCAAGCCACGCTGCCCGACAAGAGGTCGAGGATGAAGCTCGTGGCAGCGCTGGCCTTGGCGGCGGCCATGTTGGTCGGTCTGGTGGCCATCGGCGGTCTGGTCGCTCCCAAGGCCGCACCCCGACACCACGCGGCGAGTGGGGCTCAGGTACCGCTCTTCTCTCCGACAGCTCCCAGCACGACCGTTCCGAGCACCGTGGCGGTGCCGACCACCATCGCCGCGCCGAAGTCGATCGCCGCGCCGAAGTCGATCGCCGCCCCGCCGAACCCGGGAGGATCGACAACGGCGACGACCGCGGCGGCGGCCCGGGGCACCTTGACCGCGGCGACACGGGGCCACACCTACGGCCTAGGAAAGAAGGGCCGAGCGAGGAGGAGGCCCGCCAGGCTCCACCAGGGGGTCCACCATGCTCGACCGGGTCAGGCGTTGAGGGGACAGCCGTAGTCCGTTTGGCTCCGCATCTGGGTTCGGCACCCGCACCGTAGGCTACGGACCATGTGTGGACGGATCGCTCTCTACGACGAACCCCGGAACATCGCCAAGTGGCTCGACGCCGGCCTCGACCCCGATCTCACCGACCGATGGACCCCCAGCTGGAACGTGGCCCCCACCGACCCGATCCTCGGCGTGGCGGTGGACCGGGCCGGTGCTCGGACGCTCAGTTCCTACCGATGGGGTCTGGTCCCCTGGGGTGTCAAGGACCCGGGGTCCATCAAGAACACGTTCAACGCCAGGGGCGAGACGGCGGCGTCGAAGCCCATCTTCCGTTCTGCCTTCAGGCGGGGCCGGATCCTCGTCCCCGTGGGGGCCTTCTACGAATGGGAGCGGAACGGGAAAGAGAAGCGGCCCTTTGCGTTCACCCGGGCCGACGGCGGCCCACTGGTACTTGCCGGGCTGGGCGAGAGGCGGCGGGGTGACGATGGCGCAGAGATGCGGAGCGCCACGATCATCACCACCCAGGCCGGGCCCGACATGCCGATCCATGACCGCCAGCCCGTGGTCCTCGAACCGGATGCATGGGAACACTGGCTCGATCCCGGCGTGACCGATCGGGACGAACTGGAGCCGCTGCTCCGCTCCGGCGTCGAAGGGACCCTCGTGCACGGCCCGGCCAACCGTGCCGTGGGGAACGTGCGGAACAACGGGCCGGAGATGTTGGAGCCCGAGATCGTGTGAGTCGATCCCCGCCTCACCGGGGTCCCCTCGGGGCGGTGCCGGTGCCACGGAGTGCCCGGACCCGGCCGCTGGCCTACAGTGACACGCGTGTCAGATGTCGGTTCGGTGCCGGACAGCCCGGATCGGGATCCTGTTGGGGGAGGTGGCATCATGATCGAACTGCCCGAGGTGATGCCGGCTGCTGTCTACCGGCGGCCCGGCGAAGTCGTAGTGGAGGAGCGACCGGTACCACGTCCGGGCCCCGGCGAGGTGCTCTTGGAAGTGGACCACTGCGGCATCTGCGGCTCGGACATCCATATGCTGCTCGAAGGGTGGGGGGACAAGCCGGGCCTGGTGGCGGGCCATGAATTCACCGGAGCCATCGTCGCCCTCGGCGAGGGGGTGGAAGGCTGGAGCGTGGGCGAGACGGTGGTCGAGGGCACCTCGCCCAGGTGTGGGCGATGCCGCCGCTGCCTGGAAGGGAAGCCCTCGCAGTGCGAGGACCGGGAGGGATCGATCACCGACGGCCACGATGGTGCCTTCGCCCGCTACGTGCTGGTGCGGGCGGCCTCCCTCCTCCGGCTCCCGTCGGGCCTCACCGCACGTCAGGCAGCCCTGGCCGAGCCGCTGGCAGTGGCCCTCCACGGGATCACCCGTTCGGGCGCCGCTCCCGGTGACACGGTGATGGTCATCGGGGCGGGACCCATCGGGGCCCTGTCGGTCGCCGCCCTCGTGGCGGCCGGTATCGGGCCGGTCACCGTCGTGGAGCCCGGTGAACGGCGTCAGCAGCTGGCCCGGGCCCTGGGTGCCACCGAGGTCCTGGACCCGGCCGACCTCGAGACCTTTCCGCCCTGGGATCCCGAGCGGATCTCCGAGCGCGCCGTCCACGTGGTGCTGGAGTGCTCGGGCAAGAAGGCGGCCATCGAGGCCGGGTTCCACCAGCTGCGCCGCGGCGGCACAATGGCCCTGGTGGGGGCGGGCATCGACCATCCGACCTTCGACCCCAACCGCTTCATCCTCAACGAGCTGCACGTAGTGGGCAGCTTCGTGTACGACAAGGGCGGCTTCGAGCGCGCCCTCGAGCTGCTGGCCTCCGACGGCTTCCCCACCGACCTGCTGATCGAGGCGGAGGACGTGCCCCTCGACCGGCTGTCCGACGCCTTGGCCGGCCTGGCCCAGGGCCGCTACGCCGGCAAGGTGATGGTGGTCCCGCGCCTGTCCGATGGTGCCGTGGCGGCACCCATGACCGACGGAGGCGAGTGATGGCCCATCCTTACTACCCCACCGGCAATCCGCGCTTCAACCATGTGGCCATGAGCCTGCCGGCAGACCTGCTCGACGAGCGGAATCGCCGAGACATCTGCCGCTTCTGGAGCGAGGTCTTCGGGTTCGACGAGATCGAGGTCATGACCGAGGACCGCCACCGTCTCATCCTGTCGTGCGTGCACTGGGACCAGTTCATCTTCCTCATTGCCGAGGACGACCCGATGCGTTGCCCGCGCATGGACCACTTCGGATTTTCGGTGGGGTCCATGGAAGAACTGCAGGGGGTGCAGGACAGGGCCGCGTCCTTCCGTGGGCGCGACAGCCGCGTCGACCTCATCGATCTGCACATGGATGACCAGGAAGTGGTCAAGATCCACTCGCTCTACGTCCAGTACCTGCTGCCCATGATGTGCGAGGTGCAGTGGTGGGAGTTCGCGGCGTGAGCGCCACACTTGGCCACGCCGGGATCCCTCTCCGGGTCGGGGTCTTCATCCCCCAGGGGTGGAAGCTCGAGTACAGGGGATGGAGCGGTCCCGACGCCTGGGGCCGATCGGTGGAGCTGGCCCGATTGGCCGAATCGCTGGGATACGACGACCTGTGGGTGTACGACCACGTCGAGACGGTGCCCCGACGCCAAGCCACCCACGTGTTCGAGGCCTTCACCATGCTGGCGGCGCTCTCGCAGCAGACCTCCCGGGCGGGCCTGGGCCAACTGGTCACGTGCGCCTCCTACCGCAACGCCGGGCTGCTGGCCAAGGAGGCGGCCTGCATCGACGTCTATTCGGGCGGGCGGCTCATCCTCGGCCTGGGGGCGGGATGGTTCCACGAGGAGTACCACTCCTACGGCTACGACTACCTGGCCAACCCGGTGCGCCTGGCGGTCCTCGACGAGACCCTCGAAGTGATCCGGCGACTGTGGACCGAGGAGACGGTCACCTTCGACGGCGACCACCTCCACTTCGACGGGGCCTACTGCGATCCCAAGCCCGTGCAGCAGCTGCCGCCGGTGCTGGTGGGTGGGGGCGGTGAGAAGGTCAATCTGCGCATCGCCGCCCGACGGGCCGACCTCACCAACTGGCAGGTGGGCCTGGGCGACTTCGAGCGCAAGTCCGGCTTGCTGGAGCGGTACTGCGAGGAGATCGGACGACCCTTCGGTGACATCACCCGCACCCACGGCCCCGATTGTCGGCTGTTCGACACCGAGGCGGAGACGCTCGCCTGGTGCGAGTCCGAGGTCGGGGGCGACCTCTGGGAAGGCACTCCGACCGGAAGCTACCTGGCCGACAACCTGGTCGGCACCGTCGACCAGGTGATCGACAAGACCCAGGCCTTCGTGGACGCCGGGTGCCGTGGGCTCATCCTGTGGCTGCGGGACTACCCGGGCGACGAGACCCTGCGGCGATTCATGGCCGAGGTGGTGCCGGCCCTGAAGGTGCCGTAGGCCACCGGGCCATGGCTCCATCCGCCAACGGGAGGATCGGGCGGGCGGATGTGGCCGTGCTCCCTGACGCCGCGGCCATGGCCCGGGCGGCGGCGGCCGAGGCCGTCGACGTGCTCAGGGCGGCAGTGGCCCGGAACGGGGTGGCCCACGCCATGTTCGCCACCGGCAACTCCCAGTTCGCCTTCGTCGACGCCCTCATGGCCCGGTCCACCGAGGTGCCCTGGCGTGACGTGGTCATCTTCCACATGGACGAGTACGTCGGCATCGGCCCCGATCACCCCGCCGGCTTCCAGCGTTGGATCCGCGAGCGGATCGAAGAGCCCGCCCGACCTCGGGCCGCTCACTACCTCCAGGGGCTGGCCCCCCCGGACGCCGAGTGCAGGCGCTACGCGCACCTACTGGACACCCATCCGCTCGACCTCTGCTGCCTGGGCATCGGGGAGAACGGCCACCTGGCCTTCAATGATCCCCCGGTGGCGGACTTCGAGGACGAACTCGTGGTGAAGGTGGTGGTGCTCGACCCGTCCTGCCGGCGCCAGCAGGTCGACGAAGGGCACTTCGCCAGTGACGACGATGTTCCCGCCCAGGCGCTGACGGTGACCATCCCCGCCCTGCTCCGGGCGAAGCGCGTCCTGGCCGTCGTCCCCGAGGCCCGCAAGGCAGTGCCGGTGCGCGCCGCCGTAGAGGGTCCGGTGACCACCGCCTGTCCGGCCTCGATTCTCCAGACGACACCACACGCAACCATCTTCCTCGACCCGGATTCGGCGCAGCTGCTTTCGTCCGGCCTCTAGCCGCGGCCAGCCGGATCCTGACCGTACCGGGATGGGCCCGAACGCTGCCCTCCCGACGGTGAGTGGGTACGATCGTCGAGATGAGCGACGTGCGCACCGGGGCGTTCCCCTATTGGCCCGACGGGTATCAGGCGCTGCAGCGTCTGAGCCGGGCAGTCAAGGAATCCGGGCTCGATCCCGGGCTGATCGAACTGGTGAAGATGCGCGCCTCCCAGATCAACGGGTGTGCCTACTGCATCGACATGCACTCGAAGGACGCCCGGTCACACGGTGAGTCGGAACAGCGGCTCTACGCGCTGACCGCGTGGCGGGAGACGCCGTTCTTCACCGATCGCGAACGGGCGGCGCTGGCGCTGACCGAGGCCGTGACCCTGATTGCCCCGGGACACGTCCCGACCCCGGTGGTCGATGCGGCCGCCTCGGAGTTCGCTCCCGAGGAGCTCACCAGGCTCCTCTATCTCATCGTCGAGATCAATGCCTGGAACCGGCTGGCCATCACCACGGGCTCCCCCGAACCCGGCAGCTACCGTCCGATCGGATCCTGAGACCGCTCAGAGGCCGGCTCCCGGCGGGGAGGCGGTCCCGAGGTGCTGTTCGAGGAACGGATAGGCGCGGACACCGTGCCATTGGTGTTCGCCGTCGAACACGTCGTGGACCAGGAGGTCGTCGGCTCCCAGGTGCCGGTAGACCCGGTGCAGTCGAGCCACCGACTCCTCGGCGGCGGCCAAGGGGAAGATGAGGTCCTCCCTCCCGGTCTCGACCAGCATCGGGCGGGGTGCGACCAGCGCGCCCAGATCGACGTGCTCCATCCGGCCGAGCATCCCGGGCAGGACCTGGGAGCCGCACATGTTCCAGGGGACCTTGTGCGCCTCGGCCCACGACGAGAAGTATCCGCTCACCACGGCGGCCGCCACCCGGGCGTCGATGGCGGCGAGGAACAGCGTGAGCGTGCCGCCGTAGGAGAGACCGGCCGCACCCATCCGTGACGGATCCACCAGTGGATGCGCCTCGAGCACGTCGAGGGCCCGGGAGAGGTCCCAGAGGTTCTGGGTGAGCGGGCTCCAACCCCCCATCACCTGGTGGACCAGGTTGGTGTCGCAGGCATAGTGGTCGGGCGGGTTCCAATCGGCGCGCTCGCCGAAGCAGCGCATGTCCGGGGCCAGCACGACGTGGCCGCGCCGGGCCAACTCGGCCGCGTAGTCGTCGCTGGCAGAGGCCTCGGGGTCCAGACCGCACACCCGGGACTTGCCGGGCCCGTGCCCGTGCAGGGCCAGCACGGCCGATCCGGGCGACCGCCGGCCGTCGGGCACCAGGAGATAGGCGGGGACCGACATGGTGTCCTCCGTGTCGAATACCAGCCGTTGTCGGTGGTAGCCGTCGCAGGCCTCCTCCTCGGTGACCTCCAGTTCCAAGGGGACAGGTCGGGGCCACGGCCCCAGGGCCCGTTGAAGCCGCAGGCGGAACCGGTCACGCCACGCCGCCACTGTCGAGAGGTCGTCGACGGGCAGGGCGTCGTCCTGCTCGATCTCCATCAGACGGCTGACCACTTGGTACCACGGCGAGAAGTTGCGCCGGACGGGGGGCAGTTGTGTCATCCTCGATCGACCTCCGGTCCGCAGCACCCATCACACGGTGGGCCCGGGTTCAGGTTGCCACATCGGCCCGCTCTCCCGGCGGTCCCGCCGAAGGCGGAGGCCGGCGACGCAGCCGGGGCGGGGGCGGCCAAGCCCGGGCGGCGGTTGAGAAGGTGGGGGCCATGGGGCACTATGACATGGTGAGGATCCCGTGACGTTGGCCACCGAATTCGCCGTCAGCCCGCTCTCACCTCTCATCGGAGCCGAGGTGCACGGCCTCGACCTGTCGGTCCCGCTGAGCGGACAGGCGGTGGCCGATGTCCGTCTGGCCCTCAACACCCACCACGTGATCTTCTTCCGTGACCAGCAGCTCTCCCCCACCCAGCAGGCGGACTTCGCCCGCCAGTTCGGCGTGGTCACCGAAGGCCACCCGGTGCTCCCGGCCAGCGAGGAGAACCCCGAGGTGCTGCTCATCGACAGCCGCCAGGACCGGGCCAGCTGGTGGCACACCGATGTCACCTTCCTGCAGGCTCCCGCCTTCGGCTCGATCCTCTACATGTTGACCGCCCCCGAAGTGGGTGGCGACACGGCGTGGTCCAGCCTGCAAGACGCCTACGACCGGCTGGCCGAACCGGTCCGGGCCATGTGCGAGACGCTGATCGCCATCCACTTCGATCCATGGTTCGCGGCCGATGTCGACGCCCGGGGGGGCTACGAGTGGAACGGCGAGTTCCACGAGAAGCTGCTCCCCGCCATCCATCCGGTGGTGCGCACCCACCCCGAGAACGGCCGCAAGGGGCTCTTCGTGAACCCGCAGTTCACCCAGTCGATCCTCGGCCTGTCGAAGAACGAGAGCAGCGCCATCTTGGACATGCTCTACCGTCACTGCCAGCAACCGGAGCTCACTTGCCGGTTCCGGTGGCGCCCCGGTTCGATCGCCTTCTGGGACAATCGGGCCACCCTCCACTACGCACTCGACGACTACGGCGATGCCACCCGCATCGCCCGCCGGGTGACCCTACGGGGCGACGTTCCCTACGGTCCGGCCATGCCCCCGCCCTGAGAGGTCCGGCTACTCCCCGAGCGGTGCGAGCCCGGGGGCAGGAGACGGCGTCGGGGCGGCGCCGGAGACGGCCAGCGCCTCTTCACTGGCCCCCAGGTAGGCGGCCAGGGCCCGGGGGTCGTGGCGAACCTCGGCGGGCGTGCCCGACGACACCACCGTGCCCGTCTCCATCATGACCACCTTGGTCGACAGTTCGAACACCAGGGGCACGTCGTGCTCGACCAGGACGATGGTGGTGTCAGCCACCTCGTGCAGCCGGCGCAACAGGGGGACGAAAGCCTCGGCCTCGCGCTGGGCGATCCCGGCGGTGGGCTCGTCCAGCAGCAGCAGGCGGGGCCGGGCGAGCACGATGGACGCCAGGTCCACCACCCGTCGGGTGCCGGTGGAGAGATGGGAGATACGGTGATGGCGGAACCGCTCGATGCCGAACGCCCCCATCACCTGGTCCAACGCCGCGCGCTTGGACCGCTCCGATCGGCGGGCCCAGGGCATCTGCAGCGTGGACGAGAGGACGCCCACCGGGCGGAGGGCGTCCTGAGTGAGCAGCAGCACGTCCTCGACCCGCAGCTCGGGAAACAGTCGGCAGTCCTGGAAGGACCGGACCACCCCGAGGGCGACGCGTTCCTCGGGCAGATACTCCACCAGGCTCTCGCCGTCCAGCCTGACCGCGCCGGCATCCGGGCTGACCAGTCCGGAGATGACGTCGAGCATGGTCGTTTTCCCCGAGCCGTTGGGACCGATGAGGCCGACGATGGATCCGGGCTCCGCGCAGAGATCGGCCCCGGCGATGGCCTGCAGCCCGCCGAAGGCCACCACCACACTGTCGACCTCCAGCCGTGCCGGCCCCGAGGCTTCCCGGCCGGCGCCCGACCGGCTCATCCCGCCGCCTCGCCCAGGATCGGGCCGACGTCGCCACCCCGCTGCCCGGCGGCCGGTGGGGCGTCCCGTCCGCTACCCATCCACTCGAGCCCGGCGGTTACCAGGTCCCCGAACCGGTGGAGGAGCTCGGCCAGCCCGCCGGGCAGATAGAGGACGAACGCCAGCAGCCCCAGCCCACTGCTTAGGAATTGGATGGTGGGCGTCGTCCCGAACATGGCGGGGAGGCCGACCAGGTAGAGCGCTCCCAGTACCGCGCCGGCGATGGAGTCGAGCCCGCCGATGACCACCATGGAGACCACCAGGATGGAGAAGGTCGGGTCGAAGGTAGCCGTCGAGAAGCGCTCGGTGGCGAAAGCCAGGCACACGCCTGCGTACCCGGCCATGAATCCCGAGAGGGCAAAGGCCAGCACCTTGCTGCGGGCCAGCGGAATGCCCATGGCGCCCGCCCCCGATTCGTTGTCGCGCACCGAGATGAGCCGCCGGGCCACCCCGCGGTCGCGCCACACCCTCACCATCAGCACCGACACCACCAGTACCCCGAGTGAGAACCAGGCAAACGCCCGTTCCGACCCGAGGCTGATCCCGAGCAGGCTCGGCCGGGCGATGAGAGTCGACTGAGGATTGGGCAGACCGGTGCACAGTCGCCGGTTGAGCACAGGGAGGTTCCAGCAGGGAGTGGCCAGCACCGACCCCATGAACCAGACGCTGAAGGCGAGGGTGCTGACGGCCAGATAGAGACCACGCACCCGCAGCGCCGGCAGTCCCACCATCACTGCGATCACCGCGGTCACCGCTCCGGCGAACGGCATGAGGAGGACCAACGGCACGCTGCTCCCGAGATGGGCGGCCATCAGGGCCCCACAGGCGACCAGGCCGAACTGCCCGAGGGACACCTGGCCGGCCCAACCGGTGAGCACCGTCAAGGAGAGTGCCACCACCGCATAGATGCAGATCTGGGAGATCAGGAACGAACGTCCGGTGCTCACCACCAGCGGAAGGAGGGCGGCGATGACCACCGCCAGCACCACCCCACTCCTGCCCACCCGGCGCCGGAGCTGGCCCTCGGCTCGGAATTGACGGCGCGAGGTCTCGAACCAGCTTGATCGGTCCTCATCCCGCGGCCCGGTCCGCAACGCCGCGATCCTCACCAGCAGCACGGCCAGGACGATGGCGAACAGGACCAGGTCGACCTGGCTGGTGCTGGCCAGGTTCCAGACCAGGATCGCCTGGATGACGCCGAGGACGACCGCCGCCACGAATGCCACCGTCAGGCTGGTCATCGCCCCCACCATGGCGGCGGTGAGCGCCAGCAGCAGCAGCTCCGGACTGAGCACCTGGGTCAGGGACGAGGTCTGGCCCGGCGAGGCGAGCACGGCGGTGAAGGCGGACAGGACGCCGGCCACCGTCCAGGCCACGGTGGAGGTTCGGCGGACCCAGACCCCCGAGAGGCGGGCCGAGTCGGAGTTGTCGGCCATGGCCCGCATGGCCAGCCCCCACCGCGACCATTTGACGAACACCGCCAGCCCGATGGCGACGATCGGAGCCACCACCAGGGTGATCACCTGCCCGGAGGTGAACAGGTAGGTGCCGATGTGGAAGGAGACGCTGATCGGCACCGGAAACGGCCGGAACAGGCTCTTCGGGCGGATGAAGGGCAGGGCGGTGAAGACGAAGAGGACCTGGCTCAGCCCGATGGTGGCCACCATGACCAACATCCGCGGCCGGTCGAAGAGGCGTCGGAGCAGCAATTCGCTCAACGCCCCGACCGCGGCGGCCAGGGCCAGGGCCAGGGCCAGGGCGAACCAGTAGTTGAAGCCGAAGTCGTAGTAGCACTTGACCAGGAAGACGGCCGCCACCACCCCGAGTTGGCCCTGGGCGAAATTGAGCACCCGGTTGGTCCGGTAGATGAGCACCAGGCCCAGCGCCAACAGCCCGTAATTCAGCCCGGTGACCACGCCGCTGACCAGGACGAAGCTGGGGACCGACACCGTGGCCCCGCTAGCCCAGCCCGGTGGCGGCGGCACCCAGGAACACCGGGCGCAACAGGTCGCCGCGCTGGATGAGGTCGGCGGTCGGGCCGTCGAAGCGGACTTCGCCGCGCTCGAGGAAGAACGCCCGCTCGGCGAGGCTCATGGCCCGGTTCACGCTCTGCTCCACCAGCACCACCGTCGTTCCCTGCCGGTTCACCTCCCGGACGATTCCCATCAGCCGGTCGACGGCGAGGGGGGCCAGGCCGAGGGCCAGTTCGTCGATGAGCAGCAACTTGGGCGCGGTCATCATGACCCGGGCCAGCGCCAGCATCTGCTGCTCGCCGCCGGACAGCGTCCCCGCCGGTTGGTCGAGGCGCCCGGTGAGCTCGGGGAACCGGTCCATGGCCTCGTCGAGGACCGACCGGGCCCGGGAGCCCTGCCGGTGCATGGAGTAGCCCCCGACCCGGAGGTTGTCCCGCACGGTGAGCCCGGGGAAGGTCATCTTCCCCCCCACCAGGAGGCTGACGCCCTGGTCGATGATCTGCTCGGGCTCGAGATAAGTGCAGTTGGTGCCGAAAATCCGGATGACCCCCCGGTGGGGGTGGTCCAGTCCCGACACGGCCCGCAGGAGGGTGGACTTGCCGGCGCCGTTGGTGCCGAGGAGGGCCACCATCTCGCCCTGGGCGACCTCGAGGTTGACGTCGAACAGCACCTGGTTCGAGCCGTAGTAGAAGTCGAGGTTGTGGACCTGGAGGGCCGGCACGGCGCGACCGGCCTGGCGACGCTTGCCCTCGGCGTGGCGCTCGAGTACGTCCTCGATGACCAGGGTGATGTCGCGTTTTACGTGTCGGGACCCGATGTACAGGAGGATCCCGCCCACCGCGCACACCGGCCCGATGAGGGTGAGGGCCACCGTCGGACCGTGGAGGTACCCGGCAGCGTCGCTCACCGCGCCGAGGATGACCCCGCCGCCGAAGGCGCCGAACACCAGCGAATAGACGCCGAACATGGCGAAGCAGATGGTGCGCATCTCCGGTGGAGCGGTCGCCGCCAGGGTGAGGAAGATGCAGATGGCCAGCGGCGACACGGCCGCGTTGGCGAGGAACTGGAGCGTGACCACCATCCACAGGCGCGGCATGTAGAGGGAGGCCACGTACAGGCCCCCGTAAGCGGTGATGCACAGTGCGGCGATGACCAGCGGCCGCTCCGGGGCCCGCCGGAAGTAGCGGTCTCCCACGACGTAGGCCACGGGGAGGCCGAGGAAGGCGGCCAGGCCGATGATCGAGTAGACCTCGCTGCGCTGGGCGGTGTCGAGGCCCCACCGCCGGACGAAGTAGAGATTGCCGAACAGTGGGGCGCCGGTGCCGGCGAAGCCGAGGATGGCCACCGCCACCAGCTCGTAGTAGATGGAGCGGATCCGCAACAGCCGGGTCACGGCCGAGCCCAGCAGCACCCGCGGCGCATCGGCCTGCTGGGCGTGGAGGTCCATGCCCGAAGCCTTGAGGATGTGGCTCTGCTCGTTCTGCCCCTTGTCCGGCTCACGCAGGGTGAACAGGGCCAGCCCGATGGGGATGCCGGCCAGGGCGACGAGCATTCCCCACCGCCAATTGTGGGCCACGGTGACGATGTAGCCGAATATGAGGATGCCCACCGTCTGGGACAAGGGGTCGGAGAGGTTGTGCCAACTGAACACCCGGCCCCGGCCCTCGGTGGGATAGGCGTCGGCCAGGTACGAATTGTGGACGGTGTTGTTCACGCCGAAGCCGACCGCCGCCACCAGGTAGATGAAGGTGAACGCCCACACGTTGGGGGCGATGGCCATGAGGGGGGCGAAGACCGAAAAGGTCAGCAGGGCCACCCCGGCCACCACCTTGCGGCTGCCCCGGTCGGCCCACACGGCCAGGGGCACCGCCCACAGCAGTTGGGCCACCGAGGCCACGAATGTGACCGCCCCGAGGGCGGCGTCGTGGATGTGAAACGAGTGCTCGAGGTTGGTGCCGATGATGGCGATGCCGTTCTGGAAACTACTGGGTACCAGCGCCGCCGCGGTGAGCAGGACCAGGGGAGCGAAGCCGTGGCTGCGAAGGATCCCGACGAGGGGCGGGGGCTTGCCCTCACCGGTTCCGGGCATCACCCCGATGTCGGCGACGACTTCGGGGTCATGGCTCTTGGCGACGACTTCTTCCAGCAGTTCGTCGGGTACGGCGAAGTCGAACAGCACCTGGTCGGCCATGCGGACATCACACTATCCCTGACGCCGCTGTCAGACACGGGACCGGTCCCCGGAGGGATCAGGGAGCCGGGGAGCTCCCGAGGTGGGCGCCGGCCGATCCCATGAGGAAGAGGAAATTGTCGACATAGAAGTTCTGCCGCACGTCTTCGCCGGCGTCACCGAGTGAAGCCTCGAACCGCTCGATGGGCCTGCGACCCCCTTCGACATGGGGATAGTCAGAGGAGAACATGGCCAGGTCATCGCCGCACTGTCCGATGATCCACCCCACGTCCTCCGTGGGATACGGCGTGAAACGCACCTGCCGGTGCACGTAGTCGGAGGGCCGCATCGACAGCGCCTGCAACCGCTCCTCGTGGCGGACGAAGGCCTCGAACGCCGACTCCATCTGACGCATCCAGGAAGGAACCCAGATCGCCCCCTGCTCGATCACCCCGATCCGGAGCCCGGGGAACTGCTCGAGCACGCCGTCGAAGATGAGCGTGGCCAATGTCTGGGCGGGCGGTCCCGGGATCCCCATGTAGTCGACGGAGCGGAAATTCTCGTCTCCGCCGTGGAAGTCGTGAGGGATGGGGAGGCCGTTGACGAAGTAGTTCGGGTCGATGAGTGGGCCGGTTCCCCCCACGTGGAACACGACAGGGATGCCGGCTTCTTCGACCTGGGCCCATACTGGGAACAGATCGCGATGGCTCGGCGAGAACGATGGCGGGCAGCCCGACGCCACCAGCAGCGCCGCCGCGCCCTCGGACAGGGCACGTCTGGTCGCCTCGACGGCCCGGTCGGGCTCGACCAGCGGCACATACAGGGACGGGAGCAGTCGGGGGTCGACCGAGCAGAAGTCGAGCATGCCACGGTTGTGGGCCCGCGCCGCGGCGTAGGCCAGATCGAGATCGGCCGAGTGCTCGAGGTCGTGCAGGCGTCCGTTGTGGAACGTGTTGAAGACCAGCTGGCTGCCGAACCCGAGGAGGTCGAGCGCCCGCGACCGGTCCTCGGCGATGAACCCGCCGGTGGCGGCAAAGTTCTTGCGGGTCATGATCTCTTCGTCCTCCACGGCGCGGTACGCCTCGGAGGCGTGGACCTCCCGCAACCGGTCGAAGGAGGCCAAGAGATCGCGCTGCTGCTCCTCGGGGCTCCCGGTCTGGCGCAACTCGTTGCCGCTGGCGTACTCCAACACCGGCAGGGCGTCACGGAACTTCGACTCGGCATGGTCGCGCAACCAGGTCGGTGTCTCCATGATGTGGGCATCGGCGTCATGGACGTCTCGGCCTTCGGCGTACGGCATCGGCCCCCCTCCCGCGGGTGTTGTGCGACACTGG
>DATBOO010000183.1:0-9775 GCA_036553725.1 Acidimicrobiales bacterium | reverse complement strand
GGCCGTCGCCCCCTCGACCCACATCGAGACCGTGAGGGTGTCCCCCGGGTAGGTGGGGCGGGAGAAGCGGCCCCGCATAGCGCGGAAGCGGGCCGGGTCCGAGGAGCACAGCGTGTGCAGCAGGGCCCGACCGGTGAAACCGTAGGTGCAGAGGCCGTGGAGGATGGGCCGGTCGAAGCCGGAGCGCCGGGCGTAGGCGGGGTCCGAGTGCAGCGGGTTGCGGTCACCCGACAGTCGGTACAGGAGGGCCTGGTCCGCCCGGGTGGGATAGGCGACCACGTGGTCAGGGCGGCGAGCGGGGAAGGGTGCCGGGGCCGACGACGGCCCGCGTTCTCCGCCGAAACCCCCCTCGCCCCTGATGAACAGCCCGCTGGTGATCCGAAAACGCGGTTGGCCCGTCCCGGCGTCCAAAGACGTCGACTCGGTGACCACCAATGCGCCCGATCCCTTGTCGTAGATCCCGGCGATCTTCGCGGTGGTGCGGACCGAGCCCTCCGGCGGGATCGGACCGTGGACCTCGATGCCCTGCTCACCGTGAAGCAGCATGGCCGGGTCGAAGGTGCCGATCGCCGATCGGGACGAACCGCCGGCTCCGATGATGGCGGCGAAGGTGGGCAGCACTCTCTGGGAGACCTCGGCCGTGTTCTCCGTGGTGTATTCGAGATCCTCGGCCGCATCCATCGAGCCGGCTCCCACACCCAGGGCGTAGAGCAGGCAGTCCGACGAAGTCCACGAGTGCTCACTCGGTTCGGAGCTGGCTCCGACAGCGTCGAGGTTGAGAGGCATGGGCTTCCTCCGATGGCGCGGTTCGTCAGAGGGATCCTATGGACTCGTGAGGATCCGTTTCGAAGGGCGGAGCCTGGCGGCGGCGGCAAAGACTCGGAGCGCGCGCCGGGTCCGGCACCCGCCGGGCGTCGGCGATGGCGCGACACCCGCCTTATTGGTGGCTAGCCTCGGGCCATGTCCCTGCCCGAGGTGGACGCCATCCCCTGGTTCCACTCCATAGACCTGGGCAACGGCGTGGTGACCAAGGGGCTGTCGGAGGCCCAGCAACCCGAGGATCGGTTCCCCCCGTTCGGCGGGCGGAGCGTGCTCGACATCGGCGCCTGGGACGGGTACTACTCGTTCATGGCCGAGCGGCTGGGAGCCAGCCGGGTCGTCGCCCTCGACCACTATGCCTGGGGTGTGGACATCGATGCCCGGGGCGAGTACTGGACGGCCTGCGCGGCGACCGGGACGCTCCCCGACCAGTCCCGCGATCTCACCGAATTCTGGCGGCCGGAGCTGCCGGGCCGGAGGGGCTTCGACTTCGCGGCCGCCGCGCTCGGCTCGAAGGTGGAGCCACGACTGGCCGACTTCGCCACGATGGACGTCACCGAGCTCGGCGTATTCGACGTCGTGCTCTACCTGGGGGTCCTCTACCACATGAAGGAACCCCTCACCTGCCTGGAGCGGCTCCGGTCGGTGACGGGAGAGGTGGCGGTGATCGAGACCCAGGCGGTCCACCTCCAGCACGTCGAGGAGGCAAAGGTCGTCCAGTTCTACGGTGGCGGAGAGCTCAACCACGACTTCGGCAACTGGTACATCCCGACCATGGATGGCCTCCACTCGCTGTGCCGCGCCGCAGGATTCACGTCGGTGACCACGATCGAGGGCCCACCGCGGCCGCCGGCTCCCGCACCCGAGTCGATCCGGGTGCGCCTCGGCCGTCGCCTGGCCCGCATCGAGCGGCGGGACCACCTCTCGGCCGAGAGTGCCTTCTACCGCGCCGTCGTGCACGCCTTCCCATAGCCGGGCGACCCGATGGCCGGAGGTCTCCTCGGAGATCCACCGGCTCCCGGACTCATGCGGCCTCGAGGCCCTCCAGGGCGGCCTCCCCGGCGGTGTCGCCGGTGGCGAACGACCGGCCCATGCCGAAGAAGGCGATGGCGGCCCCGACCGCGGCAAACAGCGCGCCGAACCAGAAGGCAATGGAGAACCCGTGATTGAGGCCGGCGGTGGCCGCCTGCTGCCCGTGCCCGTGCGAACCGGCGAATCTGGTCGTGGCCGAGACCGCGATAGTCGAGAGCACCGCCACCCCGAGTGCTCCGCCGATCTGCTGGGTCGTCGTGATGAGCCCAGAGGCGACTCCGGCCTCATCCGGGTGGACCCCACTGACTGCGCCGATGGTCACCGGGACGAACGACAATCCGAGCCCGACCCCGGCGAGCAGGAAACCGGGGAGCAGGGTGCCGACGTAGGTCCCGGTCGGCGATATCTGCGTGAAGTAGACCAGCCCACCGGCGGCCAGCACCATGCCGATGGTCATGACATTCCGCACGCCGATCTTGGCCACCAGTGCCTGGGCAGCCCCGGCGGCGATGATGATCGAGAAGGCGATGGTCAGATAGCCGATCCCCGTCTTGAGGGCCGAATAGCCGAGGACCTGCTGCATGTAGAGGGACAGGAAGTAGAACATCGAGAAGATCGATGCACCCAACGCCAGCGAGACCATGTTGGACACGCTGAGACTCCGGTTGCCGAAGATGGAGAGGGGCACGAGAGGGGACGAGGTGCGCCGTTCGATCACGATGAAGGCGGCCATCAGGACGGCCGCGGCCGCCAGCGTTCCGATCGTGTTCACCGATGCCCAACCCCAATTGGTGCTCTTGACCAGTGCGAACACCATCAGGACGAGGCTCGCAGTCAGCGTGACGGCCCCGGGGAAGTCGAAGCCCTTTCTCTCATCCTCGGACAGCGAGGGGGTGAGGATGAAGAACGCGGCGAGGATCACCAGCGAGCCGATGGGCACGTTGACGTAGAAGATCCACTGCCACCCGATCTCCTGGGTGAGGATCCCGCCGAGCAGCACGCCGAAAGCACCGCCGGCTCCGGCGATGGCACCCCAGATGCTCAGCGCCTTGTTCCGCTCAGCGCCTTCTTCGAAGGTCACGGTCAGGATGGAGAGCGCAGCCGGCGACAGGATGGCGGCCCCCAGTCCCTGCACCGCCCGGGCGGTCACGAGCCAGCCGGTGCTGGTGGCCAGTCCGCAGAAGAGGGAGGCCACGGTGAACAGTGCCACCCCGGAGACGAAGACCCGGCGGCGCCCCAGCTTGTCCGCCACCCGCCCACCCAGCATCAGGAATCCCCCGAAGAACAGCGCATAGGCATTCAACACCCAGAGCAGGTTCTCCTCGGAGAAGTGCAGGCCCCGCTCGATCGAAGGCAGCGCCACGTTCACGATCGAGACATCCAGGATGACCATGAACTGGGCCACGCAGATGACCGCCAGTGCCAGCCACTTCCGGGAGTCGGCCTTCATCGTCTCCTCCTCATTTGTCGTTCTGAGAGCCCACCGCCTGTCCATTCAAGACGGGGGGTGTGACACATGGGCCCGATCGGTTCGATCCCCAAGTCATTCGACGGATGGGACGGCTCCGATTCGACACTTTCGAGGAGAAAGTATCAGCACCTCGGTGCGCTCCTGACCAGCGCCTCCGGCCCCCGGGGGCCGTGTCCGTCCACCACGAGGCTGCCCCCGGTCCTCAGGTGGCGGCGACTACCCGTACTTCGACTGCCCTCGCCTCCGGAACTGCCTCGAACACCGCGGTCTCTATGGACCCCACCACCGGAGTGGCGGCTCCGAGCGTGATCTCCGGGTCGAGCGCGGCTCTCACGTCGAGACGCAGAGGCGGTCTCCCACCAGCTGCGACTCCTGCGGACGCTCGGTCTCGTAACCCGGCACCGAGTCGGGCGCAGCGCCACCTACTCCCTCTACGACCACCACGTGGCGAGCCTCTTGGACGAGGCCGTCTTCCACGCCGAGCACCTGCGTCTCGGAGCGCCCCGACCGGTCCTCGGCCGTTTCCGCCTGATTCCGATCCCATCCGGTGTCCGCGCCCTGGGGCAAAGGCCGGCCGGATCCTTCACCGCTCGCTCTGAGACCTCACCGGGCCTGCCACCGTGGCGCCCTCCCCTCCGTCGCGGCGCGGAGACCCTCCTTGGCGTCCTCGGTGGCCATGGCCACGATCCGCATCGTCTCGCCGAATCGTATGGCGTCGACGGGGGGCAGGCTCTCCGATCGGACCGCCACCTCCTTGGTGGCGCGAGCCGCCAGCGGAGCCGCGGCCACCAACCGTGCGGCCAGGGACCGGGCCTCGTCCATCAGCTGGCCGTGGGGCACCACCCAGCCCGCCAGACCGATCTCCTTGGCCCGTGCCGCGTCGAACCGCTCACCGGTCAGGAGCATCTCCATGGCGTACTGCCGGTTGATCCGCTGGGGCAGCCGGATCGCCCCGACGATGGTGGGGACACCGAGGCGCACCTCGGGAAACCCGAACTCGGCCCGATCGCTGGCGATGACGAAGTCGCACCACGTGACCAGGGTGAGCCCGTATCCGAGGCAGTAGCCGTTGACGGCGGCGATGACCGGCTTGAATATCTCCCAGCCGCTCTCGAAGGAGTTGACCGTGGGCTTCTCCCAGAACGTGCCCGGGAACTCGCCGGTCGACCCGGCGCCATCGTTGATGTCGCCGCCGGCGCAGAATGCCCTGCCCGCGCCAGTCACGATGGCCACCCACGCCTCTTCGTCCTCACGGAAGCGATTGAACGCCTCGTTGAGCGCCCGACGCATGCCGGCGTTGACGGCATTGAGCGAGTCCGGACGGTTGTACGTGATGGTGGCGACGTGACCGTCGGTCTCATAGGTGGCGAGCGGGTCCATGGAAGACAGCATGCCTCACTCCATCGGAGAGTTCCCGTGAACCTCGCCGCATCGATCGAGACATCGCCCGAAGCCGGGCTCGCCCGTGTCCGGGTGGTGGCTCGCCTATCACCGTGGCGTCAATAGGATCATGGCCGAACAGGAGGACTCCATGGACCCGCTCGTCTCGTACCGACTCCTCGATGGCGTCGCCACCATCGTGATGGATGACGGCAAGGTGAACGCCCTCTCGAGGCAGATGCTGGCGTCCGTCACCGATGCCCTGGACCGGGCCGCCTCGGATGGCGCCGTCGTCGTGCTCACCGGGCGAGCCGGCATCTTCTCGGGAGGCTTCGACCTCAAGGTGATGAATGCGGGGGGACCGAAGCGGCCCGCATGCTCGAGGAGGGCTTCGAGTTGGCGCTCCGGCTCCTCGAGCACCCGGCACCGGTGGTCATCGCCTGCAACGGACACGCCGTGGCCATGGGCGTGTTCCTCCTACTCTCCGGAAACTATCGCATCGGCGCCGACGGCCCCTTCCGGATCGTGGCCAACGAGGTGGCGATCGGCCTGACCATGCCGTGGGCGGCGATCGAGATCTGTCGTCAACGCCTGACACCGTCAGCCTTCAATCGGGTGGTGAATCTGGCTGAGCCCTATGCGCCGTCCGGTGGTGTGGCCGCCGGGCTCCTGGACCGGGTGGTCGACGAGGTGGACCTCCTTGCGACCGCTACGACCACGGCCTCGGGCCTGGCCGGCCTGGATCGTACGGCCCACCAGTTCACCAAGCGGCGGGCCCGGGAGGCTGCGGTCACGGCCATCCGGAGAGGACTCGACCAGGACCGGGAGACCTTCCGGAGGCTGGCGGCGCCCGACAACGGCCAGACGTGAGGTTCCCTCTCGTTTCCGGGTCTCCGTCCACGGGAGGTCCAACCGGTCGGCGACCTTGGCCGTAGTGTGGGGCCGGTGCCAGTCGAAGCACTCCACGATGTGGTCGTGATCGGAGCCGGCGCCGCCGGCGTGAGCGCAGCCATCGAGTGCTTCGACATCCAACTCGACGCCGTGGTGCTCGAGGCCGTCGGCAGGGTTGGGGGCCAGATCGAGCAGATCCCCCACGCCGTGCGCAACGTTGCACCGGCCCCGGAGGGAAACGAGGCCCTCGTCGCCGCCATGGGCCGCCATGCGTCGATCCTCGGTGACCGCCTGCGGCTGGACCAGGCGGTGACCACGGTGGATCTTGCCGCCGGGCTGGTCGAGGCCGGCTCGCAGCGGTACCGGGCCCGGAGCGTCCTGGTGGCCACCGGGTCGCGTCGACGCGAGCTCGACGACGCCCCCGAGGGCTCCTTCGGTGGGGACGTGACCTACCTGGTCGAGCCCCATCTGGCCCGCTTCGCCGGCCTGCCGATGGCCGTGCTCGGCGGCGGGGACAGTGCCGCCCTCGACGCACTGGCGCTGGCCGAGGCCGGATCGGCGGTGACCCTTGTCCACCGCTCCCCGGACCTCACCGCCAGACGGGACGTAGCCGAGCGGGTCCGGTCGGAGGGCCGGATCACGGAGATGGGCGGGTGGGCCCTGCAACGGCTCATCGGGTCGGACCACCTGGAGGCGATCGACGTGTCGAACCCTTCCTCCGGCGAGCACCGGAGGCTGGATGTCCGGGGGATCGTCCTCAAGCTCGGACGTGAGAAGACCGTCGACCTGGTGCGCGGCCAGGTGGACCTGGGCGGCCACGGGGGGATCGTCGTCGACGCCGGCCTCCGCACTTCGGACCCGCGGACATTCGCCGCCGGGGACGTGGTGGAGGGTGCCTATGAGCGCATCGCCACCGCCGTCGGCCAGGGCTCGCTGGCGGCCCGCTCGATCCTCCACTCCCTCGAGTCCGGTCGATGAAAGGCCTCCCGTCCGCCGGCGCGATCCTCGACGCCCTGGTGCACCCACCGGCGCCCGATGGCCGGAGCCGATCCCCCGAGGGGCCGGCCGAGATCATGGATCCCATCCTCGCCCTGCACCGCAACAACGCCGAGCAATGGGATCGCGAGGACGACGCCCGCTGGGGCCAGGGGGACGATGCCCGGGTCGCGGCGGCCAAGCGGGACATCGACAAGCTGAACAGCGCCCGCCATGGTCTGATCGAGGCGATCGACCTGGCCGTCGCCGGTTCGGTCGCCAGTGCGGTCGATCCGGGCCGAGGGGCCCCGTTGGTGACCGAGAGCCCGGGCATGGCCATCGACCGCTTGTCGGTGCTGGTGATCCGTCTGGCCTCGACCGAGTCGGCGGCGGGTTCGGGATCAGCCGACGCCGACCTCTACGCCGAACGGCTTCCCCGGTTGCGGACCCAGCTCCACTCCCTCGAAGAGGCGATCGGCACGCTGCTCGACGATCTGGTCCGGGGCACCCGGCGGTTCCTGGCCCACGACAGCCTCAAGCTCTACGGACCGGAAGACCCCGGACGAGCTGGCTGATCGTTCGCACCGGAACCGTGTGCAGGCGGTGGCCACCCCGGTTGAAGCCGATGACCAGCTGGCCGCCCACCACCGCGGCATGGGCGATGCCGAGCGGATGCGGGGCCAGGTCACTGGTGAGCCGGGAGGTCACCCGGGCGCCGGGGGCCAGGGCGTGGAGTTCGCCGCGGCGGCCGACACCACAGGGAACCCCGTCCGCCACGACCAGCGCCACTCCGCCGCTTCCCCAGGCCAGGTCGGCCCCGAACCGGGCCGAGACCATGACGGCTCCGTCGGCCAGGTCCATCTGGGCGAGCCCCCCTCCCCCGAGTTCCTCCCAGGCGTAATCGTCCAGCTCGCCCCCGCCCAGGGCGCTGCCCGCGGCCCACAGCGAGGATCCGACGGCCACCAGCACGGCGGGAAGAAAATCGACCTCGGCCTCCCAGCGGGTGGAACCCAGACGACCGTGATCGGATTCGACCAGCCTGACCCGGCCCTCACCGGCGATGGCGACCCAGCCGGTGCCGTCCGGCGCCGAGCCCGCGCCCACGGCGGTGACGAAGCCGATCGGCTCCTGAGCCGTGTCCGCCTCGAGGCACCCGTGCGAGGAGCCGACGGGCTGGGTCACCAGCACGCCGGCCAGTCGCTGACCCCGGGGGCGTGACGCCACCAGGCGATCTCCGAGGCCGACCACCCGTTCGAGGTCGGCGGTGAAGTCGAGCCGCCCGACCTCGGCGAGGTCGGGCCCGACGGCGGAACCCGATCCGGGGGTCCTCGGCAGCTCGAAGATCCGTACCGTGCCCAGATGGTTCACGACGGCGATCCGCCCGGTGCCAGCCAGCTCGACGATGGCGTGGATGTCGAGGTCGAACTGGGAGGCCTCGTCGTCCTCGGGGAACATGGTGTCGCCGAAGATGGCGACGGGCCGGAGCGAGGCATCGGCGAACACGACGTTGCGGCCCAGGTTGTTCCAGGCGCACCGGCTGTCGAGCGAGACGATCCGGCCGATGCCCTCCGGTTGCGAGTTCACCACCCGGCTCACGGGGAGTGAATCCATCAGCACAGCTCACCGAGCGCGTGCAACACCGCGTCCGCCTCGATCGGGTCGAGGCAGGCCGACGCGGCCGGGCACGCACGCGGCCCGGGATGACCCCCGCTCAGATCCACCCGCTGGTTGTAGGCATACTCCTTCTCCACCCGGCGGCATACCGGATCGCACGCAGACCCGGCCACCAGGCGGGTGTGGTCCCACGCACGGAAGTAGACGGCCGGCATCCGGCTGAGGGTGACCGTGGGTGTCCCCTGCTGGGCGGCGATGTGGGTCAGGCCGGTGTCGACGCCGACGACCGCACGGCAGGCGCTCAGCACGTCGACGGCCTCACCGGGGGTGGGAACCGCCAATCCGTGGAGGCCGCGATCCACCAGGGCGTTGTCACCTTCGCCGCGGGTGACCACGGCCACGCCGAGGCCCCGGCGCCCGAGCCCGACGGCGAGCTCGGCCCAGCGCCCGACCGCCCACCGCTTCGCCGTCCCATCGGAGTCGGCGACGAACAGGACCAGTCCTTCAGCGTCCGGCCGGTGCATCGACTCGAGGGGGGCCGGCGCCGAGAAGTCGCCGGCCACTCCCAGGTCGGCCCCGATACGGGCGATGATCTCGTTGATCGACAGGGGGCCGTGGGCGGAGGCGAACTCCGGGGATCCCCACCAGTGGTCGCGCTGCAAGTGGTGGTCACGCAGGTCGAGGTAGACGTCGCCCGGGCGGAGGGAGAGCTCACCCTCGGCCACCGTCCCGGCCAGGCCGGGCACCCGTTCGGCGAGCGCCGCCTGGCTGGAAGAGCGGGTCACCAGCCAGGTCTCGGTGCCCGAGCGCTCGCCGGCGAGCACCGCCGCCTGCACCACCGGGAGGGAGACGACGAGGTCTCCCAGGCCGAACGACACGGGGGCGATGAACTGGCGAGGGGCCGAGCTCACGGGGTGGCGTAGTCGGTGGCGTCGGCCATGCCCACCTGGCGGAAGGCGAGCCGGCGCTCGGCGCACTTGTTGCAGCGACCGCAGTGGCGCTCCGATCGTGGCGCGATGCAGGAGAAGGTGAGGTCGAGCGCCAGATCCCGGCCGATCTCAAGGACCTCGTGCTTGGCGCGGCCGGCGAAGGGGGTCACCACCTCGAGCGGGCGGTCGAGCGCCCGGGCGGCCAACGCCGAGAAGCCGGCGAAGAACTCACGGTCGGCGTCGGGGAAGGGGTTGGCGGCCAGCGTGCCCAGGGCAATGGTCGCTATGCCATTGAGCGCGCACCACACGCTCGACTTGGCCAGCAGCAAGAGGTTGCGACCCGGAAGGTAGACGGCCTCGTCGGGTGAGCGGTCGTCAGGGACATCCTGTCCGGTCACACTCCAGTGCGCCCCATAGACGTCGGCGACCGGCTGGTCGAACAGGATCAGCGGCTTCACGTGGGGCGAGGGCACCGAAGCGAGGAACCGCTCGAGATGACGGGTCTCCACGTCCTCCCACGCCAGTCCGAAGCGAACGTAGACGGGGGTCACCTCGCGGCCCTCGCCGGCCAGGTGGGCCACCAGGATCGCACTGTCGACGCCGCCGCTGGCCAGGACGGCGACGGCACCGGCTACGGCCACCGCGACCTACAGCTCGCCCCGGT
>DATBOO010000066.1:0-4787 GCA_036553725.1 Acidimicrobiales bacterium | reverse complement strand
GGCGGCCACCGCATGGGTGTGGAGGTGCGGATCCAGGGTTCGGCTGGTCCGATGGAGGAAGTGCCCGGCCACGGCGCCGGTGGAGGCCAGGAGCGCCACCTGCCCGCCCCGGGTCCGGCGCACCCCGACCGCGCATCGACCGAGGTAGCCAGTGGCCTCGTCCACGGCGGCCCGGTGTCCGGCCCCGACTTCGACGGCGATCTCGGACGGGGCCAGCAGGCGCAGGAGGCTCACCGATTTGGGGGCGGCGAAGACCAGGTCGTAGCCCGCCACCCGCCTCACCGCCCCGTCGGTGCCCGGGTACCGGCTGAGCGGCCTCCCCGACCCCGGGTCACGCCCGGCCAGCACCTCGGCGAAGACCCCGGGCTCCACCCGGCCCGACAGGCCGAGGGCGGCCGAACCGGTGCCGGACCACGTCCCCGGCTCCTCGCCCGCCACCAGGGTCCCCTCGGCCCGGCCGGGGGCCAGATCGCTCACGTAGTAGTGGTGGCCGCCCTGGTGGACGACATGAATCCTCAGCACGGCCCGGGACCTCCGTCCCGGACCCTACCGGTTCACCACCTTTCATTCAATATCATTATTTTCTATGTCATTTACGCCCATCTCCGTCCCGGTAGCGCCGCAGGATCCGGGTGGCGGCGTCGGCGGCCAGCGATCGGTGCTCGGGCGGGTCGAGCACCCGGGCGTCCGGGCCCAGCCGGAGGAGGAGGCGCTCGAGCCAGGCGTCCCCGCCGACGAAGACCTCGATCTCGACCCGGCCGTCGGCCGGCAGCGCCGGGCCGGTGGCGGGGAGCGACTCGACCAGCCAGGCCATCGCCGGGTCGACCGAGAGTCGCACCCTGGTGGCCTCCGGGCCGGGGACGAAGGGCTCGAATCCGGGCGGGCCGTCGGGTGCCGACCCGTCCCCTTCGACCCTCCCGGTCCCACCGGCCGGCCCGCTCCCACCGGCGACTTCGGCCCCCTCGACCAGCTCGGCCGTACGGATCCGGTCCACCCGGAAGCGGCGCAGGTCGCCGGCGCGGCTGCACCAGGCATCGACGTACCAATGGCCGTCGGAGGCGAAGAGCCGGCGGGGGGTGATCTCCCGCTCGGTCACCCGGTCGGTCGAGGCCGAGTAGTAGGAGATGGAGAGGTGCCCCCCGGAGCCGACGGCGTCCCGGACCTGGGGCAGCCACTCCGGGGCGTCGAGCTCCACCCCGATCTCCTCCCCCCCGAGGGCCCGGTCGAGCTTGTCCAGGGCCCCGGAGAGCGCCCCGCTCTCGTCACTCCCCGGCACGGCCAGCAGGGCGCGGGCCGAGGCGGCCAGGGCGAAGCCCTCGGACGGGCTCAGCCGGCGGGGCCGGGCCAGGGCGGTGCCGACCCTGGTGGATACCGAGGTGTCGGTGACCACGATCTCCATGAGCTGGTCGGGGGTATAGGGCGGGACACCGCAGCAGGCGGCCATCTCCAGCTCGGTGACCAGGGCCTCGGGGGTGAGGTCGAAGCGGCCGGCCACCTCGTCGATGGGGGCCTCGCCCACCTGGGCCAGCCAGGCCAGGATGGCCAGCAGGCGCCGGAGCCGGGCGGCGGTGTCCCCGACCGCGGTCACCGGGCGCTCCCGTCCCGGGCCCCGCTGGCGACCAGCCGCTCCACCATGGCGGCGCGCACCGCCTCGGGGCCCAGGATCTCGGCGTGGTCCAGCAGCTCCAGGACCCAGAGGATCAGCCCGTCCACGTCGGTCACCGACAGCCGCACCACCACCGCGCCGTCGTCCCGGCGCTCCACCACCGCCTGGCCGCCCAGCTGGGCCACCACCCGGCCCGCCTCCGCCCCGTCGACCAGCACGTCGACCTCGACCTCCTCGCCGGCGCCGAACTGCCACGGGTCGCGCCCGAAGGCCGAGTCGATGTCGAAGCCCGGCGGCACCTGGGCCGAGCCCGGCTCGCCGAGGGCCGGCATCCCGTCGACCCGGTCGACCCGGAAGGTCCGGGCCTCGTCCCGGTCGCGGTCGAACCCGACCAGGTACCAGTGGCCGGTCCGGAAGCGGAGGCCGGCGGGGTCGACATGGCGCGGCTCCCCGCGGTAGTCGAACTCGACGAAGGCGCGGCGGCGGATGGCGTCGAACAGTGCGGGCAGGGCCGGCAGCCCGTCCACCGAGCTCAGGTCCACCAGCGGAGCCGTGGTGGTGCGGATGGCCGACTCGCCTCCTGCGCCCAGCTTCCCGAGGGCATCCCGGCCGATAGGCTCGCCCACGTGGACACCGGCGACGGCCAGGTTGAGGGCCGCCTGCTCCTCCGGCTCGAGGCCGAGGTCGGGAAGGTAGTAGGCATCGGGCTCGACGCGGTACCCGAGCTGCTCCTCCCCGCCGATGGGTACCACCAGGACGGGGACCCCCTCGTCGCGGAGCAGGCGCTTGTCCCGCTCGAAGGCCTGGCGGCGGGCGCCGTGGGCGTCGGGGTAGCCCGGCACCCGGTCGGCGATCTCGCGCAGGCTCAGCGGGCGCGGCGTGTCGAGCAGCACGAGCAGCAGGTCGGTCACCCGTTCGAGCCGGTCGAGTCGTGGCATCCGGGTCAATCTAGAACCCAGAGGGCGGGTTTCTGATCGTGGGGGCGACGACCAGCCCGTTCGGTTGGGATCCCCACGCCGCCGTCTGGGCGGTGCTCGCCTTCGCCACCCTCGCCGTCGTCGCCGGGCACCGGCGTCTGATGCGCCGAGCCGAGCGCCCGATCCCGTGGACGCGGCGCCAGGTCGCCCTCTACGGCGGCGCCTGCGCCACCACCGTGGTGGCCCTGACCTGGCCGCTGGGCGACCTCGCCGCCCACTGGTCGCTCACCGCCCTGGTCACCCAGCGGCTGATCCTGGTGCTGGCGGTGGCCCCGATGCTGCTGCTCGGGCTCCCCTACGACCTCCTCCAGTGGCTCACCCGCCCGGCGGCCGTCGACGCGGTGCTGACCCGCCTGGAACGACCCCCGCTGGCCATCGTCACGGTGACCGTGGTCCTGGTGGGGTCGATGAGCCCGGCCCTGGTCCGGCTGCAGTCGACGTCGGCGGTGGCCCGGGGACTGCTCGCCGCCCTGATGGTGGTGGCCGGTCTGGTGCTCTGGGTCCCGGTCCTCGGCCGGATCCCGGGCATCCTCCGCCTGAAGCCGGTGGTCCGCTTCGGCTACCTGGTGGTCCAGGCGGTGGTCCCCGCCTTCCTGTCCTTCATCTACATCTTCGCCGTCCGCCCCCTCTACCCGGCGTTCGCCCGATCCCACGCCGCCATCGGGCTCAAGCCGCTCAACGACCAGCAGATGGCCGGGTTCGTCTCGAAGCTGACCATGTTGTTGGTCCTGCTGTCGGTGGGCGGCGTGGTGCTGGCCCACGCCTCCACCACCGACGACGAGCTCGGCAACGACCCGCTGGTGTGGGCCGACGTCGAGCGGCAGTTCGAACGGGCCGACCGCCGGGCCCCGAAGCAACCGGCCGGGTCGGAGGCGTCGGCCGGGTCGGAGGCGTCGGAGGCGGCCGACGGGGAATCGGGAGCGGCCCCGGGGCCCGACCGCTCCGAGCACCCGTCGCCTTCGGGGGATCCCCCCGAGGGCGACCCGCCCGACGGTCCCTGACCCGGGGCATCGCTCCCCCGGGCGCGACCGGATCCGTAGCATGGGCGGGTGACCCTGCAAGCACCGCCCGCGCCGATCTTCCGCCGGCTGGTCACCGGGACGGTGCAGGCCGCCGTCGAGGAGGTGGGCGGACGGCCGGCGATGGTGGCCCGGTCGGTGTCCTCGCGCCGGAGAGGAGCGCTGTCGATGGAGGACGGCGAGACCCTCCGGGTGGCGGCGGCCTCGGCCCTGTCCTTCCGGATCCCCATGGTGATGGTGCTGGCGTCGAGCGGCGCCGACGTCTCCGACGGGGTCGCCTCCCTCCACGGGTGGGGGCAGGCGGCGCGGGCCCTGGCCATGTGCTCGGGGACCGTGCCGGTGGTGGTGGTGGTGACCGGGCCGGCCCTGTCGGGGCCGGCCCTGATGCTGGGCATCGCCGATGTGGTGGTGATGACCACCGACGCCTTCGCCTTCGTCTCGGGGCCGGCCATGGTCGAGGACTTCACCGGGGTGCGCATCGGGATCCACCAGCTGGGCGGGACGTCCATGCACGCCCGCTCCAGCGGACTGTGCGCCATCGAGGCGGCCACCGAAGAGGACGGACTGGCCCATGTGGCCCACCTGCTGAGCCTGCTCCCGGCCCATGCGGACCAGCTGGCCCCGGTGGGGTCCACCGGCGACCCGGCCGACCGCCCGGTGGTGGAGCTCCGCGAGATCATTCCGGACCGGGCCACCAGCTCCTACGACGTCCGCCACGTGGCCGCGGCCCTGTCCGACGACCACGACGTGACCGAGTTGTGGACGAGGTGGTCGCCCCAGCTGGTGACCGCGCTCGGGCGCATCGACGGCCGGACGGTGGGATTCCTGGCCAACCAACCCCAGGCCCTGGCTGGGACCATCGACATCACCGCCTCCCAGAAGGGGGCCCGCTTCGTGCGCTTCTGCGACGCCTTCAACATCCCCCTGGTGACGCTGGTCGACACCCCGGGGTTCCTGCCGGGCAAGGACCTCGAGTGGCGGGGGATGATCCGCCACGGCGCCGAGCTGGCCTTCGCGTACGCGCAGGCATCGGTGCCGCGGATATGCCTCATCCTGCGCAAGGCCTTCGGCGGTGCCTACATCGTCATGGACTCCCGCGGGATCGGGAACGACATCTGCCTGGCCTGGCCGGGCGCGGAAGTCGCCGTCATGGGCGCCTCGGGAGCGGCACAGATCCTCTATCGG
>DATBOO010000098.1:0-7179 GCA_036553725.1 Acidimicrobiales bacterium | reverse complement strand
ACCGAGGTCGCGCAGGCGCTTGAGGGTGCCGATCAGACGCTTGTTGTCCCGCTGGTGGAGCCCGATGGAGGGCTCGTCGAGGACGTAGAGGACGCCCACCAGCCCGCTGCCGATCTGACTGGCCAGCCGGATGCGCTGGGCCTCGCCGCCCGACAGCGTGGTGGCCGAGCGGGCCAGGGTGAGATAGTCGAGCCCCACATCCAACAGGAACTGCATCCGCTCGCGTACCTCACGGAAGACCCGGTCGGCGATGAGGTGGTCCCGGTCGGACAGGTCGAGAGAGGCCACCACCTCGACCGCGTGGCCGATGGACAGGGAGCACAGGGCGAAGATCGAGTAGCCCCCCACCGTGACCGCCAACGACTCGGGACGCAGGCGCGCCCCGCCGCAGGCTGGGCAGGGGACCTCCCGCAGGAAGCTCTCGAGGTTGTCCCGGAGGAAGTCGGACTCGGCTTCGGTGTGTCGCCGCTGCAGCCAGGGCACGATCCCCTCATAGGCGGTGTGGAACGACCGCTGACGCCCGTAGCGGTTGCGGTACCGGAGATGGACCTGCTTGTTGCCCGTCCCGAACAGCACGAGCTTCTGGTCCGACTTGCGGAGCTTCTCCCAGGGGTCGTCCATCGAGAACCCCCCCAGCTGGGCGGCAGCCGCCACCATCCGGCTGAAGTACTCGCTGCGGGTCCCCGACCACGGGGCCAGGGCCCCTTCCGCCAGCGACTTGGTCGGGTCCGGCACCACCAGTTCGGGATCGACCTCGTAGCGGGTGCCGAGGCCGGTGCACTCGGGACAGGCCCCGTAGGGCGAGTTGAAGGAGAAATTCCGGGGGGAGGGGTCCTCGAAGCTCAGGCCGCAGTGGGTGCAGGCCAGGTGCTGGCTGAAGGTGATCGCCTCCTGCTCGGTGCCGTCGCTGTCCACCACCACCACCTCGGCCACCCCCTCGGCCAGGGACAGGGCCGTCTCGAGCGACTCGGTGAGACGTCGGTGGATGTCATCCCGGCGGATCAGGCGGTCGACCACCACCTCGATGGTGTGCTGTTCGTAACGGGCCAGGTCCACGCTCCCCCGGTCGGCCAGCTCGACCGTGGTCCCGTCCACCCGGACCCGGGCGAACCCCTGCTTGGCCAGGTCGTCCAGCAGGGCGCTGTACTCCCCCTTCCGGCCCCGCACCACCGGGGCCAGCACCAGGAATCGGGTCCCCTCGTCCAGAGCCAGGATCCGGTCGACGATCTGCTGGGGGCTCTGGCGGGCCACCGGTCGCCCGCAGCTCGGGCAGTGCGGCTTGCCGATCCGGGCGTACAGCAGCCGCAGGTAGTCGTAGACCTCGGTGACCGTCCCCACCGTGGAGCGGGGATTGCGCGACGACGACTTCTGGTCGATGGAGATGGCCGGTGACAGGCCTTCGATGAAGTCGACATCGGGCTTGTCCATCTGGCCCAGGAACTGCCGGGCGTAGGCGGAGAGCGACTCGACGTACCGCCGCTGGCCCTCGGCGTAGATGGTGTCGAAGGCCAGGGAGGACTTGCCCGACCCCGAGAGGCCGGTGAACACGATGAGCCGATCGCGAGGGAGGTCGAGCGAGACATCCTGGAGGTTGTGCTCGCGTGCTCCCCGCACCACCAGACGATCAGTCATCGGTCGAGGATACCGGCGCGGTGGTCACGGTCCGGCGGTCAGAGACCGACGGTGGCGTCGACATCGGCGGTGCTGCCGGCGAGCACGGCCGAGCCGTCCACCGGATCCCGGACCAGCAGCGACCGCAGCTCGGTGACCTCGTCGCGGAGCAGTGCGGCCTCCTCGAACCGCAACTCCTCGGCCGCCCGGTTCATCTCGGCCTCGAGCCGGTGGATGAGGGCGGACAGCCCGTCGGGGTCCGGACCGAGCTCCAGGACCAGCTGGGCGGCGGCCGTCCGGGGGTCCCCTCCTCCGGTCCGTCCCCTCTGGGCCCGTTCGGCCGCCGACCGGCTGTGGGGCCCGGCGGTGACCGCCGCCGAGCCGATGCCCTCACCGCGTACCCGCTCGAGGATGTCGGTCACCGCCTTGGTGATGGAGCGGGGGTCGATGCCGTTGGCCTCGTTGTAGGCGATCTGGCGGGCGCGTCGGCGCTGGGTCACGCCGATGGCCTCGGTCATGGAGTCGGTGATCCGGTCGGCATACATGACCACCCGCCCGTTGACGTTCCGGGCGGCCCGCCCCATGGTCTGGATGAGGGAGGACGCCGAGCGGAGGAAGCCCTCCTTGTCGGCGTCGAGGATGGCCACCAGGGCCACTTCGGGGAGGTCGAGCCCTTCGCGGAGCAGGTTGATCCCCACCAGGACGTCGAACGCCCCGAGCCGCAGCTCACGGAGGATTTCGATTCGGGCCATGGTGTCGACGTCGGAATGGAGGTACTGGACCCGGATGCCCTGCTCGGCCAGGTAGTCGCTCAGGTCCTCGGCCATCTTTTTGGTGAGGGTGGTCACCAGCACCCGGTGGCCCTCGGCCACGGTGGCGTCGATCCGCTCACGCAGGTCGTCGATCTGCCCGGTGGTCGGCCGGATGTCCACCTCGGGGTCGACCAGCCCGGTCGGCCGGATCACCTGTTCGACGATGTTGGCACTGTGCTCGAGCTCCCACGGTCCGGGGGTGGCCGACAGCATGATGGCCTGGCCGGTCCGCTCGATGAATTCCTCGAACCGCAGGGGCCGGTTGTCCATGGCCGACGGGAGGCGGAAGCCGTGGTCGACGAGCGTCTCCTTGCGTGACCGGTCACCGGCGTACTGGCCCCGCAGCTGGGGCACGGCCACGTGGCTCTCGTCCAGGACGACCAGGAAGTCCTTGGGGAAGAAGTCGAGCAGGGTGAAGGGCGCCTCGCCCGGCGCCCGCCCGTCGAGGTGCCGGCTGTAGTTCTCCACTCCACTGCAGACCCCGGTCTCCGCCAGCATCTCGAGGTCGTACTCGGTGCGCATGCGCAGGCGCTGGGCCTCGAGGAGCTTGCCGGCCCCGTTGAGCTCACCGAGCCGCTCGCGGAGCTCGACCTCGATGGTCTCGACGGCCCTCTGCAGGCGCTCGTCGCCGGCGCCGTAATGGGTGTTGGCGAAGACCACCAGCTCCTCGAGCTCGTCACCGATCTCCCCGGTGGTCACGTCGAAGGGACGGATCCGCTCCACCGTGTCCCCGAAGAACTCGACGCGGACGGCGTGGCTCTCGTAGGCGGCGTGGATCTCCAGGGTGTCGCCCCGGGCCCGGAACTGGCCTCGGGACAGGGCCACGTCGTTGCGGCTGTACTGGAGGTCCACCAGCTGCCTGAGCAGCGCACGCTGATCGTGCGCCTCACCGGGCCGGAGGGCCACGATCCGGTCGCGGTACTCGTCCGGCGACCCCAGTCCGTAGATGCAGGACACCGAGGCCACCACGATGGTGTCCGGCCTCAACAGCAGCGAGGAGGTGCAGGCGTGGCGCAGACGGTCGATCTCGTCGTTGATCGAGGAGTCCTTCTCGATGTAGGTGTCCGACGACGGCACGTACGCCTCGGGCTGGTAGTAGTCGTAGTAGGAGACGAAGTACTCCACCCGGTTGCGGGGGAAGAAGTCCTTGAGCTCGGCGGCCAGCTGGGCGGCCAGCGACTTGTTCGGCTCGATGATCAGCGTGGGCCGCTGCACGGCCTCGATGGTCCAGGCGATGGTGGCCGTCTTGCCCGATCCGGTGATGCCCAGCAGCGTCTGATAGCGGTCGCCGCGCCCCAGGCCCTCGACCAGACCGGCGACGGCCTGGGGTTGGTCGCCCGCGGGGCGGAACGGCGAGACCACCTGGAAGTCGGGCACCTTTCGATGGTACCGGGAGGGTGTGACGGCCCCGTCAGGCGTCCGCCCGGCGCATGGCCACCAGGACGGCCCAGACCCGCTCCACCTCGGCGGTGAGGTGGTCGTGGTCGCCGGCGTTGTCGATGACCAGGTCGGCGCCGGCCAGGCGGGACGCACGGTCGGCCTGGGAGCCGATCCGGGCCTCGGCATCGGCCCGGTCCATACCCCGGAGGCCGACCAGGCGCTCCAGGGCCACCTCGGTCGGGGCGTCGACCACCACCACCGCCGCCAGGCCCAGCATGTCGCGATGGACGGGCCGCAGCAGCGGGATGTCCAGCACGACGATCTCGTCGGTGTCGGCGTAGCGGTCCTTGCGGGCGATCATCTCCACGCCGATGGCCGGGTGGGTGATGGCGTTGAGGTCGGCCAGGGCGTCAGGGTGCCCGAAGGCCAGCTCCGCCAACCGGGGGCGGTCGATCCGGCCCTGGCCGTCGACGATCCCCGGTCCGAACCGGTCGATCAGGGGCTGGTATGCCGGTCCGCCGGGCTCCACCACCTCCCGGGCGATGAGGTCGGCGTCGACCAGCTTGGCCCCGTGGCCCACCAGCAGGTCGGCCACCGTCGACTTGCCGGAACCGATGCCGCCGGTCAGGCCGACCGCGAGCATCACCGCCCCCGCCCCCGGGCCCGGGCCGGGCGCCGGGGCCGGGACCCGGTGGCGGTTTCCATCGACCGCATGGTACTCAGCCCGGCCCGCGGGGCACGTACCCGGTCCGGACCCCCATGGACCGTCCGCCTACTTGGCGGTAACGTGCCCCCACAGCGGGTGGCGCCTGTGGCAGAGTGCATCCGTCCCGACCGCAGGGATGAGCGGTATCGGGCAGGGGGAGAGCAAAAGGGGGATGACCATGGCATCGGGTAACGAGATCAGCCGCCGCAGCTTCCTGTCACGGAGTGCCGTCGCCGGCGGCGCCGTCGCCCTCGGTGCCGGGGCCCCGAGCCTCCTGGCCGGCTGCTCGTCCAGCTCCGGGTCGGCGGGCAGTCCGACCGGTTCGAAACCCGGCGTCGGCACGGGCACACCCAAGCGGGGTGGGTCGCTCACCGTCGGGACGCTGGCCGACATCGACGGGTTCTACCCGCCCACCAACCACTGGGACACCAACGGGTACCTGTACGCCAACGCCATCTACGACCCGCTGATGGCGGTGGCGGCTGACGGCTCCATCCAGCCCTACCTGGCCAAGTCGATGACCAGCAACTCGACCTTCGACACCTGGACCCTGACCCTGCGCTCGGGCATCAAGTTCCACGACGGGTCCGACCTCACCTCGGCGGTGGTCAAGGCCAACTACGACGCCCTCAAGGTGTCCCTGCTCACCGGTGTCGCCCTCAAGCAGGTGGCGTCGGTGACCACGCCCGACGACATGACCGTGGTCTACACGCTGACCGGGCCCAACCCCACATTCTCCTCCGGGCTGACCACCCAGGTCGGGTACGTGGTGGCCGAGGCGATGATCCAAGCGGTCACCGCCCATCCCTCTACGGCGCCGAAGCCGATCGGCACCGGGCCGTTCATCTACTCCCAATGGCAGCCGAACGACCACTTCACCGCCACCCGCAACCCCAGCTACTGGCGGAGCGGCTTCCCCTATCTCGACCAGATCACCTTCAAGCCGATCCCCGACACCGTGCAGCGGGAGGCGTCGCTGCGGACCGGGGTGGTGGACATGATCCAGTCCACCGACGCCAACACCATCAACCGGTTCTCCGGCTCGGGCGGGTCCGGCTACCAGTTGGTCGACACCCGCACCGGGGTCATCGGCCAGCCCACGATGGCCTTCCTCGTGCTGAACACCGCCGTCGCCCCGACCAACGACCTCCGGGTGCGCCAGGCCCTGGCCAAGGGCCTGGACGTCGCCACCATCCAACGTCTCTTCGGCGGGGGCTTCGCCAAGCCGATCAACGGGTTGTTCCTGTCCGACTCGCCGTACTACAGCAACACCGGCTACCCCACCTTCGACCCCGCCGGGGCCAAGGCCCTGGTCAACGAGTACAAAGCGCAGCACGGGACGCCCAGCCTCCAGCTGATCACCATCACCGACCCGCTGCTGGGCAAGCTCATCCAGATCGTGCAGCAGATGTGGAACCAGGTGGGCTTCAACATCACCATCAACCAGGTACAGCAGGCCAACATCATCTCCGACTTCGTGGTCGGCAACTTCCAGGCCGCCACCCTCTACCAATTCGGGGCAGTGAACCCCGACCTCAACTACGTCTGGTTCAGCACCACGACGATCTCGCCGATTGGGGGGATCGGCCTCAATTTCCCGCGGAACAACGACCCCCAGATCGAGACGGCCATGCTCACCGGCCGCCACACCACCGACACCGCCACCCGGGTGACCGCCTACCGGACGGTCAACGAGCGGCTGGCCCAGGACCTCCCCTACCTGTGGATCGACCAGTACCTCTTCTCCGAGGTGGCCCAGAACCGGGTCCAGAACTTCAACAACCCGATCCTCCCCGACGGGAGCCCCCAGTACGCCTACAACGAGGGCATCTTCGTCCCGACCCAGATCTGGCTGGCCTGACCGCCGCCGGGCCATCGGTTCAGTCACCCCGATTCCATGGGCAAGTACCTCCTACGACGGTTCATCCAGCTGGTGGTGGTGTCGTTCATCATCTCCGTCCTCGCCTTCCTGCTGATCCACCTGCTCCCCGGCGATCCGGCGACCATCATCCTCGGGGCCAACGACACCGCCCAGAACAAGGCGATCCTCCTCCACCAATTGGGCCTCAACAAGCCCCTGTGGCAGCAGTACACCACCTGGATCACGGCCATCTTCCACGGCGACCTCGGCCAGTCGTACCTCAATCACCAGTCGGTGACCCACATCCTGGCCACCGGGGCGCCGATCGACATCGAGCTGATCATCATCTCCCAGATCATCGCCTTCGCCGTGGCCATCCCTTTGGCCCTGATCACCTCGCGGCGGCCCAACCGTCCGGTGGACAACGTGGCCACCACCGGCACGTTCGGGATGCTCGCCCTGCCCCCCTTCGTCATCGCCCCGATCCTGGTGGCCATCTTCGCCGTGGGCCTGGGCTGGTTCCCGGCCACCGGCTACGTGCCGTTCACCCAGGACCCGGCGGCCAACCTTCACAACATGATCCTCCCCTCGCTGGCCATCACCGCCGGTTCGATCGCCGTCTACTACCGCCTCCTGCGGTCGGACCTGATCAGCACATTGCAGGAGGATTTCATCACCATGGCCCGCTCCAAGGGGCTGTCCTCCCGTTTCATCATGTGGCGACACGCCTTCCGGCCCTCGACCTTCTCCCTGCTGGCCGGGGCCGGGGTCAACATCGGCGCGCTGATCGCCGGAACGTTCGTGGTCGA